>JAEEWS010000080.1 GCA_016287765.1 Lachnospiraceae bacterium
AATGAACCCCTAACCCCGTCCCCGGGTGTCAAAAAGTGAACCTATAACCCCGTCCCCAAAGGCTCAAAAAGTGAACCCATAACCCCGTCCCCGAGGCTCATAATATATTAAAATTTTCTGAAAATTATTGACAACAGCAAGATAAATAATCTACAATTTGCATATATTTCAGCACGGAAAGAAGGTACTGTATGGAAAAAAAGAATGAAGACATGAATAAGACTATGAATACAATACCTGATGGAGCTTCATTGGAAGATCTGAAGGAAAACGGGCAGAAAAAAAAGAAGAAGGAAAAGGATAAAACGATACGCAGGACCATCGTCATTATCGCGGTCCTGTTGCTGATCCTTCTGCTTCTGCTATTTGTCAGGTCCTGTAACGGCAGGAAGGGGAAGAACGATCCAAAGGATACAGGCATACCTGCACCCACATTCACTCCTGCATTAACGCCCGTACTGACTCCAACATATACACCCGCAGCGACTCCTACGCCGGAACCGGCCGACCTTAAACCGGGCGATTCCTTTCTGTTCGGTGTATATGAGCAGGATAATGACTTAAGCAACGGTAAGGAGCCCATAGAATGGAAAGTCCTTTCCAATGAGGCGGGCGAATTGTTCATTGTGAGCAAATATGCTCTTGAAGTTAAGTCCTATAACGACGAGTATGTGAAAGCGACTTGGGAGAGCTGCACTTTACGCAAATGGCTGAATGAAGATTTTCTTAAGGAAGCGTTTTCCGAAGATGAAAGAAGCCACATAAAACCAATGGCGCTTACAAACGGCAAAAACCGGAAAAACGGTCTTGACGGCGGTAATGATACGATAGACAGGGTATTTCTCTTATCCTATGATGATGTGGTGAATCCTGCATACGGTTTTTCGGATGATTTCAGAGACTATGATATTAAGCGCCGCTGTACCTTGTCTGTTTATGCTCGTGGAAAATGCGAATACTCAATAGAGGGCAATGATCTGAATGAAGACGGTCTGCCGGGGTGCATCTGGTGGATCCGAATGCCCGGTATCATCAACACGGAAACCGGTGGCGTGAACGGCAACGGTCAGGTGAGCCTTCTGGGGTTTCCCGATAATGCACATATGGGAATACGCCCGGCAATATGCCTGCAGCCGGAGCCCGTAAGTGACACGTCACCTGCCCCGACAGATACGCCTTCACCTACATTTACACCTGTCCCGACAGATACGCCTGCACCTACATTTACACCTGCTCCCACCTATACACCTGTACCTACAGACACACCTGAACCGACCCTGATCCCTACATCCACCGCCACACCTGTTCCCACAGCCACATGGACACCGAAGCCCACCCGCACGCCAACGCCCACAGCCGATCCCATGATAGCAAAGCTTGCTAAGCTGAAGACCGGTGACACCTTTACTTTCGGATCCTACGAACAGGATAATGATCTTACCAACGGGGCAGAGCCTATCGAATGGATAGTTTTATCCAACAAGAACAATGAACTCTATGTAATGAGCAAGTATGCACTTGATGCAAAGCAATATCATGAAGTGAAAGACAAGATAACCTGGGCGGATTGTACGCTTAGGAAATGGTTGAATGAAGATTTTCTGAATGCTGCTTTTAATAAGGAGGAAATTCGCCTTATAAAGACAAAAAGGTTAAAGAATGAAGATAATCCTAGGTTTGGCACCGAAGGCGGGGTAGATACGACAGACAGGTTGTTCCTGTTGTCTTACAAAGACCTTGGAAATACGGCATACGGATTCAGCAGCGATCGCGTAGAAGTGGACCTTAAACGGCGATGTACGGCGACAGCATATGCAGTGGCACAAGGCGTCAGATTATATACCCTATATCAGACTGCCGAAGGCGAAGATGTCTGCTTCTGGTGGACCCGTATGGCCTGTTCCGGCGGAGCGAGTGCCGATGCCGAGTGGGACGGTACCGATTACCGGTGTACGGGCATGTTGACGGGATCTACATACATTGGTGTGCGGCCCGCTATGTACATCGACTTAAAAAAATAATGAGCCTTGGGGACGGGGTTAGGGGTTCATTTTGGCGCTTTGCGCCGAAAAATGAACCCCTAACCCCGTCCCCAAAGGCTCAAAAAGTGAACCACCAACCCCGTCCCCGGGTGTCAAAAAGTGAACCCCTAACCCCGTCCCCAAAGGCTCATCAAAAAAAAACAGGCAGTTCCGAAAGGAACTGCCTGTTTAATCGGAGTGACAAGATTCGAACTTGCGACTTCCACCTCCCTAAGATGGCGCTCTAGCCAAACTGAGCCACACCCCGATTTTATCAGGTTGCCCTTCATTGCTTCAGGGCACCGAGATATAATACTATCATTTTTCAAAAAAAGCAAGCATTATTTTTATTTTTTTTTGCATTCCTTTGAAAATGACTATCCGTATAGGGCCTTAGACCGCCAAGGCCCTTGTATTATGCGGTTTTCATCAGGCACTGTCTCTTGTGATGAGCCTGCCCTCGATAAGATGTATGCCCTTGTTGGTCTCTATGCCGTTAAGTTTTTTAAGGATATTTCTGACGGCAGAGTCAGCCAGGCCTTCCATATTTACCGCATAAGTTGTAAGCGGAATTATGCAGAGACCGGGATGAAGGAAATCATCAAAACCGGTAACTGCCACATCCTTGGGTACGGAGATCCCCTTTTGTGAAAGGGCTTCAATGATCTTGCTGGCAGTCATGTCGCAGTTGCACACGAAGGCTTCGGGCATTTCCGCAGGCAGCTCCAGCTCATTGTACATAACACGATCCATGTTACGGTCGTCTATGACCCAGTCCTTTCTTATTTCAATCCCCTTTTCCATAAGCGCCTTTAAGTAACCCAGATAACGGTCGGTAATACTTTCCGTGGACATGGGAGTTCCAACGTAAGCTATCTTCCTAAGCCCCTTTGCAAGAAGATAGTTGGTCATTGCATATGCTCCGTAAAAGCTGTTGGAGATCACACTGTCCTCCTGGATCTCGGAATCGTAGAAATCCAGAAATACGGTGGGAGTGGCATAATGCGCCCTGATCATCTTAAGATAGGAAGTCTTCATGGCACCCATCACAATAAGAGCATCCACCTTGCTCTCCCTTAAAAGCTTGGGAGGATTGCCTTCGTTCTCATCAGCGCTTGAGATTATCTCCAGCATCACAAAACTGTTCTCTCTTGCGGCAGAAGTGTTTATTGCCTGATAAAGTTCCCAATAAAAGGTCTCATACTTGGTGATGTACCCTTCCGGAACCACTACGCCTATGTTATAACTCTTGGAAGGTCCCCTTGACTCTCCGGGCCTTTCATAGCCCATCTCTTCCGCAAGACGTATGATCTTATTTCTCACTTCTTCGCTGACACCCTTCTGTCCTGTGAGTGCCTTGGATACAGTTACAACACTGACATCGATCTTTTTGGCGATGTCCATCATTCTTACTTTCTTAGCCATATTATCTCCCAAAAAAACAAAGCCCGTTTCTAAGTTAGCTTTAAATTTAACTTAAAAACAGGCTTATGTCAACCTAATTTTTACTCAAACACTTCTTAAAAATTACTTTGTGTCAAGCGTTCTTCGCATTAGTCCGGTTATTTAAGACCGATGTACTAGTGCCTGAACACTATCTCTCCTGTGGCAGCATCCATGGACTCCACTATGGCAAGGCTCTCCACCTGCAGTCCCATATCGCGGATGAGCTTTCCGCCGCGCTGGAAACCCTTTTCAACAGCTATGCCCACTCCTTCCACAGTGGCTCCCGCTTCCTTTATTATGTCAAGAAGTCCCAGCACTGCGCAGCCGTTTGCCAGAAAATCGTCTATGATAAGGACGTGATCCTCTTTACTTAAGAATTTCTTGGATACTATAACATCGTATATCCTCTTCTTGGTGAAGCTTTCAATCTTGCATGAATAAACATCTCCGTCGATATTGATGCTCTGCGCTTTCTTTGCAAATACCACAGGCACATTAAAAGATCTTGCAGCCACGCAGGCTATACCTATGCCTGATGCTTCGATGGTAAGGATCTTGTTGATGGGCTTATCCGCAAACAGTCTCTTCCATTCCTTTCCCATCTCGTCAAAAAGATTTACATCCATCTGATGATTGATAAAACTGTCTACCTTTAATACATTGCCTTCTTTAACAATACCGTCTTTCCTGATCCTGTCTTCAAGAAGCTTCATTTAGGTTTCCTCCCTGATCGTTTGTTATTGTCCTTAATATAGCACAACTTAAAAGCAACGTAAAGAGAAATGAACCTTTGGGGACGGGGTTGGTGGTTCACTTTTTGAGCCTTTGGGGACGGGGTTAGGGGTTCATTTTGGCGCTTTGCGCCGAAAAATGAACCCCTAACCC
>JAEEWS010000012.1 GCA_016287765.1 Lachnospiraceae bacterium
CGGGGTTAGGGGTTCATTTTTTGGCGCTTTGCGCCGAAAAATGAACCCCTAACCCCGTCCCCAAAGGCTCATTCCCAAAGGCTCATTTTACCATATTTTTATAGAACTCCACTGCGTTCTTAAGGTCTTCCTCATTGGGACGTCCCTTGGAAGTTCCGCCCACCAGCCTGAAGGGGCCGAAGGTGTTGTAGCCGTTGCAGGAGAATTTTCCCACTACCGTGGCATTCTTGCCTTCCAGGCCGCCTGCCATGGACTTGGTGAAATCCATATTCATAGCACTTGTGGAAATGAAGAATATCTTCTTATCCTTTGGCAGGTTCTTAGCGGCAAAATCCACCACCGTCCTGTGGAATTTAGCTCCGTATATGCCCGATGCAAAACCGATCAGGTCATACTCGCTCAGGTCTTTCTCGTGAACCGTAACCGCATCGATCACCTCTACGCCGCATTCCTTTGAAATGGCGTCAACCACCTTACGTGTGTTGCCATGGTGTGTAGATGCACAGATAATGATTGCTTTCATGATCTTTCCTCCTAAAATACTTTCTGAGGCATACAGCCTCGCAACACTTTACACAACTTGTAACTTAAGGTGATTCTATCATTTTCCCTTATCCGATTCAATTAAATTTTTCAAAACTAATTGTGCAAAATCGATTTATTTTTTTGATACGAAATAAAACAGATCCCGGACAATCTCTGTCCGGGATCTTATCTATATATTATATCTCATTAATTTACAAAACCTACCGCCGTACTTGTTACCGATCTGCCGTTATAGGTAATGGTTACACGAACGTACTTAAGGTGAGTCTGTGCATAAACCGATTCGTAAGATGCTCCGTCGGGAACGGAATCGGAAATGCTTAAGGTTCTGGAATTACCTACGCCATCGATCTCTGTCCATGTAGTGGCATTCTTGGAACTTGCATATTCCCACTTGATGTCAAAGGAATCGGGGTCGGAATTCAGTTTGGCCAGCATATTGCTGCTGGGGTTGGCGGTTAATGTATAGCCAAGCTTTGCGGATCCTGAAATGGATGCATAGGTCAAAGCTTCGCTGTAATCAAGGCTGGGTGAACAGATCATGTAAGGAGAAGGAAGTGCTTCCTTGGTGCCCGTCTTTCTCACAACTACTATGGATCCGCTTATAGCCCTGCTGTAGGCTATCTTTGTATAACTGTTTGCCTTTAAAGTGGTCCATGCCATCTTCGTAACCGGAAGTTCCGGGAAGGAAGATGTAAGCACTGCATCCCCGGGATCCGGGAATCCTGTTAGGCCATATCTCTCAGCGTCCTTGGGTGTGATAACTGCCACCTGAAAATCACTGTCATTGGCATTAGACACCTGAATACCACCGTTACCTGATTTGGAAGAAACATAATCCACTGTGATATTGTCAAACTCCGCATCGGATATTGTTCCTGTAGCGGGGATCGTTACCTCTGTTATACGGCTGGCCGCAGCTCTCTGGGATCCCGCATTTCTCACATAGATGGTTTGAGCGCTTGTAATAGCTGAGGAGCTGGTAAGTCCGAGAGCCTTCTGAGCAAGGAATTTTGTAACTCTTGCCTTGGTAGTGATGGGCTCTATCGCCAGCAGCCTGTCACTTGAAGGTACCGTTTCCTCTGTAGTGGTACCGTTGGTGGCATAGGCAGGGATCAATGTCCAGTTTTCTCCGTCAAGGGAGAACTCCTGACCGTTCTTGATATTTACTGTTCCGTCGGTATAAGTGATATTCACTATGGGACCGGGAAGTATCTTTGCAAGGGTGTATCTGGTAACGGATGAATGTCTGTTACCTATTCCCAAAGGATCCGCTTCCTGACTTACTGATTTTATCCTGAATTCCAGTGCTCCGCCCCTGATCTCCATTTCATGGGGATCCAGTTCGGAATAATCATGCCAGTTTCCGTTGGTACCCTTGCGCCATTCTATATTCTCAAAGTCCAGATAAGTCTGTTCCCTGTTGTTTACTTTCATAGAGAAGATGAAATAACCGGTATCTTCACCGAAATGATCTGCATAGGCTGCCTCGGCGTATTTTGCTTTCCAGCTTTCCGCATCTGTAATATCCGTTGCAAGAAGTGTTCCCGTATATTTTACGGTCAGTGTTTCCTGCCATTGCAATACTATACTGGATATCTTTGTGTGATAATCACCGCAGATATATATCTTTACATCCGCATTGGTACGTGCCCAG
The DNA here is from genome assembly GCA_016287765.1 of Lachnospiraceae bacterium. The sequence continues at coordinate 2,204 of JAEEWS010000012.1, forward strand.
GAAAAATCAAATTTTGCCACATTGTCCCTGAGTTCACAGCAATACCACTTGGAAATATCATTGGTGTAAATATCTGTGAAATAAATGACCGTATCTCTTTCACTTGAATCAAGAGACGTTTCATCAATGATGACCGATTCCATATCGTAATCGATCACAATGTTGCCTTCAGGCACTGCCACGGTTCCCGAAGCAAATACTCCGTTATCCGCTTTTATCCCGGTAACCATGACCACAAGTATTATTGCGGCAATGATCCGTGAGATGATCTTCTTCGTTTTCATGGCAATCCTCCTTAAAACAGTTTATACTTCATTTATAATGCATCAGACCCTAATGCTTTTCATCCAAAAAAACAGGCGTTACCGCATTGAGTCCGTTCATGCTCTTGTAATACTTGTCTGCTGTCTGGCGACTGACCTTAAAGTTCTTTTTGCCCTTTTTGAGTTCATCCACCTTCTTGTCCAGCGCATCCTTGTTCTTTTTTTCAAGAGCCGAAACCGTAACGCTCAGATCTGTGATCTCCTGAATTAAAGCTTGGAGCCTGCGGATGGTATCCGCATGCTCCTTGCCTTTTTCCTTGATTTCCAGAGAGATCCTGTCATAAATTACCTGAAACCCCTGATCCATTTCCGTAAGATCTTCGATCAGTTTGGTTTTTTTATTCATTGCGGCATCAAACGCTTTATCATCCACAAGTTCACCGGCCAAAGCAGTTTCCTGCTCCTTTGTGGCTTCGTATATGGAGGTAAGGACCTTCTTCTTTCTTATCAGAACATCCTGCATTACACGTAAGTATCCGCCAAGATCAAGTCTTTCTTCCATCTTATCTCCGTTTAAATTTATCGAACATACATATGATTCTGCTTCATTATCTCTTTCCAGAGATCTCTCATTTCACGGATCTGTCCCAGAGCTTTCTCCAAGCTTTCCTTTTCCTTCTTAATGTTTGCCTGGATAAGAAGATTGTTGATGTACTCATAGATGAGATCGAAATCCTTGGCTGTCTCATACTTAAAATCCAATGTTGCACGGAACTCTGTAATGATGTTCTGAACCTTTATTATGTTGTTATTTACTTTTTCGTAATCGTTGGTCTCGAAACCGAGAAGAGCGATGTTACAGAACTTGATAGCTCCTTCATAAAGCATCAACGTGAGTTCGGCGGGAGATGCCGTATTAACTTTTGTTCCCTGATAGAGTGTTGCTGCGTTCATAGCCATTTTTTTATCCTCCGATATTTGTCATAAGCCGCTCCGCGGCCCGTTTCTTCGTGTTATGCTTTTGCACACACTGATTAGTCGGTTACACTGATGTCCCGAGCATCTGTCCCAGGGACGCCTGTTTACTCTGAAGCTCGGAAAGAGCCTTTTCCATCGCTGTAAACTGTTTATAATATCTGTCCTTCAATGAATCGATCCTGTCATTTATTTCATCAAGGTCACTCTGGTACCTCTTAAGGTCCGAAGTGTACTGCTTGTCATTGTAGAACGTAAGTGCACTGGATATGCTGGTCTTTGCACATTTTTCTGTAAGTGTGGTGTAAAGATTTGAGAAGATGCCGCTCATGGCTTCCATTACCTTATCGGGATCTTCGTCCAATGCCGCTTTAAGTCTGTCTTCATCGGCAGCAAATATGGCATCTTCACTGTCACCATAAATGTGAAGTTTTCCGCGCTCTGTATAATTACCGGTAACAATACCGTAAGTCGAAAGTGAAAATTTCTTTCCCTCACTGTCGGTATAAGTACTCTGTAAAGCCGATCTCATAGAACTCATGAGACTTCCCAGTGTGGTATCTCTTCTTAAAAGAGAACCCTTGATCTTGTTTTCCCACTGTTCTATCTCATCATCCGTCATAGCCTCTTTCTGCTCTGCCGTAAGAGGCTCATAGCCTCTTGCAGAATCTGCATAATAGAGCTTTGACATTTCTTCGATAAGACTGTTGTATTCTTTAATTGCATTTCTTACCAGGTCATAGGTGGACTTGGTGTCCTTTCCTACCGTAACCGTAACCTCATCATATTCTCCTGTGGATTCGTTGTAGGTGCTGTTGATGAGATTAAGTGTAAGACCGTTTACCACAAGGGTGTTGGATGAGGATGTCATCGTAGCACCGTCAACGATCGCCGTAGCATCCTTTGCTGCGGTTACAACCATGCTCCCTGAAGAAGTTTCGGAAACGTTTTCTCCGGTAACTCCTTCTCCCAGTCCAAGACCTGCAAGGCTGGCGCTCTCATTCTGATTGCCCATCGCATTCTTGTATGCTTCAACCTTACTGATCACATTATTGTTGGAAGCGGTGATCTCATCTGCATCCGTAAGACCGGATGCCGCAAGTTCCTTAATGGTCTGAATGGCATTATATACAGCTATCTGATCGTCGGTGTTATTGGTGGTATCCGTAGCACCGAAGTTTTCCTGCAATGCTGCCTCAATATCTTCGGAGCTTGCTCCCAAGATCGTATTTATTGCATTTTCATAAGCCGTCTTATCCGTATCTTCTATCAGGGTACCGGGATCGATTATGTTCGTAAGCTCGTTCTTAGCATTGGCATATGTACTCGAAACAGCTGTGGAGGTAATGGTAAATTTGTAATCCTCACCACTGTCCTCGGAGCTGAAGAAGAATCTCTTTTGATTGGTATCATAACTGGCAGTGATACCCGCTTCCCTGGCTGCGGAAATGATATCCTTGATCTTGGTATTATTATCAACAGTAATGGTCTTGGATGCTTCCTCATCGGTTCCGACCTTACTCTTGAAGGTAATGGTCTGTCCTACCAGTCTTTGCTTGCCACCCTCGTTATCCAACTGCTGTATTCTTGTTTCCGTGGTGTAGGTTCCGTTTAGCTTCGCCCCCGTAACGAACTGTGAGCTTGCAAGTCCCGTCACCTTAACTGTGTGCTGACCGATAGCCGCAGTAGATGAAGCAGTGGCCTTTACCTTGGATTCGTTGCTGCTCTCTGCCTCCTTGGTCTGATAGGAGCTCTTTAAACGAAGCTTTGATGCATGGTTTGTATAGAAAGAATAGATCTTCTTATTAAGATCCGACCATGCAGTGGTGGTCCACTTGTTCAGGGTTGCTTTGTTGTCCAATTTTGTTTTCTTCGCGGTCTGTCCGCCCACCATTGCTTCAACGATGGAATCGGTGTCAAGACCGGAGATCATACCGGATAATCCAATACCCATATTATTTACCTCCAAATTCCTTTTTTGTTTATTCGCATCCTTGCGTTCAGGTTAATAGCTGCCAGGATAACTATCTCTGTTCGTCTATAAGGATACCTGCCACTTCCCACATTTTGGAAAGCATGTCCAGAGTTTCCTCCGGAGGTATCTCTCTGATGACCTCTTCCGTTTCCGAATCGATCACCTTGATGGAAACACGTTTTGTATCTTCGTGATAAGAGAATTCGCAACGTGTTTTCTGATTCATTTTTTTATTGACCTCGGCTATCGCATTTTTTACTTTCTTGCTGTTTTCAATGTTTTCCCGGGTCTGCTCCTCGATCCTCTGATTAACGGAAGGCTGTTTTTCCCTTACTTTAACATCCTGCCCGGGCTTGCTTTCAGGCTCACGCTTTACGGCCTTTACGTTACTTGCTTCAGGTGCTTTGATCGTTGTTTTGTTACTGCTGTATACCTGATTACCTGTATTGATCTTATCGATTCCCATGTCTTCTCCCTCCGTAATATTAGATCTCTTCATAAAAATCTTTTCTCTGTATAATGTATCGGATCATGGACCACAAATGTTAATACAAAAATATAAATTTTTTATAAAAAAACAGAGCCTTTATCAAGCTCTGTAATTTTTTTTATAAAAGTTTTGCCAGATCGTTGGGATTGATATTTTCCTTTACAGCCTCAACGTTTGCTTCCTGGATCTGAACATAAATCTCTTTTCTGTAAATGGGTACGGACTTGGGAGCGTTTATACCGAGTTTTACCTGGTCTCCTCTGATATCCAAAACCGTGATTTCTATATCATTTCCAATGACGATAGATTCGCCTGTTTTTCTAGATAACGCCAGCATTGTCTACTCCCCCTTTTCTTCTTTTTTCTTCTGGATCACATCATAAATGTTGAACTTAACGGGGTGATCACTCTCTGCAATTACCTGACAGCCTTTTCTTGTCTCGGAATTGATGATGATGGGAGCCTTTAAGTTTACAGACATTTTTGTGATATCCGAAGGTACAGTAAGAGTAACAAATACACATACAGTATCGGGACCCAATTCTCCGAGAGGCGCCAAAAGCTCGTCTTCAACCTCGGGGTTGTAATCCGTAAGTACGGATGAGGGCATGATCACCGGCAATGCCATTGCGGGATCTTCAACACTCTGCAACCATTCGATGGCAGTGTCTTTTCCGTTCTCATTATTGTAAATGAGAGTAAATCTGCGGAGATTTTCAAAGCCAATGAGGCCGCGATCAAATGTCAGGATCTTGTTGTCATCAAGCTCGACTTCTCCAAAATAACGTGTTTTTACAAGCATTTGTAAATCCTCCCTGATTTAAGAAATGTAATCTAAAAGTGATGATCTAACCAGTTGTGATGTTGCGTTAAGAGACGAATCATATACAGTCTTGGCCGACTGATACTTTACTATTGTGTCCACAAGATCCGCATCTTCATTTTCCGAAAGCAGTTCTTCGTAGTCCGTAGCCTGGTCTTCAAGTCTGCTCTGGGTGAGCAGCAGTCTCTTGTAACGACCGCCCAGATCGGCAACACATACATTTGTATTTTCCTGTTCGTCTGCCGTGATCGTTATACCTCTCTGAAAAGCATCTGTCATAAGTGCCGTTCTCAAGGTGTATTCGGATTCCAACTGTTCACGGATGGATTTGAGTTTCTTTATCCTGTCCTCGGAATATCTGGTATCTGCCAACATCTTATCCACCTGAGTCAGCTGATCTTCTATGTCCGCAACGGCCTGGACCGCATCCGTGATCTCAGTGATGGTCCTGTCTATGCGCGATGTAAAAGCATCGCATCCCTGAGTGTTAATGGTAAGCTTTTGATTGAAGTTCACTTCATAACGGATGGGCTGCTCTTTTTTAGTATAACTTATTTCTTTTCCCGTTGCCAGTTCTTTTGTATCACAATCGAAATAATGTTCGGGTCTTAAGTCATTCTGCTCAAACTTGGTCTTTTCATAGGTGATATTAATATCCGAAGATTTCTGCATCTGCTCGTATATGGTCTTTCCGATGATCAGTTCTCCGGTCTCCTTAATGAAATTTATCTCTTCATCGGACACTGTATAAGCATCCTTGTCCGATACGGAATGGGATGTTACCGTAAGACCGTTGGCAGCGAAATTCGTTCCGTTAACGGTACTGTGCACTGTTCCGGAAGGATCCGTATAGGTGATCTCCGGAATGACATCGTCCAGATCGTCATAGGCAAGTGCAAGTCTGTAAACGCTGTTGGTGGAAGGCATATTGGGATAAAGAGCATCCCATTCGCTTGAATAATTATCGTTAGCCAGATCCAGATCGTCTATATTGACACCTCCGGAAATAACTGTAACTATTTCAAGTTCCTCCCCTGTGTGAGGTTCCGAGATCCTGTAAAGTACATCCTCGGTATCTTCATTGAATACCAGCGAGGTATCCGTCTTATATCCCGAAAATACATATCTTCCGGCATAATTCGTATTACCTTCCTGATAGAGCTGGTTGGCATACTGCTGGAGATTGATGACAATGGAATTTCTGTCCTCTGCTGTCAGATAGTCATTGGCTCCCTGATTGCAATATGTATTCATGGATGAAATAATGGAGTTTATGGTATCCAGTGATCCTTCGGTCACTTCCATCCAGTTGAGAGCATCCGGAATGTTCTTTTCGGTATATTGCTCTATTTCCGTAAGATTTGTTCTGAACTTAAGTGCTCTCACCGCTACGATGGGATCATCCGAGGGTCTTGTGATCTTCTTTCCGGATGAATACTGATTTTCAAGTCTGTCCAGAAGATTTTTGTTGGTGTTGATGTTGTACAACGCATTGTTGGTCATCATCTTGTTTGTAATTCTCATAATAACCTCCGTGTCTGACCTTATGCACTATTATTATCTTATAGGATTATCGGCATCTTTTCACCAAAACTAAACTCCCGTTTCATTAATTAATTTATCATATATCTGCTGCATAACGGAAATCACCTTTGCGCTTAAGGAATAAGCCTCCTGGTAACGTATCAGGGACATTGCCTCCTCATCCGAATCTACGCCGGAAACGGAAAGTCTCTGATTTGAAACCGATTTAAGGATATTTTTCTGGCTCTCCGATGTGTCCTTACTTGCCTTGGTATCTATACCTACTTCCGCCACAAGTGTACGAAGGAAGGAGGCGGGATCACCCTGCTTGAACATGTTCACATCACCCTTTAAGGCAATGAGTTTTTCCGTAATGTCATTACCGCTGACGCCGTCCACCAGATTTGTGGTGGTGGCAAGCATTGAAGGATTGTCTATTACCACATTCCTTACCCTGAAGTTTTCGGCTGTAAGCATATAATAGGAAGTGGATTCTTCGGTCCTGTCCGAAGTGATCAGCGTAACATCAGTATCCGTTGTATTATTAAAGGTACCCAGTGCATATTCTTCGCCGGTAACCTTATTGTATCCCGTAAAGAAGGATATGTCTGTTTCATTGTCCAGGCTCTGGCCCTCACGATGAACGTTATTGAATTCCTCGGCAAAGGTACGTATAAACTGGTTAAGCTGAGCCATGTAATAGGGAATACCCTTGTAATCCACGTCACTGCCTATGCTGACGACCACATCCTGATCATAGTTTCTTCTGGTAGGCTCCGCAAGCTGGAACACATACTCGTAATTTCCTTCATCGTCTACCTTGGCCTCGAAGGAAGTGTATGAATAATAACCGTTTCCGATCCTTAGTGCACCGTTTGTGGGAATATTAAGATCGGATGTATTGTTTATGTTGGTCCTTGTCACTTTGATCTGGGTTTCTCCCTGAATGATCTCGTCCGCATATCCTTTAAGATCCTCCAGGTTATTTCCGTCCCGGACTTCAAAGAGAGCTTTAAGGCTCCCGGCCATTGTTCCGCTGCTTGGATGCAGCTGATCGCCGTTCAGCCAATATATGTCATATAAACCGTCGAGGTCGCAAAGGTTTCTCCGGTCCTCTCTGGGCACGCATTCCAAAGTGTTTACTTCATATGTATCCACCAATGTATTTCCGTCCACCTTTACCACATAGGCTTTAAGTCCGTCGGTACCCATCTCTCTTTCGGTGGTCTCCACATTGATTATCTCCGACAGCTGATCCACAAGAAGATTTCTCTGATCTCTCAGGTCATTGGCATTTTCTCCGCCCACTTCCACGGTATTTATCTGCTTGTTTATGGTAGCTATCTGATTGGCGATGGAATTTACCTTCTGTATCTGGTTCTTTATCTCATAGTTGCACTCATCCTGTATGCTTTGAAGATTTGTGTAAAGAGAATTAAAGTACTCGCAAAGAGACTGTGCATAGTTGCAGACCTGAGTTCTTACGGTAAGGCTGGAAGCATCCTTTGAAAGCTCCTGCAACGAATTGTACATGCTGTCGAAGGAAGTGGTGAAACCTTCCAGTTCTATTTCATTAAGGTAGCTTTCGACTTCCTTCATGAAATAGTATCGTTCCCCATACAAGCCGTTTTCGGAATTGGTATTACGATATTTTTCATCATAATACTGACTTCTGCTCTGCTCAATGGAAATGACTTTAACGCCCGTTCCCAGCATACCGTACTTGTTATGAGTGGAAATGGCTCTGTCCGCTGTCTGTGATACATTCTGTTTTGTATAGCCTTCGGTTTCAATATTTGATATGTTATGCGCCGTAGTGTTAAGCCCGGTTTTGGATGCAAACAATCCCGATGTTCCTATTGTAAGTCCGAAAAATGTTGATGCCATACTTTTTCCTTTCCGTATTACCAAAAGCCTTATCTGCCAAGGGTGTTCAAAAGATGTTCAAGCATCTGATTAACTGCATTTATAAATCTTGAATTTGCATTGTAACCCTGCTGATATTTTATAACGTTTGTGAGATCCTCATCGGAATCCACCGCGTGCACTGCCTGTCTTTGGTTTTCCACGCTGTTTACCAGATTTTCCTGGCTGTTATATACATTCTTGTATTTCTGTCCGTTGGTACCCAGAAGTCCGATCATCTCGGTGTAATAACTGTTAAAGTTCTGTTTGGTGTAGTCGCTGGGAGAGATGGTGTCAAATTCAGCCTGCCACGCGGAAAGAAGGGATTCACAGAGCTCTATACTGAAATCTCCCGTTCCTCCGTTATCCGAAAGGGGAAGCAGGGAAGGATTCTTCATGAGCTTGTCGTTTACTTTGATCTCACCTATGGTAAAGAGCGAATAGTTGTTGGTGGGATCTTCGTCATTAAGCACCCAGGCTTCCTTATGCTCTACCGTTCCGTCGTCATTAACTATATCCACTGCTTTAACCGTATATCTGTCTACGGATTTTCTGTTGAACAATGCCTCTCCGGGGGTGTCATTCTCATCCATTCCCACTGAAGCCTTTTCTTCGTCAAATATCTTTATCCTGGAACCGTCTGTAAGCTCCACTTCCTTGTTGGGACAAAGAAGATCGTTAATGGTGGTGACGATACCGTGGATAAGGTTATCGAACTGAGCCTGTGTGCTGACGCAGACGGAACTCTCTACGGATATCTTGTATTCCTCCACCTCTTCTTTATAGTCTCTCATGGCTGCCTGATAAGATGTGAGATCAAACCATCCGGCTTCATCCGTAAAATCCTCTTCTGTTGGCTCTGTGGGAATGTCTGTATACCTTCCCACCTTCTGACCTCTGGCGATCAAAAGTCCTTTAAGGGCTCCCACATCCGTATCTGCTTCTGTTGAAGGCACTCTGTCAAACTTGAACAGGTCTACAGAATCGTAATTTATCCAATAGGGCTCGATCATGGAAGTCTCATCATTTATGGGTCTTGTATCAATGGGATATACCAGATCCTCGGTAACCATGGCATAATCTTCCACGTACACCGTCATTATTCCTGTAGCATCTTCCTTGTAGCTGACCTTTACCAGCTCTGAAAGTTCATCTACCAGAAGATTTCTCCGGTCTCTCAGATCGTTGGCATTTTCAAAGCCCGATGCCTCGATCTTCTGTATACTGTGGTTCAGGTCATATATATCCTTGGCAATATCATTTATCCTGTTAACATAGTTCTTAACCTGCGTATTTAAATTAACCTGATAATCGCCTATCTGCTTATAGATCTCTTCGGCTCTTTCTATAAAGCTGACTGCGGTCTGTATAAAGCTGGAGCGTGTAACTATGCTGTCCGGCTCCTTGCACATTTCCTGCAGAGCCACCCAGACTTCCTCCATGGAATCCTGGAATGCAACTCCTTCAGTCTCTCCGAATATGTCTTCAACCTCAGTTGTTGATTCATACTGAAGTCTGTAATAGTTTTGTCTTCCCACCTCTTCCCTGTAGGTCTTATCAAGGAATTGGTCTCTTACCTGTTTTATGGTGGACACATCGGTACCATGACCGGTCTGCATCAGTGATAACGCGCTGGTTCCCACTGTTCTGTAAAAGGAATCCGTGGTCTCCATCTGCTGGCGAACATAGCCTTCAGTCTCAACATTCGCAAGGTTGTGGCCTGCCACTGTAAGTCCGCGCTGATTTGCGGTAAGTCCGGATACTCCGGTATACATTGCCGACATTAATCCCATATGCTGTGTCCTCCTTTCCATAGTATTATACATTCTATTTTATCGGCTTATGAACTTCAAATCCTAACCCCGAAGTATAAAAAAAGTATCCGCTTTCGCAGATACTTTATAATTCATCAGTTTTTCGCATCAAACGAGCCGACGGTCATCATAGATGACATATCAAACTGTCCGGCCTTTTTTGTATAGTTGTTACCGATATAGGTTTTTGAAGATCTGATCATGTTTAAGTGATATTCGGAGATCTCCAATGACTCGTTTATAAGCTTTGTATTTCTTTCATTTAAGGTTTTCAGGCGGTCAAGAGTTTCTTTCAGCGACTTCTTCAGTTCTGTCAGGTTTGTTTTGGCCTCCGGCTGCTTGTCCATGAGTTCGATAAGCTCTTCCAGCTTAAGTTCCGAATTTTTCCTGTTCAGAACAACTCTCATGTTGGCCATGATCCCTTCCCTCTTTTTTTCAAGGCTCTTAAGTCTCTCAACCGTTATCTGTTCCTTTTCTGTGATCTCCGAAAGGGCCTCGGTATCGTTGGCTATAATAACACTTGATTTCTTGTCCGCAAGGGGAATAAGATCCTTATATATTTGTAATTCATCTCTTAAGGTCGAGATGAGGTCATCCATCAAACCTGCCATAGCATTCACCTAAAAAACTTGGAACACGCGGAACCCGGACCTCCGGTCCAAATTCCGCGCGTTATAGCCTTTATTTACCAATTCCGTCAGAATTTGATCGACTGCTCAGACTGTGCTAAAAGCTTATCAGCCAGCGCACTCATCGGAACGTTGTATGTTCCGTTCGCCATAGCGGCTTTGATCTCAGCTACCTTGTCCTCTCTAACATCGGGAGCGGCTGCTACTGCCTCTTTGGCAATCTGCAGATCGCGACCGAAACCGGAAATTTGAACACTGTCCTTTGACATTGCTGTGGCGGAATCAACCTTTTTCATTTTGCCGTTTGCCTGATAAATTTGAGCTATTCCAGACATTGCATCAATTCTCATTGTGTCATCCTCCATGATTTATAATAAATTTTGCATTACTTTTTGTTTGGGACTTCTCACAGCTCCTATCTTATATATCGGACGGGTGAAAAAAAACTTAAGCTAAACAAATAATATTTTTTTAAAATTTTTGAATGTCCCTGTATTTTCCTTAACCATGGAGATCCGTTTTGATCTTTGTGGTTGATATTCCCGCAGTTCTTGGCAGGTAAATGACCTCACAATAGTCCTTAAGGAAATCGAACTTACCTTTCCAGTCATCGCCCATAACAAAGATATCAACTTTGTTATTGACCACATCATCTATCTTTTGTTCCCAGGTAACTTCGGGGATCACCTCATCCACGTACTTTATGGACTCAAGTATGATCTTTCTGTCCTCATAGGTGTGATAGGCTTCCTTGTGCTTTCCCGCATTAAACTCATCGGTGGAAAGCCCGACTATAAGATAGTCTCCCAGCTCCTTGGCCCGTCTTAAAAGATTAATGTGGCCCACATGCAATAGGTCATATGTACCGTATGTGATCACTTTTTTCATGCCTTCTCCTTATGTCCCTATTCTTCTCCAAGATACTTGATAAGTACCTTTGCAAGATATTCGTTATCTATAGGCTTGGCGATGTGATCGTTCATTCCGGCTTCAAAAGCCTCTCTGATGTCCGAAGCAAAGGCATTTGCTGTCATAGCTATGATCGGAACCTCCGAACTGTCGGGACGTCCCGAAGCTCTGATGGCCGTAGTGGCATCATATCCGTTCATAATGGGCATTATAACATCCATAAAGATGATATCGTAATGATTGTATGGTGAAGTAGTAAACATATTTACCGCATCTGCACCGTTTTCTGCTCTCTCGGTGGTCAATCCCGCCATTTCCAGCAGTTCTCTTCCTATTTCCGCATTCAGATCGTTATCGTCCACAAGAAGGGCTCTTTTACCGGAGAAATCAAGAGAATCCAGTTTTATCTCTTCTTCCTCATCAGAGTAACTCTCTTCTTTTCTGTCCTGAAGTTCCAGACGGATCCTGACACAGAACTCGCTTCCGTGTCCTTTTTCACTCTTAAAGGATATCTGACCGTTCATGGCTTCGATATACTTTTTGGTAATGGTCAGACCGAGGCCTGTTCCTTCGGACTTGGAGATATACTCATCATCTTCTCTGGAAAAAGCTTCAAAAAGGTGTTTCTGAAACTCCTTGCTCATTCCTATGCCGCTGTCTTTTACTATAAAGATGTAATCCGCAGCATCATCCGAAGCATTTTCCTCGGTAATGTCAATACTGATCAATCCCTTTTCATAGGTATACTTTATTGCATTGCTCACAAGATTGGTAAGTATCTCTTCCACTCTTGTTCTGTCGCCGATAACGTACTTGTGATTAACTCCCGTCATGTTAAGGACCAGCATCTGTTCCTTGGCATCAGAAAGTGGTGTCATCATATTAAGTACATTATCAACAAGCCCGGAAACCGAGAAATGATCTCTTACCAGTTCTATATTCCCCGCTTCCAGCTTTGTGACATCTATAATTTCATTTATAAGAGCGAGCAGATGTTTACCCGCTTCGTTTATTGTCTCAACACAATACTTAACCTTCTCACTGTCATCGATGTGCTTAATGGCAATGGTAGTCATTCCCATAATTGCATTCATGGGAGTTCTGATATCGTGGCTCATCTTGGAGATAAAGTCATTCTTCTGGGCATTGGCACGATTGGCTTCCACATAGGCTGCCTTTATCTCTTCCCTGGCCTCTATCTCGTCCTGTTTTTCCACATCTATGTTCTGACCCGCTACCAGAAGGTTCTTAACCTCTCCCTTTTCGTCACGATCTCCCGCCATCACGATGATCTTGATCCAGCCTATGATCTTGGTATTGCACTCTATGGAAAAGGAATCCAGATTCATAAGTTCCCGGATGGTGTGCTCCTTATCCTTAAGTTGCATAACATCATCATGATACTGTTCATATATCTCGGGCAAGACTTTCTCCAAAAGGATCTCGTATGAATTTCCGCTGGGAGGAATCAGGGCTTTGATATAATCTCCCGCATATACTTCTTCATAGGCATGCGTTACCAGATCTACACTGTAAACGCAAAAATACCGGCTGCACAATGTTCGGATTACTTTATTGTTGTCCATAAATCTTCCTCCTTATAGAGAAGTCTTCTGTCCTTTTAGTCCGCGTTTCCTTATTTTGATCTTTCTAACCTGTATTTCTTTCCCCTTAAATTCAAACTTTTCGTCCGTAGGAGTGACTACCGTGGCCAGTGCCACCTTATCATTTTTCTCAAGGGTTATACCCTTAACTCCACGACTGGTCTTCTTAAACTCTGCGACCTCCTCCAGAGCATATCCCAGCGAAAGCCCCGAATTCGTCATCATAATGACCTTACGGTTTTCCGAAAGAATGTCTGTGGCAGTGAGCTTGATGATGTTCACTACCTTATCACCCTCATCAAGCTTGGTAGCCATCACCTGTAATCTGGTCGTTTCAAATTCTATTCCTGATACTATCTTAACAAATCCGCCCTCTGTTGCAAAGAGCAAAGAGCATTCGAACAATTCTTCAAAACCTGTATAAAGAACTATATCTTCCTTACCGAGACGTATCATCTGATGGATCAATGTGCCCTTGTCTTTAAGCTTGCCTCTAGGTATCAGTGATGCTTTTACCTGATACATATTTCCTTCGGCAGTGAACACACATAATCTGTCATTACTCTTCATTTTAATACAATATAGGAATTCCTTCAACTGTTCTGTTGAAGCTTTTGAATAAACTGTTGCATCAACCGACTTTGTATAGCCGAATTTATCGATAAGGACATATATATCCTCGATCCTTTCCTCAACTACATAGTTGGTCTGCTCCATCATCGTAATGTCGGTCTTTCTGGGAGTTCCGAACTTCTTTCTGAATTCCGAAAGCTGCTTTTTTATAACCTTGTGCAATTCTTTTACGGAAGAAAGGATCTTTTCGAATTCCTTGATATTTGTATTCAGCATATCCTGTTCTTCATGCAGTTTTTTGATCTCAAGTCCGATGAGTCTGGAAAGCTGCATAGACAGGATAGCATCTGCCTGCTTTTCTGTAAAGTCCAGTTTTGCCGCATCCTTCTCAGACTTTTCGCTCTTAAATCTGATATCCTTGGTCACACCCTTGGTAAGGCAGTCCTTGGCCTGTTTAATGGAATTACTTCCTCGAAGGATCTCAATGATAAGATCGATCACATCCGTAGCCCTGAGCAGGCCTTCCACAACCTCATTCCTGTTTTTGGCCTTTTCAAGACGGGTCTTGTATTCTCTGGTATAGATCTCCTCCTGAAATACGATGAACTCCCGGATAAGGCTCTTAAGATTAAAGACAATGGGCTGCTGTTCTTTTACAGCCAAAAGGTTTACGGTGTAAGTATCCTCCAGGGGAGACTTCTTAAACAGTCCGTTAAGGAGATTGTCTACATCCCTGTCCTTCTTTACTTCTATAACTATTCTTACATCCTTTGAGCTTTCATCCCTGACGTCGGATATCTCCTCGAAGGTTTTATTCTTCATAAGATCCACCAGACTTTCCACAAGTCTGGTCTTATTTCCCGAACTTGTGAAAGGGATCTCGGTGACGATTATACTCTTTTTGCCGTAATCGCCGTTTTCTATCTGAGTTTTGGCACGGATCTTGATCTTACCTTCGCCGGTCTCATAAAGTGTGGGGAGCGCATCAGAATTTACAATAATGCCTCCGGTGGGAAAATCCGGTCCGGGAATATAGCTCATAAGCTCTTCTATCGTAATATCCGGATCATCCAGATATGCCATACAACCGTCAATAACCTCTCCCGCATTATGAGGCGGGATATTGGTTGCCATACCTACCGCAATACCCGTGGTACCGTTTATAAGAAGATTGGGAAGTAAGGCAGGGAGTACGGTGGGTTCTTTTTCCGAATTATCAAAATTGGGTTTGTAATCCACCAGATCATCATCAAGATTCTCCAGCATTGTCATTGCGCCTTCCGAAAGTCTTGCTTCCGTATAACGCATGGCGGCAGCAGGATCACCGTCAAGAGAGCCGAAATTTCCGTGTCCGTCTATAAGAGGAATTGACAGGGAAAAATCCTCGGACATATGTACCAATGCTTCATAAATTGAGGAATCTCCGTGGGGATGATATTTACCCATGGTATCACCGACGATACGCGCACTTTTTCTGTGAGGTTTTTTAGGGTCCAGCCCCAATTCCGTCATTGCATACAGAATTCTTCTCTGAACCGGTTTCAGGCCGTCTCTCACATCCGGAAGTGCTCTGTCAATGATAACATTAACGGCATAATCTCTGTAGGAGGTCTTCATTTCCTCCGAAAAATCCAATTGTATAAGCTCGGCCGTACTTACCTGAGCCTCTTTTTTATCTGCCATGAGTTACACTCACTTTCACTGATCTATATATCCAAAGTTGCATATTTGGCTTCAGCCATAATGAATTCGCGTCTGGGAGGAACATTGGAGCTCATAAGAAGAGAAGTTACTTCATCAGCCTCCACGGTATCTGAAATAGACACCTGAGCCAAAACTCTCTGGTTAGGATCCAGAGTGGTCTCCCAGAGCTGATCCGCATCCATTTCTCCCAGACCTTTATATCTCTGAAGGTTTACTATCTTATGACCTTCCTTGCGGAATTTTTCCAGTTCAAAATCATTGAAGAGGTATTTCGATTCCTTTCCTTTTTTCCTGCCGGATTCAAAATCCACCTTGTAAAGAGGCGGCATTCCTCTGTAGACCTTGCCCTCCATGATTAGTTCGGGCATGAATCTGTAGAAAAACGTAAGCATAAGGGTAGAAATGTGAGCACCGTCCACATCCGCATCCGTAAGGATGATGATCTTGTCATATCTAAGCTTGGCAATATCAAAATCATCTCCTATACCGCATCCGAAGGCTGCTATCATGGTTTTGATCTCGTTATTTGACAATATCCTTTCCAAAGGTGCCTTTTCAACGTTAAGGATCTTTCCTCTTAAAGGAAGAACAGCCTGAGTCTTTCTGTTTCTTGCGGTCTTAACGGTACCTCCCGCAGAGTCACCTTCCACGATATAGATCTCACATTCCTCGGCCTTTTTGGATGAGCAGCTGGCCAGCTTGCTTCTTGTGTCCACATCGTTAAGCTGTTTCAAAACCGCATTCCTGGCCTTGTCTCCGGCCTTTCTGGCATTATATGATCTCATGGAATTCTCAAGTATTGACTTAAGTTCCTCGATATTTTTGTCAAAGTATCTGGTTACTTCGGCAGTAAAAACATCGTCCACTGCCTGCTTTGCATCGGTATTACCCAGTTTTGTCTTGGTCTGACCTTCAAACTGCGGATCCGGATGCTTTATGGAAATAATGGCCACGATACCGTTTCTGATATCTTTACCATCAAAATTTTCGTCTTTCTCTTTAAGTATACCCAACTCGCGGGCATATCTGTTCATTACGGTGGTAAGAGCGGATTTGAAACCTGTGACCAGAGTTCCTCCGTCCACCACGTTTATCCTGTTACAATAAGAGTTGATCTGCTCGGAATAGGAATTTGTGTAGGTAAAAGCCACCTCCACATCTATATCCCCGCTGACCCCCTCTATATAAACGGGCTCGGGTATCAGAGTCTTATAATTTTCATTATCTCTGGCAGCTCCCTTGGTAAGATACTCTACGTAACTCTTAATGCCCTCTTCTTCACAGAAAGTAGCTTCTGTCTTATTGATCTCGTCTTTAAAATTCAGAATGAGCCCCTTGTTCAGGAAAGCGGATTCTTTTAAGTGCTTAACGATTATTTCCGGCTTGAAATCCACGGTTTCGAATATGGTATCATCCGGATAAAAGGTAACCTTGGTACCCGTATCGGATTTTGCACATTTTCCGACTACGGGAAGAAGTCCCTTTTCAAGTTCCACAACGGGATGACCGCCGTTAATGTATTCATCCTTAAAAACCTTACCCTCTCTGCGCACTTCAACTATCATGCGCTTCGAAAGTGCATTTACAACGGATGCGCCCACACCGTGAAGACCTCCGGATACCTTATATACGGAATTGGAAAATTTTCCTCCCGCATGAAGTATGGTATATACCACACGAACCGTCGGTATTCCCTTGGTGGGATGAATATCCACAGGTACACCGCGTCCAAAATCGGCAATGGTAATGCCACCATCCTTCTTAAGGGTAATATCTATGCGTTTGCAATGGCCTGCAAGATGTTCGTCTATGCCGTTATCCAGTATCTCCCAAATGAGATGATGCAAGCCTCTTGAACCGGTACTTCCGATGTACATACCGGGACGTTTTCTGACTGCTTCAAGTCCTTCAAGAACCACTATCTGACTGCCGTTGTATTGTTCCATGTAAACTCACCAAACCTGTTTTATTATCATTTTCTTAAACGTAAAAACAAGGCAGGAAGGCTTTGCCCCCACGGCAAAGCCTTCTTCCCTTATATTGTTTTATTTCTCATATCTGAAGATATAATCAAGCATCTTCATTGTCTGTTCGGCATTACTCTGCCTTGTGCTGTTTCCGAGGGTAACAACGATAACTTCGTTGCCGTCCTTGTCGGTACCACATGCTGCCAGGCAATAGCCTGCCGCATCGGTATATCCTGTTTTGATACCGATACAATCAAAATTGCTGCTCTTGTATGTGGAGTCGGTCAAAAGAAGATTTGTATTTCTGAGTGTGGTGGCGGGAATGCTTCCCGATGCCTTAAGTGTATAAGACTGACTGCCCACGATCTTTCTTAAGGTTCCGTCTTCCATAAGAGCCTTGGCTATCACCGCCAGATCCCTAGCAGAAGAATAGTTGCCTGCAAACTGTGAACCGCTGGTCTCATCAGCACCAACCGCATTTGTGAATTTGGAGTTTGTAAGTCCCAGTTGCTCAGCTTTGTCATACATCATCTGCTCAGCGAAGAAATCAAGGTTTTCTTCTACCTTATAAGCAAGAGCTTCAGCTGCGTCCGCAGAACTGTGGAGCAGCATCTGATAAAGTCTTTCTTCAACGGTGTACTTTGCGCTTATCCATTGTTCCGATGAATAGGTCTTTCCGGTATTGGATCTGACCAGATCTGCAAAAGTAGACATTTCATTGTCGATACCCGCAACCGTTGCTCCGTTTACTGTAACATCATTCCAGCGAAGAGCATCAACACTCATTTCGCAATCATCATTCAGATAGAACTGTTCAACAGCGATAAGAGCTGTCATCATCTTTGTTAAGGAAGCGGGACTTCTCTTTACATTTTCATTGTATGCATGAAGCACCTGACCGGTCTTTGCATCTACAGCTATATAAGCAGCACCGTCAAATCCCACATACTTTTCAAAGGTCGTGCTTACTGCCTTTGTGGGAACAGGTGTAGGCGTGGAGGTGGGTCTTGCGACAATAGAGCTTGTAGGTGTGGCTGTGGCCTTGGGTGTAGGTGTGTTGGTAGCCGAACCGTCTTTAAGTCTTGAATATGTCTGGCTTATATAAGCGGTTCCGCCATCATACTTTATCTGCCACCAGCCGTTGGAGGTTTCACCGGTAAGAACAAATTCTTCACCGTTCTTTCCGCCTCCCACTACTTTGTAAGTAGTTCCGGGGCCGATCCTTATGTTGATGGAATCCGTTGAGATAACAGCTCCTGTGCGGGCGGTTATCGTGATCCCCTCAAATCCCGTAGGCTGAGGTGTTGCTGTAGGAGTAGGTGTGGATGTAGGCTTTCTGGTCGGTGTAGGCGTAGGAGAAGGCGTGGGTGTTGCCGGAACCGGTGTAGGTGTAGGCGTTTCCGTAGGAGGAAGCGTGTAAACCGGCACAGGAGTCTCTGCCACGATCTGAGTAGGTGTGGGTGTCGGTGTTGACACTTCGGTTTCACTGCAGCCGCCGGTAAAAGCGGAGAGTGTAACTAATACAGCCGCACATGCAAGACCTATCCAGGTCTTTTTTTCTCTTATCAATTTTCCGGTCAGATTCTTGTTTACCTTCATAATGATAAATATCATCGCAATCGGGAAAAGTAGTGCAATGAACAATCCTTTCTTTAGATTATTGTCTAATATACCCGTCGCTATCCCGACAAGCGCAGGTCCCACTCCGTATCCCAAGTCTCCCGCGAACATGAGAAGGGCGATAAGTGCCATATCTCCGGTAGGTGTCTTGGATAAAGCAAGTGAACATGTACCGGGTCTCAACATAGCTGTCGAAATTCCCACAAGTACACATCCTACAAGGGATAAAATCGGATTTCCCGCCAATATTGCCAGAAGATAGGAAGCTACGGCGAGTGCACAACTGTAGATCATCACCCTCTGCAATTTGATCCTGTCGGAAAATCTGCTGTAAAGAATTCTGGCGACTATGACACCGACTGCAAAGAGGATCGGTCCCAAGAGTCTTCCGATCACACTTGCGATCTCAACGGTCTTTTCCGAAAAGTAAGGAATCCATTGAGTCATAGTCTGTTCTGCGGCACATCCGCAAAAAGCCAATCCGAATAAAACCCAGAATAATGAATCGCTCATTAAGCCTTTCATATTTTTTGCATCTTCCCGTATATCAGGATCATCAAAGGGAAGGATAGCAAAAAGCAATATACAGATTATAGGTAAAACCGCCAATATGACTGTTAATATCTTCCAATCATCCATACCGGATACAAGAGTTAATATCGTACCCGCTATAACTGCCAGAAACTGTCCCGATGCATACATTATAAATAATATATGGGGATATTTTTCTTCATCTTCCGAATTGGCCCTTACCAGATTACCGGCAGGGACAAGAGCAAGTCCGGCTCCCAATCCGCAAACTCCGGCTCCGATCAGAACTCCATATCTTCCGTTCATGAGCCCGGGAAGCATTCCCATTCCCACAAGCCCCAATGCACTGAATAACAAGCCTGTGATCACAACGATCTTATAACCCATGGCCGATGCCATTTTTCCCGAAAAAAAATCCCCTAATGCCCGTATTCCGAAGTACAAAAGGATCGGCAAAATTAAAGACATGGCCGTATAACCGAATTCCTTTTCAAAATTCAGAAAAAGAAGGGGCATGATACCGTTAACGATCCCGAGACCGGCATAGGTCACACATCCGGCCGCAACCGCTTTCCCGTTTTCTATCCTTCCACTATTCATCCTTCTTTTCAGCTCCATTCAATTTTTTATAATACTTAAGCAGCCCGTCCACGATCCCCTGTGCGATGAGCTCCTGGTAACTATCGTCTTTAAGCAGCGGATACTCAGTTTCGGAAGTCATGAAACCGCATTCCGCCAATACTGCAGGTTTTGATGTCAAAAGGACCTCAAAATCATCTTCTTTTATTCCCCTGTTTCTGGCCCCTGTGGAATCACAGATGCCATTCACTATACATTCCGCCAGCAGATCGTTGTTCTCGTTCTTACTACCGTTATAGTAGACCTCACAGCCCGAAGCTTTTGTATCCCCCTCCAACGCATTCAAATGTATGCTTATATAGGCACTGGCATCAGATGCATTGGCAGTTCTAAGCCTGTCGTCCAGAGAAATGTAAACATCTTCCTCCCTGATCATTAAGACCGTAAAGCCCAATTCTTTAAGCTTATCTCTCACCTTGAGACCAATGGAAAGGTTTATGCCCTTTTCAAAAACATCCGCATATCCGCCCGCATCGGTACCGATATCGATACCGCCGTGCCCCGGATCTATCATTACCACCGGTCCCGGAGTGGGCGTTACAACCTCCGTAGGCACGGGAGTGTGTGTGATCCTGGCAAACATGGTCGGTGTGGGTGTGGGTGTGGCTTTCGCGATCTTATATGCCTTAACCGATGATCTTACAAGGCCGTTGATCATCACAATGATCAAAACCAAAAAGATCAGGATCAAAAACAACAAGATCAGTCTTCTCTTTTTCACTTCACGCTGATAGGGCGTAAGTCCTTTCCCCTTTTTATCCATATGCTTTTGAATCTGTCCTACTTGTCCTCGGGAGAAAACCCTTCAAAAATAAACAACTTATATCTTGAACGGATATTGTTTAACCGTTCCGGGCTTTTAACCGTCCAGGCCACGGGAAGAGCTCCCATAAGCCGAGTCAGGAAAAAGCTGAAATTATTGATATGATCGCAGGAATAGGCTATAAAATCCGGGCGACAGATAACATTTCCAAAAAGGTAATGTACCAGCATCTCTCCCATGTTCTCTCTTCTCCCGCTATCCTTTGCAAAGTTGCTTGACAACTGTCCTCTCATCAGTTCCGGCCTGTGATCCTTAAACCACTTCACCGCCACGGGATGAAAGGATTCGACGCAATACTTTCCGGAGTATGTTTTTAATATCTCATTGGCAAGCTCACATACTTCCGTGGATGCGTCAACCATTTTTATTTCCACTATCAAAGGTACTCTGCCCCGGATCAGGTTAAGTACCTCCTCAAATAAAGGGATCTTTTCCCCGGAAGAGCAGATCTTTAATTCCTGCAGTTCTTCATAGGTCTTTGAATTCACAGGGCTGTCAATGCCGCATACTCTCTTAAGATCGTTATCATGAAAGACAACCACCTTTTTATCTTTTGTAAGCTGCACATCCAGTTCTATGCCGTACCCTTTTTCCACTGCCTTTTTAAAAGCGGGAAGACTGTTTTCCGGAGCCGGTCCGTTGTTATCATGAAATCCTCTGTGAGCATACCAATACCCCATAAAAGGAGTTCTGTCGGCCCTGTGGAACAATCTGGGCGTTATAAAAAACAGGTAGATAAGAAAAAGCCCCAACAAAACAAATATTATTACACTAACTATTGTCGGCATTTTTTCCCTCCCGGGCAAGTAAAATTTTAAAAAAATTAAAATTTTTTTAAGAATTCGGAAATACGGTCCTTCATTTTATCCAAAAGGGCCATCATTTCTTCATCGTCTTTGATCCTGGAGGTATCGAATCTCACAAGGCTCTGATAAAAGCCTTCCGCTTTTTTTCTCTCTTCCTGAGTTATCTCCGTCTCCGGATCTCTTTCTATTATACTTTCCCTTATTTCGGAAAATTCGGAACACAGTTCAAAAAATCCTGCATAATCCCGTTCTCTTAAGGCTCTTTCGTATTGGAGTTCTCCCGTAAGGTCGGTGATCCTGCTCTCCAGGATACTCTTTTCGCTCTCAAGTCCCGAAACCCGTGAATTAAGCTCAGTGATCTGAGTCCCCATCCTTCCGGTCTCTGCCGAGTTTTCAGCTATAACCTGAGCCTTTATCAGATGGCTTGCAAAGAAAACTATTGCCAGACCTCCCAGTGCCATTCCGATCAAAAAGGAAACAAAGACCTTAAAGTTCGGTTTGTCCTCCCGATAGGGGGTACCCTTTGAAAGGCCGAAGGCGCCTTCGTTTACATTCCCGTTTTCCGCCTTTGTCTCAAGCTGACTGCTTTTACCTCTTTCCGTCGCCAGGGCGCGGAGCTCGTTCATGTATCGTCTCGCATCAAGATTGGCCACGTCCACTTTGAGCACTCTCTTAAGATTCTTTCTTGCAGCCGGGTATTCCTCGTGCTTCATCTGCAGCACCGCCAGCAAAAGAAAAGCTTTTACAAAATGGTCATTCAGATCCACCACTTTTTTTAACTGCATTATGGCAAGATCATCGTTCCCCTTACGGGCCATTTCCAATGCTATATTGTATTTTTTTATCGCAGACTTTACATCCCGGAATTCATTGGCATTCCCCTGCAATTGTTTCAGAAGATCATCTGCCGGATTATCCGTCTTTACTATGTTGAGACTTATAACCCATTCAACTATTGCCGCAACAGTCTCCCCGAGCTCATAATAAACGAGTCCGAGGAGATTTCTTGCTTCAATATTTTCTTTATTGTATTCCAGGCTTCTTTTTAATTTATCGCAGGCTCCGGAAAGATTTCTGACCTTAGCTTCCGCAAGGCCCTCATTGTACAGCTTGTTTGAAAGCCTTTTTAAACTTTCATATGCTCTCAGGTCCCTACCGCATTTCAAGCAGCTGCGACGATGTCCGACGATCTTGTAACCGCAGTTCGGACAATTCATCTGTTCTTAGCCTCCTTTGGGACCGTAAGCTTCTCTATGACATCGGCAATATCCGACATGTCGGTGTGAAGGATCGTTTCTTCAGCCTCTTCCACTTCAAGACTGGGTTGAAACTTTTTTATTTCCTCATCGTAATCGATCATATCAATCCTCTCCGTAAGGGGATCATTACTTTGAAAGCGCCTTGATCCTCTCTTCAACCTTAGCCATCATGCTTCTGTAGTTTTCCAGCTTGCCCTTTTCTTCATTGATCTTGCTTTCCGGCGCTTTAGA
This sequence comes from Lachnospiraceae bacterium, assembly GCA_016287765.1. Next base: position 25,268 of record JAEEWS010000012.1, read on the forward strand.
GATAAATTTCTCATTTGCAAGCATGCCTTCGCAGCGCTTTATCTCACCGGTCAGGCGGTCTTTTTCCTTTGCAAGTCTCTCCAGTTCCTTATCAATGTCAACCAACTCGGCAAAAGGAATATAAACAACAGCCTTGGGTAATACGGCAGAAACCGCATCATCCGCAATGCCTTCTCTGTTTTCTTTTACAATGACCTCTGATGCATATCCCAGTACGGCAAAGAATTTCTTGTTCTCTTCAAAGATATCTCTGACGCTCTTTTCCGCAGATACCACAAAAACCTCTGCCTTGCGGCCGGGAGCAACATTCATGGAAGTTCTTACATCTCTGATACCCTTTACGGCTTCCTTGATCATCTCAATTGCAGTGACCTTCTTTTCAAAGCTGAATTCATCTCTGTATACAGGCCACTCGGAAACCATTACGGATTCATTTTCTTCAAGAATGCCCTCTGCTTCCTTAAGGGTACAGAAGATCTCCTCTGTTACGAAAGGCATGTAAGGATGTAAAAGCTTAAGAGCATCCGTAAGGACATGTCTTAAGGTCCACATAGCCGCGATCTTTGAATCTCCGTTATCTCCGTAGAGGCGGGGCTTAACCATCTCAATATACCAGTCGCAGAAATCATCCCAGATGAAGTCATTGATCTTCTGAGCCGCAACTCCGAGTTCGAAGGCGTCCAGATTCTGAGTAACCTCTTTTATGCAGGTATTGAGTTTGGAAAGGATCCAGCAATCCGCATCCTCCAGCTTTTTAAGGTCGATATCCGTGCACTTGTGATCCAGACCCGCTTCCTCCATCTGCTTCATGTTCATCATGATAAAACGGGAAGCATTCCAAACCTTATTTGCAAAGTTTCTGCTTGCCTCTACTCTCTCCCAGTAGAATCGCATGTCATTACCTGGTGCGTTTCCGGTGATAAGAGTAAATCTCAATGCGTCCGCACCGTACTTGTCTATAACATCAAGAGGATCGATACCGTTGCCCAGTGACTTGCTCATCTTCCTGCCCTGGGAATCTCTTACCAAACCATGGAAAAGAACGGTATTGAAAGGCTTTTCACCCATATTCTCGTATCCCGAGAATATCATTCTGATAACCCAGAAAAAGATGATATCGTAACCTGTAACAAGTACATCCGTAGGATAAAAGTACTTGAGATCTTCGGTCTTTTCAGGCCATCCCAAAGTGGAGAAAGGCCAAAGAGCCGACGAAAACCACGTGTCAAGTGTATCAGGATCCTGTGTCAATTTTGTGCCACCGCACTTAGGACACTTGTGAGGTGCATTTTCAGTCTTTTCTACAATTATCTCCCCGCAATCCTCGCAATAATAAGCAGGGATCCTGTGACCCCACCAAAGCTGACGTGATATACACCAGTCCTTGATATTATCGGTCCAGTTGTAGTAGGTCTTTTCCATTCTTTCGGGAATGAGCTTGATATCTCCGTTCTTAACAGCCTCTACCGCAGGCTTGATAAGCTCATCCATCTTTACGAACCACTGTTTTTTGATCAGAGGTTCTACAGTTGTCTTACAGCGGTCATGGGTACCTACATTATGGGAATAATCCTCTATGCGCACCAGAAGTCCCATCTCATCCAGTTCTTTTACTATCAGGTCACGGGCTTCATATCTGTCCATACCCTTAAACTTGCCGCCGTTTTCATTGATGGTGGCGTCATCGTTAAGGATATTGATCTCGGGAAGGTTATGACGTTTACCTACCTCAAAGTCGTTAGGATCATGTGCGGGTGTGATCTTAACCACGCCTGTTCCGAAATCCATCTCTACATATGGATCGGCGATGATGGGGATCTTTCTGTCAACAAAAGGAAGCCATACGAACCTGCCGACTATATCCTTATAGCGATCGTCATCAGGGTTAACCGCAACTGCCGTATCACCCAGCATGGTTTCGGGTCTTGTTGTTGCAAACTCAAGGAAACGGCTCTTGCTGATGCTGCCGTCATCCTCGATCAAAGGATATTTGATGTGCCAGAAATGTCCTGCCTGATCCTCATATTCAACTTCCGCATCGGAAATGGAAGTCTTACATACAGGACACCAGTTAACGATCCTTGATCCCTTATAGATCATGCCTTTTTTGTAAAGGTTTACAAATACTTCCTCGACTGCCTTGTTGCAGCCCTCATCCATTGTAAATCTCTCTCTGTCCCAGTCGCAGGAAGATCCCAGCTTTTTAAGCTGCTCAACGATCCTTCCGCCATACTGTGCTCTCCACTCCCAGGCTCTCTTCAGGAAGCCTTCTCTTCCCAGGTCGTGTTTATCTATGCCCTCTTTTTTAAGGGTTTCGATGATCTTTACTTCCGTAGCGATGGAAGCATGATCGGTGCCGGGCTGCCAAAGAGCGTTATATCCCTGCATTCTCTTGTATCTGATGAGGATATCCTGCATAGTGTTATCAAGAGCATGACCCATATGCAGCTGACCTGTGATATTCGGCGGCGGTATAACGATGGTAAAAGGTTTCTTCTTAGGATCCGGCTCCGCATGGAAGTACTTCTTATCGATCCATTTTTTGTAAAGTCGATCCTCTATCTGTTTGGGATCGTAATTTTTTTCAAGTTCCTTGTTCATATATATTTATCCTTTCAAGATTATCTTTCGTACCCCTTAAAATTAGTTATTTTAACAAAGGATCACTCATTCGTCAATCCGTACCTCTCCATAACCATGCGGGTTTCGATCTCATATTCCTTGTGCTTGACCACAAAGCTCTTAAGAGCCAGTACAGCACTCTTCTTTTGCTGGTTATTGTAGTCTATGGTCTTCCTCAGTTTCTGCCTTCGAACATTCAGCCTGTGTCTGACTTCCACCATTTCACCGGCATCCACCAACGCTTCGCACTGATACAGCCATATTCCCGCATCGGCTACACCGCAGGCTTTAAGCCTGTTTTTAAGATCATTGTCATAAAATTCAATAAGCTGCTCCGCTTTTTTGAATCTTTTTTCTTCTTCCACTATCCTGTTGTACTCCACCCAGTTATACTTCAGATCTTCGGAGCCTGTGACATGATATTTTTCGCAATTGTAATCCAGCACGTTTGTAACATTCACAAACTTGATCTTTGTCTTATTGATGAGAGTAATGGCTCTTCCAAGCTTTGCCTCGTTCACCTTAAGGTCTGCCAGGGTCTTTCTGTGGACCAGGAAAAAATACCCGGCACAAAAAGCTCCGAAAAGCACCACCAGTGCAAAGACAAAGGTCACATCACTTTCGGTCTTTATCCTTGCCACGATCAGGGCTATCAATGCCACTACAATAAAGACTGTGGCCATCACAAGTATTTTTCTGTTAAACTCGGTTTTCGATATGGCCCCGTTTATCTTTCTGTCCAGTGAATCCCTTTCGTCTTCCAGGACCTTAAGATCCTGCTCCACAAGGCCTTTATACATCTCGTTTTCTCTTAATTTCTTGATCTCATCCTCTATCCTGTCCTCTTCCTGCTCTATGGCATATCTCTGCGCGACAGTGATCTTGGGAGGAGTGTGCTGCATGGCGAGCCGTTCTTTGTTGAGATTGATGATCCTGTTGGCGCTTTCGTTGATCTCGCCCCGTTCTTCCTTTCCCACCGCATCAATCTTCTGTATATCGGAAAGATAGCCGGTCACTACTTCATATTCCTTACGGGATTCAAGTATCTGCTTGTCCGCAGCGGTGATGATCTCGCAATTACTTTCCAAAAAGGCCATCCTGGCCTGTCTGTCATTAAAAGCACCTTCGGTGATCTTACGGTCATCATTATTCCTCACCGCTTCATTTTTCACTTTTCTTTTTTTAAAAAGATTGAAAAATCCCATACTGATCCGTTTCCGTTATTCGTTGTATTTAATGTATTGTTCTTTCATTTCGTCAGTCATCTTTTTTACGGTTGCGTAAAACTCGGTCACCCGCCCGGTCTTTAAAAGCCTTTCAGCTTCCCTGAGTTCGTACAGTTCCGCCTCATCCGAAGCTTCCAGTTCCGTGTGCAATACAGCACTGTTCAGCCATGTGGCCGTATCCTCGGATATATCATAGACCTCCATTGCCGTCTTGTATTCCTCGTTCTTTTCACCGAACTTAAGAGCCAGAAGATAGGATTTTAAAGACTCCTCCCGATTATTCATTTCATAGGCCATCCTGAAGCATTCCGCTGCCCTGTCAAAGCCCTCGGTGTGGAGTAAAGCTATGCCCATATTGTGATATATATCTCCCAGGTTCTCACTGCTGATGCCAAGGCTTCCAGCATCCTTCACAAGGCTTCTGTAATTAAAAACCGCATTTTTGTAGTTTTCCAGAGCCAGATAACTGTCAGCCTTGTTTTTGATCCTGATCCATTTTTCACTGCGCTCGGCTCTTGACAGTTCCTCGGCAAATTCCTCTATCTCTTCCCTTACCAGATAATCGCAGGAGCAAAAGCACACCGTGGCCAGATCCTTTAAAGGCGCATCCCTTTCTATGCAATCGGCCAGAAGATTTGCCCTTTCCTTAAGCCCCAGTTCTTCATCGATAAAGTTGGGCAGGTCCCTGTCATAGAGAAAATCCTCGCAAAGTTCCGGATTCTTGATTATGCAATAGCACAGTTCCTCTATGGAATGTATGCTCAGCTTCGAATTCTTCAGCAAATATGATCTTTTTGAATAGTTACCCACGGTAACAATCATCTTGCCCATATGTGTCATTCCTTTTACAACATTATAGTCTGTTCACACACTCTGTAGCTTGCGGGATAAAGATCTCCGAAGCCCAGATCTCTCACCTTGATCACCAAGGTTTTGATATCAACAAATCTGACGGTTATTTCAAGCCTGTTGGTCTTGTTCTCCCTGTGCAAAAGTCCTTCGAGAGGGAAGTTTACGGCCTCTGTCCGGCCGTTTCTCAAGTCCTTTATCCTGAATACTATACGATCCGTATTGTCCGGTATCAGGTAGATCCTTCCTGCGGCCTTTTCCAGAAGGCATCCGGAACTTATAAGCGGAACCGCATCTATGACCGCATCCTTGTAGCATTCCACGGAAACGCTGTGGAACACTTCACCGTCACTTAAAAAATCGTCTTTAGTCCTCTCGTTCAATGCCCTGTAACATGCCCCCGAGGAATAAAGATTCTGTCCGGAAAAGATCTTCATGCTGGCCGAGGCATATTTTCTCAGGACGTTTTTGATCTTGTCGTCCTCAGCCATCTTTCCGGTAACATACATGCAATTTATGTTTCTGCCCTGTTTCAGAACAAGACTCACCACATTTTCGAAAGCTTCCGCCTTTTTATCGCTGTCGGAAATATCCCGGATGTTGTTTCCCAGGATTCCGGTATTTTCAAGCCTTTCAACATAAGCCGGAAAACCCATTCCCCTGTCGGAAGGATTGTAAAAGCAGACCTCTGTCCCTCCCGTATCCGAATCGATCTCCACTGCCCGCTGCCTTCTTCGCAGTTCATCGGAACCTATCATGTATCTTAAAAAGGCATTGGCATGATTTATGATAAAGAAACGGTCTCTTTCAAATCCAAGCTTGATCAGGGCTTCTCCGATCCTTCTCTCATCCCCCGGATTCATTCTTTCACCGGTAACGCATATTCTTAAGAAAGATGCACCGGCAAAGCATTTCCTTACGGAACTCAGGACGTCTCCGATAAAGCCCGCCAAAAGATCCGTAGCATCGTATTCACGGCCGTTCACTTCCACCTTTTCTTTTACGTTCTGCCCATAAAGCAGGGACACTCCGTTGCAGCCGTCACAAATGCTCCGGGCTATCCCCTCGTGTCCGGCTATATAAGTCCCGTCCTTCAATGGCACCACAAAAAGAGGTATACGTTCGCCATCCGATTTCCCCGGTACCGAAAAGCTTTTGGTGGAGTGCTCTTCCTCGTTCCAAAGGCCTATATATACCTCTTTTTCATAAAAATCCATTCCAAGTACTAATGAAGCCATCTCTTAACCCCTGAATCATGATCACAACGGTTTAAAATGCCTCTTTATGGCATATTCCGTCAGGTAATACTGCTCAAGATACTGCAGTACCGTCTTGTCATCCTTAAGTTCCGCCGCGATCAAAATATTGTTTATCTTGTTATACTTCGTGCCCGTTCCTCCGCCTATGGAATCCTCAAGATAAGTGATAGATCTGCTTTCGGTGATCTCCTCACCCTCACCGTCGGACTCAGTGATGAAGTATTGAAGCACTTCCCCGTAGAAAAGTATAAATTCTTTGGTAAATATACCGTATCCCACATCGGGCATTACTTCCACCGCAAATTCCTTGCCCTTGTCATAAGAATAGTGGATATACACCACCTTTTTGGGATTGGTCCTGTATTCTATATAACATCTCTCCAAAAGGCTCTCCGGCAGGGAAAGCTTGTTCGAAAAATCCTTAAAGAAAGCATAGAATACTTTTTTCTGAAGGAGCTGTCTTATGTGAGAATCCGCAAATTCTTTTTCATCAGCGGTAAGATACTCCTTTTCGCTGTAATACTTTAAAAGTGCCAGTATGCCTATCCTGCTGTTTTCAAGGGAAGGATCGTTTCTTAATACCTCAAAAAATTCTCCTTCCGTCAATCTTCCGCACACAAAATATTTATATGCCGTATATGAGATGAAAGCTCTTACCAGCTTCCTGTTATTATTCTTGTAATAGTAACTCTTAAATACGGAAAATGTGTTTTCAACATAGCTTTCCGTAAATAAGATCTGAGCCAGGAGGTTTTCTTCCAGTTTTAAAGTATCGATGTTTGCTTCCTTGGCCGCATTCCAGATCTCATACATTTCAAGAGTCGTGCCGTTGAAATTGTCTACTATATACTTTAAAAGCCTGTCATCAACGGAACCGTTTCTGAAAGCGAAATGACTCATGGCCACTATGCTGTCCTTGTCCTTTTCGCTGTTCTTGCCGTCAATGGCATTAAGGCAAAGCTTAGACAGTCTCTTAATTGACAGTTTTTCACAGCCAAACTCGTTTACATACTCTATGACCTTATCATACATTCCTCTCACGATCATGAGCTCGATCACCCTGTTACGGTTTTCTGCATCCAGCATGGTGACATTCACGTCCATGAGATAGGCCTCAAGAAGCTCGCCCTCATAGTTGTCATAGTAATATTCCGCCAGTTTAAAACAGCACATGTTGGCCATTTCGGGCTTAAGCGTTCTAATGCCGGAGATCTGTTTGAGCAGAGATATATAGGAATCCTCACTCTGATTGTATCTCTGATTCTTCTCCCACATGTACAATAATAACCTGGGATTGTTTGCCCCCGCATCATAACAGTCCGCAAGGATATCCTGCATATGAAGATATCTGGTGCATTTTCCTCCGTCCCTGAGCAGATACCGGTTGCCTTCCTTATCCTCCAGCCAACAGGTGCAGGATTCGGTATAAAGCATCACATCCGCACAATTGTTGTTTATAGGATATCTGTTTTCCTCTTTTTCCTGACTGTTGGTCACCAATACATGTGTAAAAGAACCGTTGGGTATTTCCACGCGATAGGTAAAAAGCACGTCGGGAACACAGTTTACAAGATCGCTGTCCAGCATATTTCTGTTCAGCACATCCGCATATATTACGGCAAGATTTTTATTTATCTTTCTGTTTTTAAGAGAATTGACCGCGAACTGCTCGATGTTCTTTAAGTAGGCTCTGTATATGGCTTTGTTTTCCTCTTTGTCCCTTACTGCGGTTGCGTACAGGATAGCCATTCTGTCTTCCGGCAATACGGAATTGTATCCGAAATACAAAAGCACCGGCTGATCGATGGGCTCGTTGCAGTCCTCTCCGTAAGTGAACATGTAGTACTCAAATATATTGGTAAGACTGAGCTGTGCCTCCACAGCATCTTTAAAATAAACGTGGTATTTGGAGTCTCTCAGATCCAGATATACGATCTTGTTGCATATGGCTGTGAGCAGATCCTTGTCACTACTTTCCTCGTATAATTTTCTTAAAACCTTGAGCTGAAGCGCATCGCAGTTTTCGTTGCCACGGCAGCGATAAACAAATTCCGTGAGGACCTGCTCCGTCATCATGTTGTAATCCATCATGAAAAGCACTATCCGGCATTCGGTTTTTCCGGCTTTTCCCAAAAGTCTGGGATCATTCCTGACCATTATTCCTGCTTCGCTTAAAAGCAGAGAACTGTTGTTTCCGGTCTCCAGCAATTCTGTAACATATTCAAATCTGCGCTTATAATTCTCCCTCAGTGCAGGGCTTAAATGCATGTACATAAGGAGTAAAAGCGCATCACTGTGATCGGATTCATAGGCTGCCCTGATGACATCGGAATTTGCTTTTCTTATGTCCGGAGTGCCTATCATAAGAGCTTCTATAAAGAGGATGATAAGATACAGATACCTGTCTTCCGACTCATATCTGTTCTTTTTAAGAAGCATCATGGACATGATCTCTTCCTTAAGGGGCGAATTGTCCTCAAATACTGTAAGGTAGGCTCTGTATATGGGCAGGATCTCTTTAAGTCTTACTGTTGTTTTTTCCTCTTCTTCGGCATATTCCTTATCCAGATAATGCTCCAGTGTCTCTGTGAGCTTTATGGATTCTGTCAGAAACACGGGAAGTTCCATTCTTCCGCATCTGTATCCCACCAGATGATCTGCCAGGCTAAGTACGTACCTTTTAACAGTCCGATCCCTCTGCTTCTTTTTTTCGTTCTTATCAATGACCTTGCAGGTCAAGGGTATCTTTACTTCGTGGAGCGCGTTGTATATCTTTATCTCCCCAAATCTTGTACCGGGGCCTTTACCTTCAAGATCCGTAATTATCCTGAGTTCAAAGCGGCCGTTTACAAAATCCGAATTTTCGATCACAGTTTTCGATGGGGTAACAAAATCTGCGGAAACTTCAACGTGAAGTCTAAGATAACCCCAGGAGTTTTTGGTGATGAGGATCTTGTCCATAAAGCTTATGGCTTCTGTTTCCGTGGATATCTCCGAAGTACCAACGAAGAAAGAACATTCTGCTTTCTTTTTGCGGGAAAACAGGAATTCCTCAAGAGCCATATTCCTGTCAGGAGATGCTTTAAGCGTCTCATAGACGCACTTCAGCGATTCATCATTTTTAATAACGGCATCATAAAAGGGTTTGCTGTCGAAAAGCTCCAGAGCTTCATTCCAATTGGCCTGAGCAAGACTCTGAAAGCTGAAGAAATTGTTGATCCTTCCGATGGAACTGCTACAGGTAGTTCCCAGAACGGAAACGTAAAAGGGTAACTGGCGTTCGCCGCAATCGCTTACGATATTGATCCGGCCTTCGGTCCTTTCTCCCTGTTCCATGTGTGTACAATTGACACTGAATAAAATTTCATTGGAAGTCCCGCTGAAGCTTTCAGTTTTAAGCTTAAGCACATTGGATGAACTGTAGATGACTCCCTTCATCTGGGTATTGGCAGAATTGGAGATTACAAAAGAACCGCTCTGAACCTCCCCTGCGCTTACAAAAAGACTCAATGCATCATGGGAAAGAACTATCTCCGGTTGTTCGTACTCGAATATTCCTTTCGAAAGTCTCTCGATCTTTTCCTTCATAATACCCCACACACAATTTTAAAGTTACCGGAACGACATATCACGTTCCGGTAACGCGCATACCTTATTTGTAAATGACCGTATTTTAGGTCTCTATATTGCTCCGCCCTATTATCAGCCCTGAGGAAGGGGATAAAATGTGCCGGGGGAGTCTGTATCTTCCACAAAACAGGTCTTTCCGTCTGTAGAAACATAGAAATCGCCGCGATTTCTGACTTTGCCGTTAACCGTTTCCGACAGACCGATCCTGTAACATTCCGTACCGTTTATCATGGTAATGGAATTATCGTAAGAAGCACTGTACTCTGTAACAGCTTTGCTGATGGCAAGAGTTTCCTTGCTGTAACCGCAAAGTATCTTATAAGCCTCTTCCACCGTGATCTTGACAGGCTTCTGAACCGGCGTGGGTGTTGCTGTTGCGGCAGGAGTAGCCGTAGGAGCTGTTGTTGCCTTGGGCGACGGTGTAGGTGTGACCGTAGCGGAAACAACCGGAGTTGCCGAAGGCGTCACCGTAGGTGTCACTGTGGGAGCGGCAGTGGGTGTAGGAGTAGGAGTATCAGTTCCCTGAACGGGAGCCAGAGTTACCATTACAGCCACAGTCGGTGTAGGCGTGGGTGAAAGCTCTGCATTGTTATTGCCCTTGATCTTCTTGGTGATACCAAAGACTATAAGGATAATAAGGATCATACCCACGATAGAGGCGGCTATTATGATAATAAGCTTCTTCTTTTCAGGATCAAGCCATGTTCCCTCATTGTTTTCATTCATTTGATTGTCGGCCATAATATCCTCCGATTTAAAAAATTGTACGAAAAAAGGTGTATGCACTGCATACACCCTTATTATATCTCTTTTATATTGAAACTGCAAAGATTATTTAAAAAGAAAATCGATAAAGTCGGTACATACCTCGTTATTCTCCCAGGACACACAAACTGCCAGCACTACAGGCTCAGGAAGGTTTTCGTTTTGGAAATACCTTGTACCGTCAACACAAAGACCATACGCTTTTTCCGAATTCTCTATGATATTTCCGTCATCATCACAGGTACCGCACATAACAAACCTGTCGGAATACTTAAGATAGGCTTCTGTGGAAAGAATCTCCGAAAAGGGCTTAAAAGCACCGTTAACAGCCTTTTCTTCAAAGATCGACTGAGGCATAAGTACCACGCTGATCTCTCCGCAGGCCAGATATACCATGAATTTCTGATTTGAAGCAATGGCTTCGGTAGTAAAAGAAAAAGTATTGTCAAAAATAGTTTCCTGCTTTTTCGGATCCAACTCGATGTATTCCTCAAACTCAGCCTGAAGCTCATCTATCTTTCCATAATCCATAACATAGTCGCAAATGGCTGCATAAAACACATTTTCGGCCTTGGGACCCAAAACCGTATAAAGCAATGAGATAACAAACGCAAGAACAGCTATTGTCGCAACTATTTTAAGAAGATAATAATCCCTGAACTGGATCCACTTTTTTTTCCCTTTCAGGCTTTTAAATTTCTCTTTGTCCGTTAACCCGTCCGATTCATGATTATACAACGCTGCATTATCTTTCAGCGTGGTTTTTTTGTTTCCGATCTCCATTTTTTCCCTCTTTTAAACCTTGATCATAAGCCTATATAACAACAAAGCGGACAAGATAGTCCGCTTTGCCTGATTCAAAGAATACTCTTTTCGAACCCATTAGAATGATACAACCGCCCGGTAAAAAAATAAATAAAGTAACAATAAAATATTTAAAACCTTATTGTTATGGAGGCAGCTCCACCTGTCTTTTGAATCCTCATTCTATTCCACGGTTACGGATTTTGCGAGATTTCTGGGCTGGTCCACATCAAGTCCTCTATAGGAGGATGTATAATAAGCAATAAGCTGCAGATAAACAACAGCCAGGAAAGGTGCGAACTCATCTCTGCAGGGAGGTATGACAAGATGTTCGGCGCAAATGCCTTCTTCCAGTTTATCCTCGTAAGCACCGTTGGTCACCAGGATCACCATGGCTCCTCTTGCTCTTACTTCCTTAACGTTTGATATAAGCTTGGGAAACACATCCTTTTGAGTTCCCAGAGCTATCACAGGAGTACCGCCGGTTATAAGGGAAAGCGTGCCGTGTTTAAGTTCACCTGCAGCATAGGCTTCGGAATGAATATAGGTGATCTCCTTAAGTTTAATTGAGCCCTCACAGGAAAGTGCGTAATCCAGACCTCTTCCGATAAAGAAAAGATCGCTTGCGGGAGTAAGACGCTTACTGAGTTCCTTGATGATATCTCTTCTTTCAAGGATCTTCTCGATCTTTTCCGGAACAGCCTCCAATTCTCCCATCATCTCCGAAACTTCCGTTTCGTTTAAACGTCCCGCAACGTAGGCAAAACGTATGGCTATAAGATAGAAGACCGCAAGCTGGGCTGTATATGCTTTTGTGCTGGCTACCGCGATCTCCGGGCCTGCATGGGTGTACATACAATAGTCTGCTTCTCTCGCAATGGAACTGCCCTTAACGTTAACAATGGCCAGTGTCTTTGCTCCCTTTTCCTTTGCAAGCTTTAAGGCGGCAAGGGTGTCAGCAGTCTCGCCGGACTGGGAAACCACTATGACCAGGGACTTATCATCAACTATGGGATCGGCATATCTGAATTCAGAAGCTATGTCCACCGTAACAGGTATCCTGAGCATTCTTTCCATCAGAGTTTTTCCCACAAGTCCCGCGTGCATAGCCGTACCGCAGGCAGTGATCACTATTCTTCCGGCATTCAGGAAAAGTTCATCCGGTATCTTATCCTCCGAAAAATCGGGCAGGCACAGGCCTCTTTCCCTCTTGAGTCTGGGACGCACTGTAAGTCTTACGGATTCGGGCTGCTCATGTATCTCCTTAAGCATATAATGCTTAAAGCCGTTTTTCTGAGCTGCGGACATATCCCAATTAACCGAAAGGATATTGGGAGTGACCGTGTTTCCGTAAAGGTCTGTGACCATAATGGAGTTTTTGGTAAGTTTTGCGATATTGTATTCGGGAAGCACAAAATACTCTTTGGAATATCTTAAAAGAGCCACCATATCGGAAGCGATCACCGCTCCCTCTTCAGCCATACATGCTACCAGGGGACTTCCCTTTCTGATACAGTAGATAACATCCTTCTGATCCGAAAACATGATACAAAAAGCATAGGCACCGGTAAGTCTTTTAACCGCTTCGGAGATAGCGGAATATGCATCTCCCGTATAAAGAGAATCCAAAAGCATGGCTGCCACTTCGGTATCTGTCTGGGACTGAGGTATTCTGCCACCCTTGGCCAGTTCTTCCGCCAGCTCATGATAATTTTCAATGATACCGTTATGGATAAGCGTAACTTTACCACAGGAATGAGGGTGTGCATTAGTCCTGGTAACTCCGCCGTGAGTAGCCCATCTGGTGTGTCCTATACCACAGGAAGTCTCGATCTCGGCAGGCACCTCATTTCTTAAGGCAGCCACCTTTCCCACATTTTTAAATACCTCTATACCTTTTTCCGTGGTCACCGCAATGCCGGCACTGTCGTAGCCTCTGTATTCAAGTTCGGCCAATCCGTTAAGTAAGACTTCCTTGGCATCGATGTACCCCGTGAAACCTATTATTCCGCACATGATAATCTTCCTCTTTCAATCAGTTTGTCTGTATAAAAAACCCCAACCGCCATGCAAGGCACAGGGTCGGGATTTTTCTGCTCCGGGTCAGTTTGCAACTTTTGACCTGGCTAAAAAATCAGTATGAATGACCATAGGTTCCGGCTGATGTTTGCTCTGATGTTCCGAAACAGGCCCGGATCCCTCTGCTCCCATTTCATCATCCTCATTTTTATCATCTTTTATATCCAGAGCAGGATCATATTTGTATGTCGGAACGATATCCGAAACACAACTTCTTATATTTTCCCCTTCTGAATAAGCGTCACCGTATATCTTTTCAAGCTTTTTAAAGAAAAGCTCATCATTCATTTCAATGGGCTTGGCAACAGAAATAAGATTGTTTTCCGTTTTTTCAAGTCCTTCTTCATCCATAAGGCGCTCTTCGTACAGCTTTTCCCCGGGACGAAGCCCCGTAAATTCGATCATTATATCTTCGTTGGGAACATATCCGGAAAGTCTTATAAGATTTTCCGCAAGAGTCACTATCTTAACAGGCTCTCCCATGTCCAAAACGAAGATCTCTCCGCTTCCCGCATAGGCTCCGGCTTCAAGTACCAGAGAAACGGCTTCGGGAATTGTCATGAAGTATCTGATGATATCGGGATGTGTGACCGTTACCGGACCGCCTGCCTGTATCTGTTTCTTAAATAAAGGAATGACCGAACCGTTACTGCCAAGAACATTTCCGAATCGGACAGCCGCGAATTTTGTCCTTGACTTTCTTGAAAAGGCCTGGACTATCATCTCGCACATTCGCTTTGATGCTCCCATGACATTTGTGGGATTCACCGCCTTATCGGTGGAAATAAGTACGAAACGCTGAGTACCGTATTTATCTGCCGAAGTAGCCACATTGAATGTACCGAAAACGTTATTCTTGATAGCCTCATTGGGTGAGGTTTCCATAAGAGGAACATGTTTGTGAGCCGCCGCATGGAAGACAACATCCGGTCTGTACTCATCAAATATACAATCTATCCTGTATGCATCACGTACCGAAGCTATCAATACCGTAAGGTCAAGATTGGGATAATTTCTTAAAAGTTCCTGCTGTATATCGTAAGCATTATTTTCATAAATATCTACAATGACCAGCTTTTGTGGATTGGCCATGGCGATCTGTCTGCACAATTCGGATCCTATGGAACCGCCTCCGCCGGTAACAAGCACCGTCTGTCCCTGAAGGAACACATTTATCTTGTCCATGTCCACCTTAACGGGCTCTCTCCCCAAAAGGTCTTCTATTTCAACCGGTCTGAGCTTTGAAACGGACACTTCCTGGTTTACCAGCTGATAAACTCCGGGAAGAGTTCTTATCGAACAACCGGTGGTACTGCATATATTTGTGATCTCCGCTATACGTTTTTTGGATGCGGAAGGCATTGCAATGATTATCTCTTTTACGTCAAAAGCCGTGACGGCTTCCTTTATATCCTCGGTGGTACCTACGATACGAACACCTCTTAAACATCTTCCCGTAAGCTTTTTATCATCATCCACTATACAAACCGGGAAGATATTGAGACGATCGCAGGAACTGATCTCATGAATAAGCATATCTGCGGCACTGCCCGCACCGACAACCATAGTCCTTACCGCATCGGTCCCGCTCTTAAAACCTTTGAACTTGTTCTGAAATCTTTTAAGGAGTCTGTAAGAAAACCTGCTGATGCCGGTAAATGCCCCCAAAAAGAACAGATAAAGGAACCAATAGGATCTGGGCATGGTGACATTTATCAGCTTGTATTCGGCAAACTGTGCCATGGTAGCGGCCAAAACGGCAAACACTATCTGCTGCAGTTCATACACGCCGGCATATCGCAACATGCTCTTATACAATCTGAAAATAAAGAATATAAGAATTACCGTTAATGTATTTGGTAAAAAATTATAAAAAACGTTTTCAAGAAACTTTCTGTCTATCAGTTCAAATTTAAAATCATATCTGATCCACAATGCCAACGCAGATGATGCCAAAGCGGCAAGAGTGTCTATTATCATCAAAAATATAGGTCTGATCAGAACTTCACTGTCAATTTTTTTTATTTTAAATTTATTTTTATTCCCCATTTTTTCCACTCAAATAAATAATATTTAATACAGATCCCTAATCCATACAGAAATAAATATTAGCACATTAGTTCCTATTAATCAAGAAAAAAAAATCCCTTAAAAAAGGGGATTTATTCTTCCGTAATATCGGTTTTTTCCAGAAGTTCTTCTGCGAACTTCATCTTTCTTCCTTTACAATGTCCCAGCAGGGTCTCTTCGCAGGCACATATCTTGTCAGCCATGCAGACTATCCATGATTCCCTGTATCTGGGAGGAATGGGTACCAGAGGGAACATATGCCTCTTGATGATGTTCTCTTCCAGAGGGGTCAATTCCATATCCTCTTTTGCATTTTTACACGCCTTAAAGGGATGGGTAAACCCGTGAACCTTTCTGCAGAGTTCTCCGTCATGCCAGTCATAGAGGAAGTAGTCATGCAGCAAGGCCCCAAGGATAAGGGCTGCAATATTCGCCTTAATATTTAATATACGGATTATGCAGCAGCTCACGTAGGCAACACATATGCAATGGACGAACACAGAAACGTCGCCATGCTGGATATAGCCTTTGGTAAGTGAAAATCTGCTTTCTTTTTCAAGTCGGAAAACTTCCTGTGAAATCTTGTTTTCAAAAATATTTCTTTTTAATCTCATTACCTTATCTGCACCTTAATCCGGAAAACACCTCTCCCAGACCTGCATGTATAAGCAGATCCGTATCTGAGTCATAGGCAGTCTGTGACATGTTCACCAGCACAAGACTGCGTCCTCGAAAATATCTGATAAATCCGGCTGCGGGATAAACCGCCAGAGAGGTTCCTCCTATAATGAGTACATCAGCGTTGGATATCAGACTTATTGCATTTTCAACCGTTCTTTCGTTCAGACCTTCCTCATACAGGACCACGTCGGGTTTGATCACTCCTCCGCACTCGCATCTGGGAATACCCTCACTTTTAAAGACCGCCTCCGGCCCGTGGAACTTACCGCATTTCATGCAATAATTTCTTTGTGTGCTGCCGTGTAACTCCAACACATTGCTGCTTCCGGCTTTTTGATGCAATCCGTCGATGTTTTGGGTTATTATGCCCTTAAGTTTCCCGCACTTTTCCAACTCTGTCAGAAATCTGTGGGTAACATTGGGTTCGAACCCCTCCGGATTCATCTTTGCCCTGTAAAAATCATAGAATTCTTCACATTTGTTTACGAAGAAGGTATGACTTAAAATGGTCTCCGGCGGATATTTATAATGCTGATTATAAAGTCCGTCCGTACTCCTGAAATCAGGTATACCGCTCTCCGTGCTGACTCCGGCTCCTCCGAAGAAAACTATGTTGTCGGAGGAATCTATCAACTTTTGTAATTCTTCGATCTTTTCATTAAGTTCCATAAAAGCCTCTTTCTTTCGATAATGCCTTTTTGAACTCCGATATTTTATCCCTTTTGCCTGATTAAGTAAAGTCTTTATTTTAAAGATCACAATAAGGGATTGATGATCTCAAACATCATGTAGCCCTTTCTGATCTCCGTGGGCTCATAACTGGACAATGCCACATTGTATTTATTCTGGAAGATATCTATGATCTTGGCTTTGGTGAAATCTCCGGTCCTGTAAACAAAGAACAGACTTTCTTTTTCAATCTGGGCATCGATCTGCGCTTTTACATCCTCCTCCGATCCGCAAAGGTATTGTTTGTACATATACATATGATACTTGTCGGAGGTACATGTCATCTCGTAACCGCACTGCGGAGTATGGGTCTCGTAAAGCACATCGTCGTTGATCATGAAATAAGTGTATCTTAAATTATCAACTATCTTTCCCGTCTCACTGTCTCTGGTTACGGGATCATCCCAGGTAACATCCACGTTGTACCACTCTCCGTCAAGGTAAACCTGATTCCAGGCGTGATTTTCCGATGCATAACCCGTTACCGTTATACAGTCTATATCATTTAAGAGCATGAATATCATAAAGGTCTCGGCATACCCGTCACAGACTGCTGTCTTATTCATGATAAGACCGTATGGCGTGTGAGATATCTCCGCATAGGTCGAATCATACCTGGTATTGTTTATCAGATGATCATGAACCGTTAGCACCACATCGATATCACTCATTTTTTCCAATCCCAGGGAATCGGAAAGTTTCATTATACTCTTAAGTGCATAACTTTCCGTCTCAGTAAGAAAAGCAGTGTTGCCGGTCCTTATTGCATAGGCATACTGTCCGCCTTCCTTCATGGTCACATTAAAGACAACATATATTCCGTTATTATATTTTTTACTCTTTGAATAATCCACTTCCACCTTGCAAAGCTCGGGATAAGTGGCAAGGAAATATTCCGGTGTGTGCATACAGCTCTTATCCTTGTACAGCATAGAGAAGGTGGTGTATTGTCCGGCGTTTTTCATAAATCCGGCCGTAGCACTCTTCTCAGTTTCGTAGTAGAAAGAAGAAGCTGTTTCAAGGTTAACGTTTCCGCCCGCCGAACTGAGAGAAGCAATCAACTGATCCACATTATCATTTACTTCCTTAACCGACGAACCCGGCGTCGGCGTTGCAGTAACACTTGCCACAGGCACCAACGTAGGAGTACTTGTTGCTTTTATTTCAGGTGTTGCCGTCACTGTCGGTGTGGGCGTAACGCTAGCTGTGGGAGCTTTTGTGACCGACTGCTCCGAAGTCGTATATTTGCCGCTTATAAAAGCAGTAATATCCTTATATTCTATCCTGATCCAACCGTTATCGCAGATACCGGTCCTGTGAACTTCCGTATTAACGGGAACCACTCCCACCTTTTCGTATTCGGTGCCGGGTCCCTTTCTCATGTTTACGCTGCCAATGGTCCATACATGATCATCAACCGCAGTTATACCCTCTTCAGCAGTTGTTGCCACAGGTGTTTCCGTCGGCACTTCTGTGCTTACGGGAGAGGCAGTGGCCGTGGTTTCCGCCTGCGTTTTATCAGGCTCCGGGGAAGGAGTCGGAACAGCAGTGGCATATGGTGTAAGAACTGATGTGATATCGGAAACATCAGGCATGTCGCACCCCGAAAAATGGGCCAATATTCCCGCAACTATTACCGTATATATTATCCCTATCAAAAAATTCTTCATTCTTCCTTACTCCTGTTTCTTATTTCCTCAGGTAGTTTAACTGATTTAAATGATAATTTCCCGACAGACAAAAGGCAATTTAAAGGCTTTTGCATATGATTTTTTTGAGCCTTTTGACATTTTTGTGACATTGTGACATTTTTGTATCAATTTTGGTACTGGCTCTGCCAAAACATTTAAAGCTTTGATCTGTTAATTTTATCAGCCCAAGTACAACAAAACCAAAGCTGATAATAGTCCGTCAGCAGACATTAAGCCATATTTTATAAAAGCTTAAGAAAAAAGACCACCCTCAGGTGGTCTCTCTCTCTACTATCTTGGCGTCAAAAACCAAATGTCTGTGTTTTTTTCCTTCGATAACTTCAAAAAGCAGATGACTGGTTTCAACCGCCATTTGCTTTATCGGCTGTGCAACCGTGGTTATGGACGGCATATAAAAGGCTGTAAGATCTATACCATCAAACCCCATCACCGCAACATCTTCGGGTATCTTTCTTCCTGTTTCCAGAAACGCTCTGCAGGCCCCCACAGCCATTACATCGGCTATGGCAAAGACTGCATCGAAGTCAATACCCTCTTCTATGAGTTTTTTTGCTGATGAATACCCTGTATAATAAGAATATTCTTCATTATCCTTGGGAAGATATCTGATAAGCTTTTCATCAACCGGGATACCGGCTTCTTTTAAAGCCTTCCTGTAGCCTGCGAGTCTCAGCATTCCAACGGAAGTATCATCTTCCGCCCCCGCAAAGATAGCTATCCTTTTATATCCTTTGCTTATAAGGAAAGAAGTCGCTATCTTTCCTTCTCTTTCATCATCTACCGCAACGGAGGAATAGTCCTCTTCGTTTACGCCTTTAAGCGCTGCACCTATGGTGGAAACAACATAGGGAACGTTCAGCATAGCAAGGTTTTTACCGGTTCTGGTAACTATACCGCCGAGAAAGACTATGCCGCAAAGCTTCTTTTCTTTAGCCAGTTCGAGAGCCACATCCGCTTCGTCTTCCGATGGATCCACATGCTGAAGCACCATAGTGTAGCCCCTGGAAATAATGTCCTCCTCCATGATCTTGATCATCACATTGAAGAAAGGGTTAGTCATTCCCTTTACAAGGACAGCTATAGCCTTGCCCTCGCTCCTTTTAAGATTTCTGGCACTGTTATTCGGCACATAGCCCAGTTCCCTGATCTTATCCAGAACAAGCTGTTTCGTTTCTTCATTTATATTGGGATGGTCATTTATTGCTCTGGAAACGGTGCTCACACCTACTCCACAAGCCTTTGCCACATCCCTGATAGTTATTTGTTCCATATAAACCCCTGTGACAAAATGAACTATTGGAAACGTTACCAATAATTATATTATCACAATTTTCTCTCATTGCAACCCAAATTTTTTATTTATTTCTCTTCACCTCATACATCATGAGTGCCGCAGCAACAGAAGCATTAAGGCTTTCCACCTTTCCCGACATGGGAATTATCACTTTTTCCTTAGCAATAGCGGTTATCTCATCACTTAACCCGTTGCCCTCGTTTCCTATCAGAATAGCGGTTTTCCCCTTATAATCCGCTTCATAATAGGGTTTTGATGCCGAGAGGTGGGTGGCCAGTGTATTAAAACCATCTGCGTTAAGTTCTTTTACAAAGAGTGTAAGATCATCGATATAATATACAGGCATTCTGAACAAGGCTCCCATGGTAGATCTTACCACCTTGGGATTATACGGATCCACACAATTCCGACTTAGGACTATTCCGTCTATACCCGCCGCCTCGGCAGTCCTTATTATGGTACCAAGATTCCCGGGATCCTGAAGGTTTTCCAAAAGTACCAGACTTTTCGCTTCTTTTAAATTTTCTATAGCCATTGCCCCGGGTATCCTTACCAGAGCCAGAACCCCCTGAGGAGTGACCGTTTCCGAGATCTTATTGAACACCTCATTTGAAACCGTTTCATAGGGACAGCTCACTTCGCCGCATTCCTTAAAGTAATTTTCAGAAATAAAAGCTTTTTCAACGATGCCCATTTCCAGGGCCTCGTTGAACATCTTTCTGCCCTCGGTCACAAACAGTCCCTGTTCCTGCCGCTCTTTCGACTTCTTCATAAGAACCGAAAGATTTTTTAATTGTCCGTTATTCTCCGATGTTATCATCTTTTCACTGTTCTGCTGCCATGTCCGCAAGCTTTGCGGCCTGATCTGCCGCCGTAAGAGCATCGATAAATTCCTGAATATCGCCGTTCATCACATCATCAAGGCTGTATGAGGTATAATGTATCCTGTGATCGGTGCAGCGTCCCTGAGGGAAATTGTAGGTTCTGACCTTTTCCGATCTGTCTCCCGTTCCCACCTGGCTCTTTCTTGCTGCCGCCTCGGCATCATGGGCTTTTTCAAGTTCCAATTCATAAAGCTTGGCTCTAAGCACTCTTAAAGCCTTGTCCCTGTTCTTTAACTGGGACTTTTCATCCTGACAGGAAATGACTATTCCTGTGGGATAATGGGTAAGACGTACGGCAGAGTCTGTGGTATTAACGCACTGACCACCGTTACCTGAGGATCTGAACACGTCGATCCTGTAATCCTTGGGATCGATCTTAACGTCCACTTCCTCGGCTTCGGGCATTATCGCCACTGTAGCTGTGGATGTATGGATCCTGCCGCCGCTCTCCGTTACAGGTACTCTCTGTACTCTGTGAACGCCGCTTTCATACTTGAGCTTTGAATACACTCTGTTTCCGCTCAACATAAAGACACATTCCTTGATACCGCCTATTTCGGATTCGTTTATGCTCACCAGTTCTGTCTTCCAGCGCTGGGTCTCTGCATATTTTGAATACATCCTGTAAAGCTCTGCGGCAAAAAGAGCAGCCTCTTCACCGCCTGCGCCTGCTCTGATCTCGACACATACGTTCTTATCATCGTTGGGATCCTTGGGCAAAAGCAATATCTTAAGGTCCTGTTCCAGCTTTTCCACATTTTTCTTGGAAGCATCCAGTTCTTCCTTTGCAAGTTCTCTCATCTCATCATCCGACTCATTGTCCAAAATCTCCAGAGAGTCCTGAATGTTCTGTTTTTCTTTCTTATAATTATTGTAGGTCTCCACAAGCTCCATAAGGTCATTGGATTCCTTCATGAGCTTTTTAAAACGGGCCTGATCATTAACAACCTGAGGCTCAGAGAGTTCGTTTTGTATTTCCTCGTATCTCTTTATCAGGTCTTCCAATTTATCAAACATTTATTTATCCTTTCTTCCTATAACTATGCGGTCAAGACCTGCATAGTCCTTGATAACCCTGACTTCGGTAAAGCCCTGTTCCAGCATTAAGGCCGTCACTTCGCTTCCCTGGTCGTAACCGATCTCGTATGCCAGAATTCCATTGTCATTAAGGCTACAAGTGGCTTCTTTTGTAATCCTTCTGTAAAACCATAATCCATCCTCCGAACCGTCAAGCGCCGTTCTGGGTTCATAGTCCCGGACGCTTGCTGAAAGTGTATCTATAACCGCCGTTTTTATATAGGGCGGGTTTGAAACGATAATATCAAATTTTTCGTTCTCGTATTCTGTTCCTTTAAGCGCTTTAAAAAGATCTCCGGCGAAAAACACCGTCTTATCTTCCGCATGATTTCTGCAGGCATTTCTTTTGGCAAGTTCCACCGCGCCTTCGGAAATATCACAGCCTACACCTTTTTTAATACCGGCGGTTTTTGCCAGGGCTATAAGAATACATCCGGTTCCCGTACACATGTCCAGAACGGATTTGCCTTCTGAGTACTTTGCTGTTTCTTCCACCAAAAGTTCGGTATCAAATCTGGGGATCAGAGTATCCTTACTCACTTCAAATTCAAAACCGTAGAATTCCTGAACGCCTGTAATATATTGAACCGGACAGCCTTCCACGCGTTTTTCTGTCTGAAGGCGGGCTTTTTCTATGATCGCAAAGTCGGTTATCTCTTCGTTTCCTACCATAAAAAAATGTGCCCGGTTGAATCCCGTTATACCTTCAAAAAGGCGCCAAGCATCCGATTCAGCCTCCGGAACGTTTGTCGCCTTTAATCTCTCTGTAATTTCTTTTAATAGCTCTTTGTAGCTCATTTTTATCCGCCGTAAAAGAGTGCCTTCGGTCATTTTGCCGAAGCTGACATATCAATAACATCCTGAGCGTGTTGTACCGCTTCGGAGTCAAAATTGAACACGATATTGTCTCCATGGGTAACCGCAGGGTCATCACTCATCTCAGTAACGGTTTTTGCACCGCTGTACTCGAACATGACATCAAGTGCGTTAAGAAGCTCATCCGCTTCTTTCTCCGCCTGCTCGGACCTTTTTATGTATTCGGAACCTGCTTCCATGGTTCCTTTTTTATTTTTACCGAAATGTTTTTTTGTATCTTCATAATTCTCCGGAAGTTTAATATCAAAAAGATCTGATATATCCACTTCCAAAGGTCTGAATGCCTCTTCGGAGATCGGCGCGATCACTCTGTCATCAACAATCTGAGCTGAACTTACGCTGTTAACCTGCTCGGTTATATCCTCATCGTCCCTGATCTCATCATGCTGCTGATAGCTGTAATTACTTCGTTTGGAAGTGTTCTTACCGTTCTTCGGGTTCTTGTTGTTTTTCCTGTTTCCATCACGGTTTTGGTCAAAACTCTTTTTGTCCTGAGTATTGTAATCCGTGTTGTTTAATGAAGAACTCCTCACACTTTTTGTGGCAGCTCTTCTTTCATTTTTAAGTTCTTCGACAAAAGGCTCCCAGTCAAATACTGCTTCTACGGAAGCGATACCCACTTCTATCATGGAATCATCAGGTTCCTTTGTAGTAAGTGACTGCATTAAAAGGCCGGGCTTGGAAAGGAAATTCACAAGCCTGTTGTCCGTATTACCCGCAATCCTGGTAAACTCATAAGATATTCCCGCAATAACAGGGATCAAAAGGAGTCTTAACAACAGTTTAAGTGCTATATTTTCAACATCGATGAACATGAAGGCCAAAATACTTAAGATCATAACGTTCAGCATAAAGCTTGTGCCGCAACGCTTGTGTTCCTTGCTGGAACGTCTGACATTGTCCACCGTCAGGCTTCTGCCGTGTTCGATGCAATTGATGCATTTGTGTTCGGCTCCGTGATACATGAACATCCTTTTGATATCTTCTATGCTTGATATCGTAAGGATATAGATCACAAATATCGTTACTCTTAATACTCCTTCTATAAAGGATATTACAAGGCGTGAATACTCAAAGGTAAGATAAGGTGCAATAAAACTTGTGATGAGCATGGGAACCAGAACGAAAATGACAAGTGCCATGATAACCGATAAAACTATGGTCATTATATCAAATATCTTACTTTTCTCACTCTCTTTGATGTTTAATCTCTTATTAAGATCACCATCTCCTTCTTCCTCATCATAAAAAGATGCGGAATACTGCAGAGTCCCCATACCCAATGTCAACGAATCTATAAAAGCCATAACTCCGCGGATGATGGGCAGTCTGAAAAAAACACTTCTCTTATTGCCATCAGCGCAGCTCTTAACATCTACTTCTATCTCACCGTTGGGCTTTCTGATCGCTATCGCGTACTTTCCGCGATTTTTCATCATAACTCCTTCGATAACGGCTTGTCCCCCGATTCCCGATGACTTCATATAACCTCCGGATAACTGACTTAAAAATTTTGTCTGTAAAAAATACAATACCTCATATAAGTATAACACATAAGTTATATTTTTTACAATCCAAATAACAAGAAAAACGGGATGAGATCATCGAAAAATAATCTCACCCCGGTCTTTGTTTTCTTTAACCTATGCAAGGCCGTATTTACGATTGAACTTCTCAATAGCACCACGGGCAGCGGAAGCCTTCTGCTGACCTGTATAAAAAGGATGGCACTTGGAGCAGATTTCAACGTGAATATCACCCTTTGTGGAACGTGTCTCAAATGTGTTACCGCAGTTGCATGTAACATGAGATACTACGTATTTAGGCTGGATATCCTCTTTCATGATTATTCTCCTTTCGACGCGGGTTCTGAGATTTGGCTCAGAACTTCTGTTTATAAACCAATAGCCAAGTGATTATACACCCAGTTTTTTTATAATGCAAGAAAAATATTTTATTTTTTTGATCACTCTTGATCCGGGGTCACTGTTCATCTCCGGATGACCGTACTCCCCATAGGGTCCTATTATCATCACCTATGACCGTAAAGGTCATGACCAACGCACTCTTTGAAGCCTCATCATGTTGTCTGAAGAACACACCGCTGTACTCTGTACCGTCTATAACAAAAGTTGCAAGACAAGTCCCTTCCTTTTGGATCCATGTTCCGCTTGCTTCTCCGGAAACAGTACCGTCTTCGTTCAACCATATGACGGATGGTTTTTTGCAATCCGCCCCGTCGGAGTTCACGCCGTGATCTATAAACTCGTACTTTCCTATGATCTTTTCCCTGTCATATCCGGTTTCCGATATTACATCTCCGCGGTTTTCAAAAACTGCGGTCACAGGCCAGCCATTTTCATTCATAAACTGCTGATGGACTCTGGTCTGGAACATCTCTCCGCCGGTCTCAAACCTGGTATGATAGATCAGATATCTTTGGCCATCGGAATCTATAAAAGCCGAACAATGTCCGGGAGAACGATAACCTGTTTTCATACAGGAGAAGGAATAGTTGCCCATTACCTTGATCCCTATGTTGTACATATTAACGCTTTTTGATCCAAATACCGCATTGTTTCCGCAAGCGTCCAGATAAGGTCCCGTGGGCTCTTTCGATCTGAACAGCCGCATGTTGTATCCGCTCTTTGAATCCAGGAAATTATAAGTGGTATAAAGATAATAATAATCTGTAGCCTCATCATAGACGATGAAAGGACCTTCACCGGATTTTGTATGGCCTCCGGCAATGCGCACTCCGAAATACTTATCTATAACCCTTCCGTCTCGGGTAACACTGTTGTCGCCGGGATATAGACCTTCTCCGGTTTTCGGATCCAGTTCCAGCATATAAATGCCTCCGGACCAGGAGCCGTAGGACATCCACATCCTGCCCTCCTTGTCAAAAAGGATGGCAGGGTCAATGGCGTTGGGTGCATAGTCGGTATTATAACCCGTTCCCAGCCCCCAATCACTGTTCCATTCCCCGCTGATCTTTCCCTCAGCCATCAATTCGTCTATGTTGGTATTGGTCCAGATCTTATCCTTATCGCTGTTTTTGTCCTTGATGCTCTTTCTTGTAAATCCGGAATAGACGACAGTACCTTTGCAGGCATAGTCGCCGTCGATCCTGTCGGATACCGCAAACCCTATGACCGAGCGGCAATAGGTGGAGGAGGTGCAGAAATAATCCATATAAGCTCCCGTACTGCCGTCCCCGTTAACGTAATAAGGATTGTAGATCACATGGGGCGCCCATACAGCAAAGCCGTTACGACAGTCCGAATCATCTTCCCCCGCCCAGGAAAAGGGTTCCGAAAGATTTGCGGAAAGGTCTCCGTATAAGGTGTTGTCCTTAGTTCTGTACCCGTTTGTAAAATTGCTCCAATTTGCAAGATCATATGACCTTGCTCCCGCAATATGGGTACCAAAGATATAATATAATTTATTTCCTTTTTCATCCTTATCAACGATGATAGAAGGATCGTGGACAGAAACCCTTTTGAGGTTCCCTTTTATATAGGGCAGCTCAGGCTCAGGGGTTTCGGTGGGTTCCGGTGTTACCGTAATACCCGGGGTAGGCGATGCTTTTGGCATCTCATTTACAACGGTCTTGTCTTTTTCCGTATCCAAAACAGTTTCATTCTCCTTACGGGAACATCCGCCTGTCATCAGTATCGCACATGCTGCTGTTAAGGCCAACATCCCGATTCTCTTTATCTTCATCTTCATCTGTTCTATTTAAAGGTTTTTTCTAACGGTATTGACAAATTCCGAATTATTTCTTGTGTGTGCGCACATATTTATGAGTTTTTCGGTAGCATCCTCAGGATGAGCGCCGTTCAATGCTTTACGGATTATATTCATTGCATCCGCCTCATCGGCAGTAAGCAAAAGATCGTCTCTTCTCGTTCCCGACTTCTGAAGGTCGATGGCCGGGAAGATCCTTCTTTCCGAAAGGTTTCTGTCAAGTACCAGTTCCATATTACCGGTACCCTTAAATTCCTCAAATACCACATCATCCATTCTGCTTCCGGTATCCACAAGAGCGGTTGCAAGGATAGTAAGACTTCCGCCTTCTCTCATCTTTCTTGCCGCGCCGAAGAACTTCTTGGGCATATGAAGTGCGGCGGGATCGAGACCTCCGGAAAGTGTACGTCCGCTGGACTGACATGTAAGGTTATAAGCTCTTGCCAGTCTGGTAATGGAATCAAGGAGGATAACTACATCATTTCCGTATTCCACAAGACGTTTTGCACGATCGATGACCATTTCCGAAACTCTCTTATGGTTTTCGGGCAATTCATCAAAAGTGGAATAGATAACTTCCACCTTTTCACCGTGGATCGACTCCTTAATATCCGTCACTTCCTCGGGTCTTTCATCGATAAGAAGAATGATCAGGTTCATATCCGGATGATTCCTGGTAATGGAATTGGCGATCTCCTTAAGAAGTGTGGTTTTACCTGATTTTGGCTGGGAAACTATCATACCTCTCTGTCCCTTGCCGATGGGAGCTATCAGGTCAACCATTCTTGCGGCAACAGAACTGCCGTTTGTTTCAAGATGTATCCTCTCATAAGGAAATACCGGAGTCAGGTTTTCGAATTTCTTTCTCTTGAGCGTTTCTTCAATGGAGAAGCTGTTTACGCTCTTTATGTAGAGAAGGGCGGAAAACTTTTCGGAAGCGGTTTTGATCTTGGTGTTTCCGCAGATGATATCTCCGGATCTCAAGGCATATCTTTTGATCTGGGCCGGTGATACATAGACATCATTTTCTCCGGGGAGATAATTATCGCAGCGGATAAATCCGAAACCGTCGGGCATGATCTCAAGAATGCCGTTTTTCTCAACACCGCTGTCAAGTTCAGACTGCTGTTCGGGTGTCAGGAAACTGCCCATATCGTACTGTATATTCTGTTCACGCTGCAGGGGACGTTCCTGGATACTTCTTCTGTCCTGATCCGCAGGCCTTTCAAACATTGTCCTCTTTTCCTGCTCTGCAGGGCGTTCCGACATAGTCCTCTTTTCCTGCTCCGCAGGATGTTCAAGCATCACCCTCTTTTCCTGCTCTGCAGGGCGTTCAAGCATTACTCTCCTCTGCAAAGGCTGTCCTCTGTCCGCCATATTCCTGTTTCTGTCATATCCTGTTCTGGGCTTGTCTCCCATGGGACGTCTCAGATATTCCTTTTCGGTTTTTACAGGGCTTTTTTCTTCTCTTGCCTCTTCCTTATTAGCTTTAACAGGCTCTTTCTTTTCTTCCCTTTTTATTTCTTTTGGGGTGTTTTCGCTTGCTTCCCTGGCTTTTTCCTTGTCAAGGCCGGTAAGATACTCACAAAGGGTCTCTTTTCTCATTAAAGAAATGCCCTTTATATTTCTTTCCTTTGCATAAGCCTTAAGTTCGGCAAGTGACATTTTTTCATAATCCATCACAAGTCTCCTTCTTTATATTGATATTAATGCTTAAAACAAATGTGTGTGGGGTAATTAAGATTAATTAAGAAAACAGGGCGGCGGTAGAAATGCCGCCCTTAAATCTGTTCAAAAAAAAGTTTAAAAGATCTTTGCGTTATCGATCAGGAACTCGATGGTAAGATCCATAAGAACCGCTTCCTTGACCTTGTTTTCACCTACATTGGTGATCAACTCGTCAACAGATGAGTATCCGTACTGTTCAGCGTAATCAGTGCCTCTTTCCTTCATAACCTCATCGGTAACTTCAATATTCTCTTTGTTTGCGATCTCTTTTATAATGTACTGATAAGCTACATTTTGAGTAGCCCCTTCAAGGCAATAATCATGAAGTGCTTCATAGCTTTCAAATCCAAGACTGTATTGAAGCATAGTCAATTCATCCGCTCCATACATCTGCGCATACTGCTGTACGCTTTGAACCGCATAACTGTAAACAGATTCACAATATTCATTGATCTCATCTTCGGGAAGATCTTCTGTTTTACAGTTCTCGGATAAGTGGGTTCCAAGCTGCTCGGTGTAACTCTCATAGTTCAGATCATGAGATACGGCGTCATTAAACGCCTGCACCGTCTCATATTTAAGAAGCTTTTTAACATTCTCGTCATTAAGCTCCAGCAGATTCTTTCTTGTGATCTTCTTCACAGTAACATCAAAAACAACTGCCGCACCGTTAAGCTCTTCATTGCCGTAATCCTCGGGGAACGTAAGATCAAGTGCCTTTGTTTCACCCTTTTTCATTCCGATTATTCCGTCCTCAAATCCGGGAATGAAGTAATTCGATCCGATCACCAGAGCAGTTCCTTCTTCGCTTTGGTCTGTTCCGCCTGCAAAAGCAACTCCGTCTTTCTTTCCCACATAATTGATATATGCGGTATCACCGGATTCAACCGGTCCTTCGATCTCTATATTCTCATAGAAATACTGAGCCACATAGGAATCGATCTTTTTTTGGATCTCCTCATCGCTTACGCTCTTAAGGGCGATCCCTTTATACTCGCAGAGTGTTATCTTGGGTTCGGATTTTTTACCTTGTGCTTTTTCGGATGAAGAACCACCTTTTCCGCATGCAGCAAGGCTTGCCGTCATTGATAAGATAAGTGCAACGGCTAAAAATTTCTTTTTCATAAAAAAACAATTTCCTTCCTCTGTATCTTCACATCTTTTCCCTGGGCAAAAGAATTTTACCGAACGGGATTAATGAAAATGTGACTTGCAGAATTGTAACACATATCCGTCGGAAAATAAAGTCCTTTTTCTTTGGGACTTTTTCTTTTCGGATCATACCTTGCTTTATATCTGGTCCAGAATGTATTTTTTAACCTTTTCCAGACTGCTTTCTTTCCATTTACCTTCTTCCGCTTTTTCCGCAAGAGGACATATTATCCTTAGATCAAGAGCTTCTCCTTCCACTCTTCCGCTTCGCTTCGGATCCATGAAATTTTCTTTCCATTTGGCTTCGTCCGCATTTTTGTATTCCAGGGGTTTTAGATATATTTCTCTTCTCTTTGTGGCGGAAAGGAACATTTTTGCTGCCAAAGGAGCAAGGAGTTCATAATCTTTTTCATTTACCTCTTCAAAGATATCCGGCAAAGCAGCTTCTTCGATATGCTCCGTGTTTCTGTTGATAACCAGCCCCTTTGCAGTGGCCTCACAATCTTCTTCCGTAAAGTCAAGTCTTAAAAGTATCCCTTTTTCCGTATTAAACTGAGCCCTTTGGTAATCCGTATCAAAAATAAAATTACCCAGGGAGTAAAAGATCATCTTATCTCCCGCTTTTTCGTAATTCATGGGAACATGGGGATGATGTCCCACCACAATGTCAGCCCCCATTTTAAGAAACTCCAGATATCTGTCCCTGGTATAGGGTGAAGGAAGTGAAGTGAATTCTTCTCCGCCGTGGGATACGATGATGCACCAACGACAGTTTTTTTTGATCTCCTCTATATTCTTCCTTATTATATCCGTTTCATTCCAGTTGAGGCAACCGGCCTTATCTTCCCCTGCGGGTTTACAGCCTCTTCGGTATCCTACCGAGAATATGCCTATACCTCCTGCACCGCTTAATATCACAGGCCTCGCGGCTTCTTTAATGTTAAGCCCCGCTCCCAGGGGGACAGCACCGGCTTTTTCAACCTCCTCAAGAGTGGCTCTCACCCCTTCTTCCCCTGCATCCATAATGTGATTATTACAGAGATTCCATATGTCTGCACGGATATTCTTTAATACCTTAACAGCTCCCGGATCCATGGTGTGTACCAGTTGAGCCGTGCCTTCCCTTGCTTCTTCCGTTTTGGGTGCCACAAGAGGCCCCTCCACATTGGGTATCACATGATCCGCCTCTTTAAAAAATTTCAGGATCCCCTCTGAAAGAAGTTCTTCGTCTTCCCATTTCCCTTTCATATAACGGTCAAAACCTATATCCCCGGTAAAGACCAGCGAAACCTTTTCCTTCATATCTTCTCCGTATAGTTTTATCAGCCCAGTGCCACATCAAGGATCATCATAAGAATGAAACCTATTCCGAAGCCCACAGTGCCGTGATTGGTGTGATTGTCTCCGTCTCCCGCAGCTTCGGGGATCAGTTCCTCCACAACCACATAAAGCATTGCTCCTGCCGCAAAGGAAAGAAGATAAGGGAGCATGTGGGAGATAAATCCGGTGAGCAGAATGGTAATAAATGCCATAACCGGTTCCACAGCTCCGGACAAAGTTCCGAGAAGAAAAGCCTTGCCCTTTTTCTCTCCTTCACTTGCCAAAGGCATGGAGATAACCGCTCCTTCCGGGAAATTCTGAATGGCAATACCTATTGCCAGCGCAAGGGCGCTTGCCATGGTAATACCTTCTTCTCCCTTAAGCGCTCCGGCAAAAACCACGCCGGGTGCCATACCTTCAGGGATGTTATGAAGTGTTACGGCAAGGCAGAGCATTATCGATCTGCTTATGGCCTTCTTCTTACCGAGAACCCCCTCCGGTTTATCCGATGTAAGATGAAGGTGGGGGATCAAATGATCAAGAAACAGGAGGAAAAGCATACCTGCCGCCGTACCCACCGCTGCAGGCATAAATGCCAGCTTTCCCATATCATCGCTCGCCTCAATGGCAGGTATCAGCAACGACCATACGGAAGCCGCCACCATAACTCCCGAAGCAAAGCCGAGAAGGCTCTTCTGCAGGCTCTCTTTCATCTGCCCGCGCAGAAAAAACACACAGGCAGAGCCCGCCATTGTACCTATAAAAGGGATCATAAGCCCTATAAATGTTTGTAATATCTTTTCCATATCAGCCTCCTTAAAGACAGGACAATAAATCCCATCCGTATTCAGACAAAGACAGATTAAACAATTTTTCCTGTTTTGTAAAGCCCCTATCCCCATACCTGTTGCTCCGCAAACTGATCTCATAAATATTTAAGGGCTGATCTTATTGCATAAAAAAACCCGTAAATCTCTTTACGGGTCCGGTTTTTAATCATCCTTCTTATTGGAAACCAATGCAACGATAACGATGGCTATCGCCACCAATAAGATTATGCCTATTACACCGACAAGTAATAATGAAATCACGCTCATTTCCTCCCCCTTACTTTGCATGAGTTTTCAGGTTACCTTAAAATTTTACATTATAAAGCTTTAAATATCAAGCTTTTATGCCTTTATCACTCCTCCGCCCACGATCCAGTCATCCTTATATAATACCGCCGACTGTCCGGGCGTAGCAGCCCTTACCGGGCTTTCAAATATCAGTTTTATCTCATTATCCGAAACATATTTTACCCGGCAGGGAACATTCTGCTGGGAATATCTTATCTTTCCGGTATAAAAAACAGCCTCATCAAAATGCTCTTCACCCATGTAGCTGAGATCAGTCACTTCTACTTCTGTTGTAAAAAGGTCATCGTTATCTCCGAGGATCACGTCTCCCGTTTCCGTATCTATCCTGCATACATATGCTCTGCGCCCCAAGGCTATATCCAGGCCTTTTCTCTGTCCTATGGTATATCTGGCGGTGCCTCCGTGAGGTCCCAGAATGTTGCCCTTAAGATCCTTAAAATAGCCCTCTTTTCCCAGACTTCCGGTCTTTTCTTTTATAAAACCCGCATAGTCTCCGTCGTCGATAAAACATATGTCCTGACTGTCCTTTTTGTGAGCCACGGGAAGGCCTGCAGCTTCGGCCATTTTTCTGATCTCCGGCTTTTCGTACAGTCCCACGGGCATAAGGGTGTGAGCCAGTTCCTCCTGAGTCAGCATATAGAGCACGTAGCTTTGATCCTTTTCTTTGCTTACCGCCTTTTGGATCGTGTATCTTCCGTTGGGCAGTTTAAGCACCCGTGCATAGTGACCGGTGGCAATGTGATCGGCTCCGATCTCCAGACATCTGTTAAGAAAAGCCTCCCATTTTACATACCTGTTACAGATTATGCAGGGGTTGGGTGTAATGCCGTCAAGATAGGCGGAAGTAAACCTGTCTATGACCTTTTCCTTAAATATGTCCCTGAAATTCATAACATAATAAGGTATTCCCAGGCATTCCGCAACTCTTCTGGCGTCGTCCACCGCAGAAAGACCGCAGCAGCCGCCCTCGTTTTCCGAAAATGCGGCATTGGGCTGCCATATCTCCATGGTGGCTCCCATAACATCGTAGCCCTGTCCCTTTAACAGCCATGCGCAAACAGAGGAATCTACTCCTCCGGACATGCCCACGACCACTTTTTTCTTTATGTCTGTCATACTTTTACGTCTCTCCCTCTGAAGGTAAGCTCGGGATTTTTCATGCTGACCTGAGTATTGGCGGGCACAGGCTCAGTGATAAAAGCGTTACCGCCTATGGTACAATTCTCGCCGATCACGGTCTCTCCGCCAAGAATAGAAGCGTTGGAATATATGGTAACATTGTCTTTGATGGTGGGATGACGCTTTTTGCCTGCAAGAAGCTGTCCCTTTCTGGTGGAAAGAGCACCCAGAGTAACGCCCTGGTAGATCTTTACATTATTTCCTATTTCTGTGGTCTCACCGATAACCACGCCTGTTCCGTGATCGATGAAGAAATACTCGCCTATAACGGCTCCCGGGTTAATATCGATACCCGTTCTGGAATGGGCATATTCCGTCATCATCCTGGGGATGAAGGGCACGTTTTTAAGGTACAGCTCATGGGCTATCCTGTATATAAAAATGGCATTGAAGCCGGGATAAGAGAATATGATGGCTTCTTTACTGCCGGATGCGGGATCCCCGTCGTAGGCAGCCTGTATGTCCGTAAGAAGAACTCTCTGGATCTCGGGAAACTTTTCGGCAAAACCCAGACATATCTCTTCCGCTTCCTCAACAAGGGCCTCACATGCGGGCTCAGCTTCTGTACCGTATCTGAGTGCCACCAGCACCTGATTTTTAAGTTCCTCCACAATGGAGCTTACCATCTCGCCCGCAAAATATCTGGAGGAGACCTTGTCAAATTCACTCTGTCCGAAATACCCCGGGAACATGAGTCTTCTGATGGCCTTTATGATCTTAATGATCTTCTCCCTGTCGGGAAGATTGTTCTTTCCGAAGGGATTCAGCAGCTCATTCCTGTCATAATTGTCATTCATGCTCGCTGCCACGCGATCAAGTATACTGTCCTTTTCTTTATTATCCATTTTTACCCCTTTTCATACAGCCGGATCTTGTGCGGGAGCACATCTCCGACAGTGATAAAGATAATCTCAACTGTTTCTTTTCACTATATTCCATCCCCGGCTTTCTTGTCAATGATTAAATTACTCTAAAGCCTTATTCCGAGCGCTCATCACATCTTGACACCGAATCTTTTCTTCCATATAATCAGCTTACAACTATATTAGCCGATACGGCTGCAACCAACAAGGAGGTAATACATGGAGCTTAAATTCTATCGTTGTCCCGTTTGCGGACAGATCGTTGCGATCGTTAAAGAGACAGGCAGTCCTTTGATCTGCTGCGGCCGGGAAATGCAGGAGATCAAGGCGGGAGTATCCGACGGTGCCGCAGAAAAGCACGTACCCGTTTATGAAGTAAAGGATAATATCGTAACCGTTAAGGTAGGTTCCGTTGACCATCCCATGCTCCCCGAGCATTACATTGAGTGGATCGCCATCCGGACAAAAAATGGCAACCAGAGAAAGGCTCTTAAGCCCGGAGAAGCTCCCAAAGCATCCTTTGCTATCCTTGAAGGTGATGAGGTAGTTGCCGTATATGCTTACTGCAATCTCCATTCTCTTTGGAAGGCATGAAACCTGTTTTAAGAGAATAATTCATTAAAATTTAATTTTTGTAATCCAAACGGCACAAGTGTTTCAGGCACTTGTGCCGTTTTCTTTCCTTATTCAGGTAAAATTTTTCTTGACACTCCCGTTAGCACGTGCTAACATACTTCGCGGAGTTAGTCAGCCCTAACTAATCGTGCCCCGGTAAATGTCGGGATTAAATAATGAAAGGAAGATGAATGATGCCACTCAGTTTATTGGAAGCAGGACAGGAAGGAACTGTCTGCAAAGTCGGCGGATCACCTGAACTCAAGGCTCATCTGGCCGATCTTGGTTTCGTTTCTCACGCAAAGCTCTCTGTCATACAAAGTCATGACGGTAATCTTATAATAAATCTCAAGGATTCCAGACTTGCCCTGACGAGAGAAATGGCTTCGAAGATCATGGTTTATTGATGTTCAAAGTCAAATGCAGCTATACAATATTTTAAGGAGGAAATCTATTATGAAAACACTGCGAGACGTACGTGTGGGTGAAACTGCCAAGGTTGTCCGCCTGCATGGCGAAGGTCCTGTAAAGCGCAGAATCATGGACATGGGTATCACCAAAGGTGTGGATATCTATGTTCGCAAGGTGGCTCCCCTTGGAGATCCCATGGAGTTAAAAATACGTAACTACGAATTGTCTCTGCGCAAAGCTGACGCAGAAATGATCGAAGTAGAATGATCGGAGGGAAATTCAGATGAGTATCAGAATAGCGCTTGCCGGAAATCCGAACAGTGGTAAAACAACCTTGTTCAATGCTTTGACCGGTGCAAATCAGTATGTAGGAAACTGGCCGGGTGTTACGGTCGAAAAGAAAGAAGGTAAGTATAAGGGCGATCATGATGTATTGATCCAGGATCTTCCCGGAATCTATTCGCTTTCACCCTATTCGCTGGAGGAAGTTGTTTCCGCAAATTACCTTATTGATGAAAAGCCCGAGGCCATCATCAATATCATAGACGGTACAAACATTGAGCGTAACCTCTATCTTACAACCCAGCTCCTTGAACTTGGTATCCCCATGGTTGTGGCAGTCAACATGATGGACCTTGTAAAGAAGGCAGGAAGCAAGATCAGCATTGCAGATCTCTCCAAAGCCATCGGCTGCGATGTCATCGAGATCTCGGCTGCAAAGAACGAGAACATTGACAAGGTTATAAATCTTGCTGTAAAGATCGCAAAAGAAAAGAAACAGCCCAATGCACCTCAGATCTATACAGAAAGCACACAGGCTGCTCTTTCCCAAATAGAAAAAGGTCTTGCCGGAAAGGCAGACTCCTCTCTCCTTAAATGGTATGCAGTAAAAGCTTTTGAACGTGACGATAAATTCCTTGAGAAGATCAGGGTTTCCTCTTCAAGTTTTGAAAGCATTATCGCCGAAGTTGAAAAGAAAGCCGATGACGATGCGGAAAGCATTATCGCCAACGAAAGATATAATTTCATCTCCGGTATCACAAAGAAAGCAGTAACAAAGGTCGCTTCAAAAGATAACCTTACGATCTCCGATAAGATCGATAAGATCGTTACCAACAGGATCCTGGGACTTCCCATTTTCGTATGCATCATGTTCCTCATATATGCGATCGCCATGGGCGGATGGGCTGTTTCCATCGGTACCAAGGGTACGGATTTTGCAAATGATGTTATTTTCGGCGAATGGGTTCCCGGCTTATTCGATAAGCTTCTGGGTGCCCTGAACGTTGCTGAAGACGGTTGGGTTTACGGTCTTATTCAGGATGGTATCGTTGCAGGTGTAGGCGCCGTTCTCGGTTTCGTACCTCAGATGCTGGTCCTCTTCCTCTTCCTGGCAATACTTGAAGATATCGGTTATATGGCCCGTGTTGCCTTCGTTATGGACCGTATCTTCCGTCAGTTCGGTCTCTCAGGAAAGTCCTTCATCCCCTGCCTTGTTGCAACAGGATGCGGAGTTCCCGGTATCATGGCTTCCCGTACCATCGAGAATGACAGAGACAGAAAGATGACTGTTATGACAACGACCTTCATGCCCTGCGGTGCTAAGCTTCCCATCATCGGACTTATCGCAGGCGCGATCTTCGGAGAATCTCCCTGGATCGCTACCCTTGCATGGCTCATCGGAATCGGTTCGGTAATCCTTTCCGGTATCATCCTTAAGAAGTTCAAGGCCTTTGCAGGCGAGCCCGCTCCTTTCGTCATGGAACTTCCGGCTTACCATGTTCCAAGGATCGGCGGCGTACTTCGTGCCACCTGGGAAAGAGGCTGGTCCTTCATTAAGAGAGCAGGTTCCGTTATCGTTATCTCCTCTATAGTCATCTGGTTCCTGTCATCCTTCGGTTCCGTAAACGGAAAGTTCGGTATGGTTGATAAGCTCTTCGAAGATGAAACAGTAATGACTGAGGCTTATGCAGAAAAGCTAGCCGACAAGATGGATGTCGAAGTTGATGAACTCGAGCCCATGGACGGATCTCTTCTTGCAAGCGTGGGTAACGGACTCTCGGTAGTATTCAAGCCCCTTGGTTTCGGTAACTGGAAGGCTACCGTTGCTACCATCACAGGTCTTGTAGCCAAGGAAGAAGTAATCGGCACCTTCGGTGTTCTCTATGCTTACGATGAGGATGCCGCAGGCGAAGAACTGGGTGAAAACGGTGAAGGCATCTGGGATCGTGTAGCAAATGATTACTCACCTTTCGCAGGCCTCTCCTTCATGATCTTCAACCTTCTCTGTGCACCTTGCTTTGCAGCCATCGGCGCCATCAAGCGTGAGATGAACAATGGCAAGTGGACCTGGGCAGCCATCGGATACATGACCGGTTGGGCATATGTACTCTCAATGATCACCTACAACGTTATCGGTCTCTTCGGAGGCGTAGGCTTCGGTGTAGGAACAATATTCGGTCTTCTCCTTCTCGCAGGTCTGATCTACATGCTTGTACGCAAAGGTTATCAGCCCAAGGAGGGAAAGTTGGCTTAAGACTTTAGATTAAGCAAGGAGGTTTTTATGTCACCTATTATCGGAAGTGCCATCGCACTCACATTGGTAGCATTACTTGTTGCAGCCAGCATCAAGGCACTGCTTCCCAACAGAAAAAAAGGAAGCGGCGGTTGCACCGGATGTTGTGCCTGCTGCTCGGGATGCAGCGGATCCTGCCACAGCTCGACCTGCGGCTCCTCCGCCAAATAGTTGATTGTTTTTCATAACCTTATCATAAAAACACCCCATGGCCTTATGGCAGTGGGGTGTAATTTTATTTATGCCTGTTTTTTATCCGGCTTTGATCCGCAGAGAAGAGATATGCCTGCCAAAACTATAAGCAGAAGGCTGATCCATTGAGATGTGGAAAAGAAAAGGAAGTGTCCTCTCACCACGTCTCCTCTGAAGAATTCAAGGATGAATCTTACCACCGGATACATGATAAGATACATTTCAGGGACCCTGCTCTCCTTTAGTTTCTCAACAGGTGTCCTAAACAGCACGAAGACAAGAGCGGCAAAAATAACGAGATCGCACATGCTTTCCGTGAGCTGGACCGGGAAAAGCAGAACATTGTTCGGTGCAAACAAGGAATCTGTGTACATCTTTCCGAAATGTCCATGCACTTCTACTCCGTAACAGCAACCCACGGTGTGACAGCCCAGACGCCCGAAGGCATGAGCCAAAGGTAAAGTGGGTATTGCCACGGAAAGCATGGTCCTACGATCCAGTCCGAAATACTTTGCTGCACCCCATGCTCCAAGAAGTCCGCCGACCAGCCCCCCGTAAAAGACAAGTCCTCCTCCGAACACAGCTTTAAGATAATTTATCAGTACCTCTCCGCCGAACCTGAACGCTTCAATGATATTTTTTATATCAAGAAGAAGATACAGGATCTTTGCTCCCACTATGGCCGCTATCCCCGCCCAGACATAGACATAGATGACGTCGCTGAACCTGACCTTTTTGATCTTACATGTAATGACGAGAAAAACTATGCCCAGCACAAATCCCAGACCTCCTAAAAGGCCATAAGCCGAGAAGTATCTCCCTTTTATCAATTCCAATGCCATTGTTACTCCGTTCCTGTTTTAAAAAAGAGCCCGACCGCTCTTAAATTCAAGCGTCGAGCTCAGATCTTTGCATTGTTTAAAAGAACCTGTTGAAATAATCCGTTGCACCTGCAGCTTCCGCTCCTGCCCCGGCAAGTCCCAGGCAGCCTACACATGCCACACAGGATACAAATACAATGGCACTTCCGATAACGCCTATAAGGGAACAAATAAAACCGGCCGTTACCAGGCCTGTATCGATGCCGCACTTTTTAGCCTTGGAAGCACAAACCAATCCTCCTATACCGCAGCCTACACCTATTATCGCTCCCACGTTGAAAAACCAGCATACAATGGAGATGATACCCAGTACAAGGCAAGCAATTTCAAGACCGTTGTGATTATTTTCCATAAACAACCTCCTTATGATCATCTTAATACTGATACTAACCTTTTGGTCTTCAGATATGATTTACATTAACATTTAAAAGAAACGGTGTCAAGGATACAATACAGCGTATAAAAACCTTCTATTTCGCTGTAAGTGCATCCGCAAGTTCTTCCAATTTGGCCAGGGAAGTTCCGTCCAAAGAAGATTTAACGGAAACCAAAGGTTCCAAGACAGTCATATTCTTCATATTGCCCAGGATCTCCGTGATCTTCTTTCCTGCCGTAGGTGCCCAGCTGCCGTTTTCAATGATACCCACGGTCCTGTTTGACAGGTTGTGATTTTCAAGATCGATAAGCAGCGTATGCATGTGATCAAAGATCTCTGCATTATAAGTGGCGCTGGCAAATACTATCTTTGAATATTCAAACGCCCTTGAAACCAGTTCGGAAACTGTGGTCTTGGAAACATCATAGACCTTAACGTCTTTAAGACCTTTTTCTGCCAGTTTCATCGCAAGGATATCGGCGGCATTGGCAGTGTTTCCGTAAACCGAGCCGTAAAAGATCACTACCGAATCCTTTTCCGGAGTGTAAGAAGCCCACTTATTATAGCGGTCCAATAGAATATCCAGGTCCTTTCTCCAAAGATGTCCGTGAAGAGGCAGGATCATCTTTATATCAATGGTTGAAGCCTTCTTTAAAACAGCTGTGGTCTGGGCACTGTATTTTCCCACTATGTTTGCATAGTAGCGTCTTGCTTCATCCGCCCAATCCTTCTCCCAATCCACTTCATCCGCAAATATATTGCCGCTCATGGCGCCGAAGGCTCCGAAGGCGTCAGCCGAGAAAAATGCTCCGGTATAGCTGTCATAACTCATCATTACCTCGGGCCAGTGAACCATAGGCGCAGCAATAAAGTTTAAAGTGTGCCTGCCCAGTTCCAAAGTGTCCTTTTCCTTAACCGCAACAGCATTCACCTTTAAATGATAAAACTGGTCGATCATCTGTATGGCTTTTTGAGAAGCAACGATCTTCATATCCGGATACTTAGTCAACAGCTCGGGAATAGCCGAACAATGGTCGGGTTCCATATGATGAACCACCATATAATCAAGAGTTCTGCCTGCAAGGACATGGTCCAGATTCTCCATGAATTGTCTTGTTACCGCATCATCGATACCGTCCACAAGACAGGTCTTGTCATCTATGATGACATAGTTATTGTAAGACATGCCATTGGGCACGGGGTAAGCATTTTCAAACAGCTCAAGTCGTCTGTCGGATGCGCCGAGCCAATATATGCCTTCTGCTACATTTCTTACGTTATACATAAAGCTCCCTTCTATAATAAGCGCTACAAAAGATATCTTTGCAGCCTGTGATGATTTAATTGCGATATCTTATAATTTTCCTATTAATAAGGTAAAAAGTCAAGCAAAATAACTAAAATGACCCTTTGGGGACGGGGTTATAGGCTCACTTTTTGACCCTTTGGGGACGGGGTTATGGGTTCATTTTTCGGCGCAAAGCGCCAAAATGAACCCATAACCCCGTCCCCAAAGGGTCAAAAAGTGAGCCACTAACCCCGTCCCCGGGTGTCAAAAACTGAACCCCTAACCCCGTCCCCGGGTGTCATTTTGCATATTGCTTTGTTTTCACAATGGTTTATAATAAAAGAAAACAGACATTTCAAGGGGATTGATGATCGGCATGGATTATAAGATATTGGTAGTGGAAGACGACAAGGGAATAGCCGAGGGTATTACCGAACAGATGAGACAGTGGGGCTTTGAGGCAAAAGCAGTTTCGGATTTCCGTAATGTGATGGGAGAATTTGCGGAGTATCATCCCCATCTGGTCATCATGGATATCTACCTGCCTTTTATGAGCGGCTATCATTGGTGCAGCGAGATCCGGAAGGTTTCTTCGGTTCCGGTGATCTTTGTTTCTTCCGCTTCGGACAATATGAACATCATTATGGCGGTGAACATGGGCGCGGACGATTTTATCGCCAAACCCTTCGACCAAAACGTGCTTACGGCAAAGGTGCAGGCGCTTTTAAGGCGGACCTATGACTTCGGCGTGTCATCGCCCATCCTTGAATACAAGGGCGCGATGCTTAACACGGGAGACAACACCCTGACCTACAGGGACAGCAGGATCGAGCTCACAAAGAATGAGTATCGACTGCTGCTCACACTAATGCAGAACAAAGGAAAGATCGTGAGCCGGGAGAAGCTCATGGAAGCCCTTTGGGAGAGCGGGGCCTTTGTAGACGAGAACACCCTTACCGTGAACGTGGGCAGGCTCAGGAAAAAGCTTGAAAACGCGGGCCTTAAGGACTTCATCACCACCAAGTCGGGCGTGGGTTATACAGTGGGGTAGGATATGAAACTTTTTGGTTCATTTATAAAAAGCATGATCGGCGGGATATTAGTGTTTCTCGGCTTTTTTGCGCTGCTTTTTATATCTTTTTCTCTATACGACCTTCCACTTAAGGCTGTGCTCTATCCGATCCTTCTTTGCATCCTTTTGGGATCAGTCTATTGTGCTTTTAAATACTATGCCTTTTATAAACGCCATAAAGAGATAGAAGAACTTAAGAATATGCCTGCGGGACTCACGGAATCTTTTTTGGAAGTCCACGCATCCTTGGACGAAGAGTATTGCATAGTTATACGCAATCTTTCAAGGCAGGTGCGTACCATCATGGAAAACATCAAGGAAGAGAATGCGCAGATGATGGACTACTACACCCTGTGGGCTCATCAGATCAAGACGCCCATCGCTTCCATGCGGCTGCGGCTTAAAAATGAGGACAGCGAACTGTCACGAAATCTCCTTTCGGAACTGGGGCGGATCGAGCGCTATGTGGAGATGGTGCTCACTTATCTGAGGCTTGAAGGCGCTGGCAGCGACTATGTCTTTAAGGAATATGATCTGGATACCATAATAGAGGATTCGGTAAAGAAGTTTGCCGGCGATTTTATAATGCTCAAGCTGAAGCTTAATTATATGCCTGTGAACAAGAAGGTGCTGACGGACGAAAAGTGGCTGTCCTTTGTGATCGAGCAGGTCATTTCCAATGCCCTTAAATACACGAAGCAGGGGGAGATCTCCATTTACGTGGAGGAGCCGTTGACGCTTTGCGTTAAGGACACCGGCATGGGCATATCTTCCGACGACCTTCCGCGTATTTTCGAGAGAAGCTATACCGGCGTGAGAGGCAGGGCAGATAAAAAGGCAAGCGGGTTAGGCCTTTATCTTTGCGGAAAGATATGCAAAAATCTGAATCATGAGATAAGTGCAGAGTCTGAAGTTGGGCGCGGTACTGTGATCAGGATAAAGCTTGATTCGAGAAAGACGATCATCGAGTGAGAAGATATGTGACAATATTGTAAGTTTTTGGGGCAGATTTGTAAGCCGATTCAATGGAAATAATCGGCTTTTTTTAATAATATCAAACCGTAAAAGAAACGGAGGTTTGAAAATGAGCTTACTTGAAGTAAATAATCTTAAAAAGATCTACAAGACCCGCTTCGGCGGGCAGGAGGTGGAAGCGCTCCGTGATGTCAGCTTCGGAGTTGAAGAGGGAGAGTATGTTGCTATAATGGGTGAATCCGGTTCCGGAAAAACCACACTGCTTAACATTTTGGCCGCTTTGGATAAGGCGACGGCGGGGAAGATCGTGCTCAAGGGCATGGAGCTTTCGGAAATTTCGGAAAAGGACATTGCGGCCTTCAGGCGCGATAATCTGGGTTTTGTTTTCCAGGAATTCAATCTTCTGGATACCTTTTCCATCGAGGATAACATCTTCCTTCCCCTGGTACTTGCGGGAAAGGATTACAGGTTCATGAAGGAAAAGCTGGATCCGATAGCGGAAAAACTGGGCATTTCGGGGATCTTAAAAAAATATCCCTATGAAGTGTCCGGTGGGCAGAAACAGAGGGCAGCGGTAGCTAGGGCGCTTATTACAGATCCTATGATCATCCTCGCGGATGAACCCACGGGAGCCCTTGATTCCAAATCCTCCGACGAGCTTTTAAGACTTTTCGGAGAAGTGAATGCTTTGGGACAGACGATCCTCATGGTCACTCATTCCGCCAAGGCTGCCAGCTGCGCGGGCCGCGTGCTCTTTATAAAGGACGGTGAGGTTTTCCATCAGATCTACAGGGGAGCTAATACCAACCAAAGCTTCTATCAAAAGATCACAGAAACCCTTACCCTTTTGTCGGGGGGAGGTAGCAGATAATGAAAACCTTATTTTATCCAAGGCTGGCCTGGGACGGTATAAGGAAGAATAAGAGGATGGTATTTCCCTATATCCTGACCTGTATATGCATGATATGCATGTTTTACATCCTTGCTTTTCTGGCTTCTCCCACGGTTATCGATCTTTTGCCCAAGGGACGGGACACCGCAGGTATGGTAATGACTCTCGGATATATTGTGATCGCCATTTTTTCCACGATCTTTCTGTACTACACCAATTCATTCCTTATCAGAAGAAGAACGAGTGAATTCGGTCTGTACAATGTGCTCGGTATGAACAAATGGAACCTTATCAGGATCATTACCCTGGAAAGTCTCATTACGGCTGCAATCTCCATTGTTGTGGGACTGTTTTTCGGCATCGCACTTTCGAAGCTGGCGGAACTTGGCTTTGTGAAGGTGATCGGAGGAACGGTAACCTTTGATCTGCATGTAAATGGCATATGTGTGCGGAATACCGTGGTCTGCTATCTTGTTATATTTGCGATCATATGGCTTTCTTCCGTTATCAGGATCCGAAAGAGCAGTGCGGTTTCGCTCTTAAAGAGTGAAAATACGGGAGAGAAGGCGCCAAAAGCAAACTGGCTCCTGGGTGTTCTCGGAGTAGTGATCCTGGCTGCGGCCTATTATATTGCGGTAAGCATCGAAAACCCCATTATGGCCATATTATGGTTCTTCGTAGCGGTAGTCATGGTAATCATTGCCACTTATCTGTTAATGATCTCGGGAAGCGTACTCTTTTGCCGTTTATTGCAGAAAAACAAAAAGTATTATTATGCTCCAAAGCACTTTGTGTCTGTTTCCTCCATGGTATACAGGATGAAGAGAAACGGTGCGGGACTTGCTTCCATTGCGATCATCGCAACCATGGTCCTGGTAATGACATCTGCCGCTTCCTGCCTGTGGTTTGGTACTCAGGATATTCTGAACAAAAGATATCCCGCAGAGATCAATTTATCCATAAGGTTCTATAAGGATGGATATCTTGAAACGGAAAAGCTGGAAAAAGTGAGAAGCATCATAGAAAGCTTCAGGGAAAAAACGGGGTCTGAAACGAAGTTGATCATAGATATGCCTTGTATTCAGACATATGCCTTGGAGGCGGAAAATGGTTTGCTTATCACGCCTTATGACGATTCAGATTTCTTTAATCGTGGAAGATCCATAAGTTTTATATCCATAGATGACTATAACAGGGAGACGGGACAGGATGCAGTTCTGAATGATGGTGAAGCGCTTGTCTTTTCAAAGGGATTCAGCCTTAAGAGTGATGACGTGGTGCTGAATACGGAAACCCGTTCGCTTAAGCTCAAGGCGACAAATCACGGGGAAAAGAAATATTTCACCTTTAACGGCGCGGAAGACCTGTTTCCTCAGATGACTCTAGTTGTGTCGGATCTGAGCGTTGTTGAGAAATTACTGGAAAAAAGGGAGAAGGATTATAGTCTCTCAAGAATATGGGCATACAGCTTCGATTTAGCGCAATCTCCTTTAAGTGAGGAAGAATATGCCAAAAGCTTAAGAAAGAGCATCGAGGAGGCAGTTCCTGATTCTTTCGACGACGGTACGG
Organism: Lachnospiraceae bacterium; assembly: GCA_016287765.1. The sequence goes on from JAEEWS010000012.1 coordinate 69,802, forward strand.
ATTATTTGATAATCTGGGAGATAAGAGAGAATGAAGCGTCGGAGCATTTAGCGCTTAACGGAAGCCTGTTCTTTATCGGATGCGTGCTCAGCGTGGTATTTATCTTTGCCGCGGTCCTCATCATCTACTACAAGCAGATCTCCGAAGGCTACGAAGACTGCAAGCGCTTCGAAGTGATGCGTAAAGTGGGCATGACCAAAAAAGACATAAAGAGCAGCATAAACTCGCAGCTTCTGGCAGTGTTCTTCATCCCTTTGATCTTTGCGGGACTTCACCTTTGCTTTGCCTTCCCCATGATCGATAAAGTGCTGATGCTCTTTGGGCTGCTGAACAAAGGCCTTTTCCTCCTCACAACATCCATAACCTTCGCCATGTTTGCAGTGTTCTACACAATAGTTTATAAAGCGACATCAAACGCGTACTATAACATCGTTACTGCCGCAAAATGACACCCGGGGACGGGGTTAGAGGTTCACTTTTTGAGCCTTTGGGGACGGGGTTAGAGGTTCACTTTTTGACACCCGGGGACGGGGTTAGGGGCTCACTTTTTGACCCTTTGGGGACGGGGTT
>JAEEWS010000081.1 GCA_016287765.1 Lachnospiraceae bacterium
CTGAAGACGAGCCCCGAAGGTACCGGTATCATCGCAGGCGGTCCCGCACGTATCGTTCTCGAACTTGCAGGTTACAAGAACATTCGTACAAAGTCCCTCGGTTCCAATAACAAGCGGAACGTAGTTCTTGCTACGGTAAATGGATTAAGCCAGTTAAAGACTCCTGAGCAGGTTGCCGCACTTCGTGGCATATCCGTTGAGCAGTTGGGCTAATAAGGAGGACGAGAATATGGCAGATACATTAAAAATCACCTTAGTAAAGTCTCCTATCGGAGCAATCCCGAAGCAGAAGGCAACTGTTGAGGCTCTTGGCCTTCACAAGATCGGCCAGTCTGTTGTACAGAAGAACAACGATGCTACAAAGGGACAGATCCAGAAAATAAGACATTTGGTTAAGGTAGAAGAAATCTAAAACGTAGCAAGGAGGTGTTCACGATGAATTTAACAACTATTAGACCTGCAGACGGTTCGACCCAGTCAAATAATTTCAGAAAGGGCCGTGGCCATGGTTCAGGAAACGGTAAGACAGCAGGTTACGGTCACAAGGGACAGAAAGCTCGTTCCGGAAGACCCAGACTCGGTTTCGAAGGCGGTCAGAATCCTTTATACAGAAGACTTCCCAAGAGAGGCTTCAATTGCAGAAATACCAAGGAGATCGTTGCTATTAATATCGATGTTCTTGAGCAGTTCGAAAATGGAACAGAGGTTACCGTTGAAACTCTTGTTAACGCAGGCGTTATTAAGAACCCCAGGGACGGCGTAAAGCTTCTCGGCAACGGTGAAATTACCAAAAAGCTTGACGTTAAATTAAATGCATTCTCAGCGAGTGCAGTAGAAAAGATTCAGGCTGCAGGTGGAAAAGCTGAGGTGATCTAATGTTTAAAACTTTTGTTAATGCACTTAAGATCAAGGACATAAGAACAAAGCTTTTATTTACATTTTTTTGCCTCATTATCATCAGAATAGGTAGCCAGCTTCCCGTTCCGGGAATCAACAGAGCACTGTTCGCATCATTTCTCTCTACTCAGCTGGAAGGAACAAGTTTCCTTTCCATGCTGACAGGCGGATCTTTCGAACAGATGTCAGTTTTTGCACTGGGTATCACACCTTACATTACATCCTCCATTATCATGCAGCTCCTCACAATAGCTATTCCCAAGCTTGAGGAAATGCAGAAGGATGGAGATACAGGAAGAAAGAAGATCGCAGAGATCACAAGATACGTAACCATCGGTCTTGCAGTATTCGAAGCTATCGCACTTGGTATCGGTTTCAGCAACAGCAATTATCTTACAGAGAGCAATAAAGTCCTTGCGGTCATTGTTATTGTTGTAGCTCTTACAGGCGGTTCTGCATTCCTGATGTGGCTTGGTGAGCAGATCACAGAGAAGGGAATCGGTAACGGTATATCTGTTATCCTCCTTATCAACATTGCTGCAGGTTTCCCCAATGACTTCAGCGGTCTTTTCGAAACCTTCATCAAGGGCCAGAATGTAGTTAAGGCAATCATAGCTGCCGTTGTTATCATAGCAGTGGTAGTAGTACTTACACTTCTCGTCATTCTGTTACAGGATGCACAGAGAAGAATTTCAGTTCAGTATGCAAAGAAAATGCAGGGAAGAAGAATGGTTGGCGGTCAGTCAACATACATCCCTCTCCGTGTTAACACCGCGGGTGTTATTCCTGTAATCTTCGCATCCAGCCTTTTACAGACACCTATCATTATTACATCGCTGTTTAAGGGTTCATCTACAACCGTTAACTTATGGGACAGAATACTCATGTATCTTAACCAGGGTTATTGGTGCAGATTTACAACGGAAGGATATGCAAAGTACTCTGTCGGTTTGATCGTATATGTTGCATTGCTTATCTTCTTCGCTTACTTCTATACAGCAATCACCTTCAACCCCGTTGAGGTTGCCAACAACCTTAAGAAGCAGGGTGGATTTATTCCCGGTATCAGACCCGGCAGACCTACAATTGATTACCTTACAAGCGTACTCAATTATGTAATTCTCATGGGCGCTGTGGGACTTACGATCGTTGCATTGATCCCCATCGTATTTACCGGAATCTTCAATGCTTCCATCGGTTTCGGCGGAACTTCGATCATCATCGTAGTCGGTGTAATCCTTGAGATCCTCAAGCAGGTTGAAACAATGATGATAGAACGTCATTATAAGGGCTTCTTATCCGAGGACTGATCACTATGACCTAAACTTAAGGGTGGGGCACATATATGCTCCACCCTAATGGTGTTTTATAAACAAAACATGGGAGGGACTCACATGAAAATAATAATGCTCGGAGCACCGGGCGCGGGAAAAGGCACTCAGGCTAAGCAGATAGCAGCAAAATACGGTATACCTCACATTTCCACAGGTGACATTTTCAGAGCTAACCTTAAGGCAGGAACGCCTTTGGGATTAAAGGCCAAAGAGTATATGGACAAGGGACTTCTGGTTCCGGATGAACTTACACTGGATCTCATCATGGACCGTTTTTCGGAAGATGATTGTAAGAACGGATATGTTCTGGACGGATTTCCCAGAACCATCCCCCAGGCTGAGGCTCTTACAAAAGCATTGGAAAAGAATAATGACAGCATAGATTTTGCCATCGATGTTGATGTTCCCGATGAAAACATCGTTAAGCGTATGTCGGGACGTCGTGCATGCGTGAGCTGCGGTGCGACCTACCATGTTGTTTTTAATCCCCCCGCAACCGAAGGTAAATGCGATAATTGCGGAGCGGACCTTATTCAGAGAGCAGATGATAAGCCCGAGACAGTTCTTAACCGTCTTTCGGTCTATCATCAGCAGACACAACCGCTCATCGAGTACTACAAAGGTTTCGGCAAGCTTAAAACGGTGGACGGAACAAAAGATATGGAGGAAGTATTTAAGGATATCGTAAAGATACTTGAAAAATGATCCCATGTCGGAAAGACAGGAAAGTAATGGCAGTTACAATTAAATCCGAAAGAGAAATACAATTGATGAGAGATGCCGGAAAAGTCCTTGCGGATGTACATGATGCATTAAAGGAACTTGTGGTTCCCGGTATTTCAACATATGAGATCGACAGAAAGGCCTATGAACTTATAAAAAAAGAAGGATGTACACCTTCATTCTTAAACTTTGAAGGCTATCCCGCATCCATTTGCTGTTCGGTTAACGAGGTTGTAGTTCACGGTATTCCTTCCAAGAGCAAGATCCTAAAGGAAGGTGATATTATAAGCCTTGACGCCGGAGTCATCCGTAAGGGTTACCAGTCGGATGCGGCAAGAACATGGGCAGTCGGAAAGATTTCGGATGATGTTCAGAAACTTATCGATGTGACCAAACAGAGCTTTTTCGAAGCTCTTAAGGTGTGCAGAGAAGGACATCATCTTAACGAAATAGGAGCAACCATTGAAAATTTTGTAAATCCTTACGGATACGGTATAGTGCGTGACCTTTGCGGACACGGCATAGGTACCGAGATGCACGAAGAGCCTCAGATAGCCAATTTCAAACAGCCTGTCCGCGGAATGCGGCTCAGAGCCGGAATGACAATAGCCATCGAGCCCATGATCAATCTTGGAACCTGGGAAGTTGACTTTAACCGCGAAGACGGATGGACCGTTACTACAAAAGACGGTTCCATGGCAGCACACTATGAGAACACTGTCCTTATAACGGACGGTGAACCTGAGATACTTTCACTTAACCGCTAAATTAACGGGATCGGGGATCGCTAAGATCTTCGACCCTTCCCGAAAGGGAAAAGGCAGGATCCTTACAGAACAGTAAGGTATTAATGTTAAAGATGATAATGAGGTAAATATGTCTAAGACAGATTTAATCGAACTTGAAGGAGTTGTAACCGAAAAGCTTCCCAACGCAATGTTCAGGGTTCAGCTTGAGAACGGTCATCTGGTAATTGCCCATATCAGCGGCAAACTTCGTATGAACTACATTAAGATAGTTCCCGGAGACAAGGTAACACTTGAAATGTCCCCTTACGACCTTACAAAGGCAAGGATCGTTTGGAGAGATAAATAATATTCCAAAGCTCGCGAAAATGAGCGAAACTTTTTTAAACTTTTACTTGCAATGTGGCAATAATCGGAGTATAATGCTACACGGACTTTTTTTGAAAGGAGAACGAAACAATGAAAGTCAGATCTTCAGTTAAACCGATTTGCGAGAAGTGCAAAGTCATTAAGAGAAAGGGCTCCATCAGAATCATCTGCGAGAACCCTAAGCACAAACAGAGACAGGGCTAATACCGATA
>JAEEWS010000044.1 GCA_016287765.1 Lachnospiraceae bacterium
TCCATTCTCGTCAACATTCAGGTACGTCACCTCAAATCCCTGCTTTTCAAGAAATTCAAAGGTGTGAAGAACTGCGTGGTGCTCGATCTTTGAAGTGATCAGATGATTTCCCTTGTTCTTAAGAGCAAGGGCAACACCCTTGATAGCCCAGTTGTCTGACTCGCTTCCTCCTGCGGTGAAGTAGATCTCATCGTTCTTTGCTCCGAGAAATTCAGCGATGGTCCTTCTCGATGCCTCAACCGCTTTCTTTGCATGTCCCGCAAAGGTGTATACACTTGCGGCGTTACCGTATTCCTCCTCAAAGTAAGGGAGCATTGCGTTAAAAACTTCCTTGTCTGTCTTGGTTGTGGCAGCATTATCAAGATAAATGAACTTATCCATGTGTACTCCTTATATTCCTATCATTTTAGTTGGTAATTAAACCGTAAAAAATGCGGATTCTCTCCGACCAAAGGGGCAAACCCGCTGTTTATCGCATTTCCTATATTTTTTATAGGTTTTTACATTGAAATTATACACATAAAAATGAATGTTGTCAAGAGAGTAAATTTAAGATGATAGCGTCAAGTTTTATTCGGAAAAAGAGCTGAGAATAGTCTCCAAAGAAAACAAGAGTGTACTTTACCAAAAACTTCTCGAATAATAATTCTTCTCGGATAATCGGTCTTATTCGAGTTCTGGAATAAGACCGATATGCGCCGTTCAATAGACGGATTATGCGCCATTGTATATGAACAGATGAAAACTGAGATAGATAACTGTAGCCTTTATCTGTTCTGTGGGAAACGGTGTGATCGCATCAAAGCTATTTTCAGAGAGCCTGACGGGATCGTTCTTTTGTACAAACGACTTGATCCAAACATTTCCGGACGTTTTCGATGGCCAAGAACCGCAAATGAGGTAAAAGCCATCACTTGGAAACAGTTTGACTGGCTTATTATGGAAGGACTTGAGATTGAGCAAACAAAAGCCTTAAAAAAGCTTTTATAAAAGCACTTCTTTCATAGAGTGTAGAGGTCCCGGCAGTTGATATCCGTTGGCAAAACGTGTATAATGCAAGTATTAAAGGGGTTTGAGGTAAAATATGGTTTGGCTTAAAAAGGCAACAGAGGATGACAGGAAATTTAATCTTGAAGTTTCAGAGGAACAAAGGCATTTTTGCGCAAGTTACCAGAGGATTTTGGATTATATACTTGCTAAGCCTAATGAGAAACGCTATGGCGGATACATCATATATGATGACAAGACGCCTGTCGGGATCATGTCATATTGTGATTTGGATGAACTTCAAGTATACAATTTCTGCTATCTGCTGATAGACCGTCGTTATCAGAGAAGAGGATATGCTTTTAAAGCAATCGGGCTTCTTATGGAAAAGTTTAGGGAGGACGGAAAGTATAGTACGGTGTCGGTAACGCTGTTTGACACAAATGAAGAGGCCAGAAAACTGTATGAGAAATGCGGCTTCCGCCCTACCGGTTGTACTTTTGAAGATGAATATGATATGGAGATGGCGTTGTAAAAAGAGGCCTCTTCCCCCATACTGGGGGGAGAAGCCTCTTTTACAGTATATTCTGATAATGACTACAATTGAGTTCTATATACAAAAGATAACTTTGTAAAAATGGGAAAAGGTCTGATGAATAATACCATTATTGTGGTTTACTCTTTGCTTGGAATATGTATAAATAAATCTCCGATTGGCACATCCAAATATGTAGCAAGCTTATCTAATGTGTCGAATCTTATTGACGTGGTTTCGTTTTCAACCATTTTTTTAAAGCTAACGTAATGCATTCCTAATCTTTTGCATAACCAATACCTTGAAAGTCCCTTGTTTTTTAGAATAGCATCAACATTTAATTGTATCATTGTGTTGTCCGTCCTTTTTATGTAAATTATAGACAATAAAGCCTTTTAGAATAACGTATTTGTAGATAAGGTACCTTGACACACCCTATTGCCTTTGCTATAATTTGTACAGACGTAAATGATTTGATAATTATGGCGTTACTTAGTTTTTTTTTAATTGTATTGTTATACTTATTATCATTTGTTGATAGGGAGGTGTGGTTGTTATGAGTTCAGAATTAAACGAACAAGAGGAATTAGACATAACTAATTATGAGGAATTAACATATCATAAAACAAGTTTGGTCCAAAGGTTACTTGATATTTCAGACTATGACGTTCAGTGTGAAAAGTTCATAGATGAACGTTTCGAACATCATTTTATAATTACTGATAAAGATCTTAATCCGGCATGTGTTCCTGTTGTAGAAATGGAAGATCCCGATGGTGTTAATGCTTTGTCTCGAAGTGATGTTCTCACTGTTCTGGATAGTGTTCGTAAGATTACTGAGGCTCGTGATAAGGTTATAGATATATTACAGAAGGTTGACGACGAGACTGAACGCTGCAAGAACACGGCTAGGGAAATTATGAAAACGTGGCCTTTGTGGGCTTATATAATAGTTTTTGTTCTTGCTGTTGTTTCAATTGTTTGGAGCATAGCTGTGAAGTCGTTTTTGGCATTTTTATTTTTGGGCGGTTTAACTGCTTTAATATCGAAATATTTAATTTCTAAGCTGGTTAAGATATTTGATATTGATCGTAAAAAAAATGAAATAGAGGCATTATTCTATAATACTTTACCCCAATTAGGCGTTTCATTTTCGGATGCTATGGCTGATCTTAAATCACTTAATATGTCAGAACAAATGAAATGGGGGGCAGAGGTTGTTGGAGAAGACATGCTTGATACCGAGGCAATAGATATACTTATAGGGTATATAAAGTCCAGAAGAGCCGATAATATTAAGGAAGCAGTAAATAAATTTGATTTAGATGGTCACCATCAACGTATGGAGATTATGCAACAGGAGATTGACGAAGCTACCCAAATACAGGCTGAGGAAGCTGTTAAGCAGACCGCTTATGCTGAGCAAACTGCTAAAAACGCTAGGGCGACTGCTGTTGCATCATCAATTACTGCATACAATAGTTGGAAGACAAGTAAATATGCTAAAAAGAGTTATAAAACAATCAAAAGCTAAGTTGCAGATGGTTAAACAGTCAGAGTATGTATTAATTCTGACTGTTTTTTAGTAAGCGCCTAATGTGGTGGTGGATTTTCCACCTCCGTTTTTTATGGGATAATAGCATCCGGAAATACGTAACAAAAACAAACCATAGGTTTTGCCGCAACGACGGCCCCCACGGCGATGCTCCCGTCGTCCGAATCTACGCTATGGCTACAATCTACGTATAAAGGTGATCAAGGAAAAAGAGGATCAAAGCCCCCCAGATCTGTTGCGAAAACCAGGCCTTTTTCTTGACCGAATCCGTAACGTAACAACTCATTGCTTCACGGTACTTCTCTATCATTTCCGCCGGTGTCTTTGTTGCTGTTTTCGCTATGCCGGCACTCAGTATTATCTCTTCCGCCCCAGCAGCTCACGGCACCTCTTCAATGTTTTGGTGTCTTACCAGGTCAATCATTTTTCCTTTATTGTACTTATACGCTCTTAAGCGTGCCATCTGACCGGCGCCTTTTTTACTCCATCCCATCGGAAGGGAGCTCATCCTGCTTGCCAGGACGTGGCTTACATTACCTTCTGCACTACATCCGAGCGCTGAATCCTGCGACACAAGTCTTGCTCTTGCTGCCATCCAATTGTTTTTTATATGGTTTGCATGCTCATCTATGTTCTTAAGTTTGCTTTCTGATATAACGCTGAGCTTTACTTTCTCTACTACTTCGTCGAATTCATTTCTGCTTTTGTTACGTATGCAGGAACGGAGCTGGCTTATAGCCTCATCGTAATATCAAGCAGTTATGATTGATCTTTGGCCTGCAAATAATAAGACAAAACCCCTATGCCTCACAACAAGGCACAGGGGCTTTCTCTTTGAATTGCAACAACCAACATTTATTTAGGAGTAAACTATATGTTTTATATCTTATTTTCCTCAAAAGGACGGCTATATCTGCATAGCTCTCGAATTATACATGTGAATAGTTCAGAACAGAAAAGCTGCAGAAAAGCATTACAGAAGGATAATCGAAGTAGCGCCGAAATCCGGAACCGTCCGTCTGTTAAGACCTACCGAAACACAGTTCTCTAATATCCACATGCTCACAGGAGCAGTGGATTATCAGGAAAAAACAGTTGGAACTAACTGCCATATCATGACACAGTTAAGAGATGAGGTATTGCAGATTTAGTCTTTGATCATTAATCAAACACAGGATGTAGTGGATGAATGATAGGTCAGAAATGGTGGGTCGTTCAACTAATTGCGGACCTTGCAAAATATGCCCGCTGGCCAGCGGTTAACTGTCTACCTGCGGAATCTTCTTTTGTGAAATAATCCGGCTCTGCGTTTACTTTCTTGGAATATGAACGTTCTTCTTGATCTCTATCACCGAAAGATATATCTCCTGCTTGTCTACGCTCTGCAAGTTTTCCAAACGCTTCAGCAAATTCTCGATATTTTCTATCGTTTCCAGCATATTCATCAAGATCCATGCTTCCTTCGCCGATACCCCACTTCTGTAAAATATGCTAAGCAACTGTTCTACTGAGGTTTCCTCTGCTCTTGTTAAGTCCGCCATACGTACTCCTGTCTATCACCCATAATTTCTTGGACGAATCCACAAAGTAAATGTATAAGTTCTCAAACGTCGCTTCGCACCCTATTGTGTTCGGATGAAGCACCCCGTCGTTATTTTCAAGTACAGTGCTATTATGTGTCTTGTATTCCGACGGTGGGACGGTTGTTGCAATAGTTTTAAGGGATTTGGCTGCCGACGGCGAAATTTTCGCCTCAAACGGCCCCGTGCTCTGACTATGCCAGTTTATTATATCAGTACTCCCATTTTTTGAGAAGGATGCTTCTTCACTCTCCGCCTCAAACGTTCCTTCTTCTATCTCTGCATTTCTGTATGCGGAGTTTTCCGCCGCCTTTTCAATCATAGATGAACGATACATCAGAAATGGTGGGATGTTCAACCACGGGACTTGAAACTTCCGAGCCGATCGAATTCCTCACAGAAGAATTGAGGCTGAACAGAAATGTGTTCTGGGTGATAACGGAGAAATAATAAAAATCTAAGCCCATGAGAACCACTCCCACGAGCTTTTTCTTTCGGCTAAACGTCGGACGTCCACATTTTGAAAGACTGGTTTTCGTGAATTCAGATACACTTTCGTACCAGCTCGGGATCATCGATCGCAAGGTCCAGCAGCCTGCTGAGGAATCCGGTATACCCCTTTCCAAAACGCTTCGCTTTGCTCAATGTGTTCTGAGAAATGCGCAACGAGACAGTAGGTTTAGTCCTGTTTCGATGATTGATCCTTTTAAATTTCATAAGCTGATCCATAGTCATGACAGGGCTGTCTTCATCAAGCTCATGTGTCATTTTCTCGGCAGCCTCAAGTTCAATAATCTCCTGTTCTGTCAGCTCATTTGTAAGTTCATTCAAAGTCATCTTCGCCATACTCATACCTCTCTTTCTCAGGTTTTGTGGCAATCCTGGCCGAAATAAGCCTGATCACATTACCTTCGTTAAATGCGCATACTACAAACAAAACTTTCCCAACACGACCTAAAATATCATACCTTTGCTCTTCCGCATGTTCTTCATCTTCCCGTATCATTTTAAATGGATCCAGGAACACTTTTGCGGCAGTTTTAAAATGTATGCCGTGTTTTTTAAAGTTTATTGCTTCTTTCTCATCATCCCATTCAAAGGACACGTTATGAAAATCCTGCTCAAAGAACTCGTACATAGATATCTCCCCTCTCATAATCAGATTGTATCGCATAACATTGCTTTTTGCAACACTTTTTGTGTGACATCCGGTATTTGATATTTGATGAAGTTACAGTTCACAGATATGTAGAGACATTCGGAAGACTGTATCAAAGGCTCAAACTCGCCTTTCATCGTAGTATTATCACGGAACAGAAATTCAACGAACTTGCATCACATCTTAATGATGGGTTGGAACAATATCGGTAAAGGAGCAAACCCCGGATACACATTTTCCAATTCTCATTTTCCGAGAGTATTTCTTAACTCCATAGGTTGAATTCTCGCTCTCATGATAGTAGAATTTAGGCAAAGGAAAAACAGGGGGTTACTCATGAACAAGAAAACGATCGGGGAATTCATTGCTGCTTTACGAAAAGTAAACGGCATGACTCAAAAACAGCTGGCAGATCTCTTAAATGTTTCCGACAAAACAGTCAGTCGTTGGGAAAGAGATGAGGGAGCACCGGATCTTTCGCTCATTCCTGTAATAGCAGAGATCTTTAATGTTACCTGCGATGAACTGTTAAAGGGAGAGCGCAATCCGGATGCATCGGAAGATGCGCCCGGCGGACAGGACAAGGCGGACGTAAAAAGTGAGAAGCAGCGACAGAGACTTCTGAAGAACACGCTCTTCACCTACAAAAATCGTTCCTGCATAGCGATCGGTATCTCATTTGCCGGTTTTATCACTGCTCTGCTCTGTAATTTTACATTCCTGAGAGGCAATCTGGGCGTTCTTCTGAGTTTGATCTTCTTTATCGGAAGCATAGTCTGTCAGACATTGTTTGTAAACAAAGCCATGTTCAGCGTAGAGGATTCCGATCTTAAAAAAGAAGATCTATATGCCTTCAAGTACAGAGTGATCCTGATGGCAGAAAGAGTCATCGGACTCACGCTTTTTCTTCTGGGGCTTTGCCTGCCGATGCTCCTTGCGCCCGCATTTACCGGATTAGGCTTCAAATCTTTTATCATATACGGATCCATTATTGCTTTGGTGCTTCTTGCCATATGCATCCTTGTTTCCGTTTTCGTGAACAGACATCTTTTTCAAAAATGGGGCATAAATGCAGAAGACCTGTCTGTCTTAAAAAAGTTTAATCAAAAGGTAAAGAATAACATTTCCGTAAACAGAAAAAAATACAAATGTCTGTTAAAATGCGGGATAGTACTGTTCGCTCTTCTATTCATAACCATGTGCTTTCACACTATAGGAAACAATTGTTTATGGGATGACGATGCACTGTATGATAAATACGGCCTGTACTTCTATGATCTTGACGACTTCAGACAATACATGGCGGCAGAAAGCGAGCAGGCATATGAAGAGCAGAAGGAAATGAACATCCCTTACGAAGAAGAGCCTCTCTCCGAAAGTGAAAGAGTCTCTCTTGAAGATATTGATTCTTTCCCATTCGACCATACTATTATAAAATATAAATGGCGAAACAGAGACGTTTCTACTTTAATATCGGAAATCGATCAGGCTTCATCAAAGTATTACATACATGTAATACGAAAATATGAAGAAGACAAGGTCTGGAACGAGATCCGGCTGATCAATTATCTGTACAGTCTGCTCTATGTTGCGGAAGCAGTCGGAATGATCATATACTACAGAAAGAAAAAGCGCGCTTTTGAGTCTGTTTGAAACGGTTTCTCAAATGTCCGATCTGCCAGAAATGGCAGTCGGGCATCTTTTCTTACCTAAAATGATGTTTTTCTTTCTCTTTAGGTAAGAAATGCAAGTCTTCGCGCGGGCAGGACCCGCGCTCGAATCCGAAATCTTTACCTAAAGTGAACGATTTTGTTCTTTTTAGGTAAAGAAGTAGAAGTTTCAGCCGTTTACAAACCGAAATCCAAACGAATTTTCTTACCTAAAATGACGTTTTCCTCTCTCTTTAGGTAAGAAATGCAAGTCTTCGCGCGGGCAGGACCCGCGCTCGAATCCGAAATCTTTACCTAAAGTGAACGATTTTATTCTCTTTAGGTAAAGCTTTTAGATTTCAACCGTTTTCGGCTCGGGTTTATGTATTAAAAATACAGACGGAGGCTCGTCGGATAACGGCGAACTCCGTCTGATGACACAACAACATATTTTAGGGGGATTATAACAGTCTTATTTTATTTTGCGAAGAGATCGGTACTTAAGTATCTGTCTCCTGTATCGGGAAGAAGTACAACAATGGTCTTTCCCTTGTTTTCGGGACGCTTTGCAAGCTGGATCGCCGCAAATGTTGCAGCGCCTGAGCTGATACCCACAAGTACGCCTTCCTTTTGTCCGATGCTTCTTCCTGTTGCAAATGCATCTTCATTGGAAACGGTAATGATCTCATCGTATATCTTGGTGTTCAAAACATCCGGTACAAAGCCTGCACCGATGCCCTGGATCTTGTGAGCTCCGGGAACACCCGTTGAAAGCACAGCGGAAGAAGCAGGTTCAACCGCAACGATCTTTACATCTTTATTCTTGGACTTCAGGTACTCACCCACACCGGTAACGGTTCCGCCCGTGCCTACGCCCGCAACGAAGATGTCCACCTTACCGTCTGTATCATCCCAGATCTCGGGACCGGTTGTTTCGAAATGCGCCTTGGGATTTGCAGGGTTTACAAACTGTCCGGGGATAAAGCTTCCGGGGATCTCCTCGGCAAGCTCCTTTGCCTTTGCGATTGCGCCCTTCATGCCCTTCGCGCCTTCTGTGAGGACGATCTCGGCACCATATGCCTTAATGAGCTGACGTCTTTCAAGGCTCATGGTCTCGGGCATTGTGATGATGATACGGTAACCTCTTGCGGCTGCTATGGAAGCAAGGCCGATACCTGTATTGCCGCTGGTGGGCTCGATGATCACAGAACCGGGCTTTAATTTGCCGCTCTTCTCTGCGTCATCGATCATTTCCTTTGCGATCCTGTCCTTTACGGAACCTGCGGGGTTAAAATACTCAAGTTTTGCCAGTATCTTTGTTTCAAGCTTCTCCTCTTTTTCAATGTGCGAAAGCTCCAGAAGCGGTGTTCCGCCTACGAGCTGGTCGGCTGATGTAAAAATTCTTGCCATATTGATATCCTTTCTTCCTGTGTGCTTTACAGGCTCAATTATTCTACGATTTTCTTTTACACAGTCTTGTAAAGATTAAAAGCCTTTATATGCGCCATTATTTGATGGCTGCAAAGCCTTTCTCAAGATCTGCGATAATGTCATCCACATGCTCTGTTCCGATGGAAAGACGGATGGTGCTCCTGTTGATGCCCTGGTCCAGAAGTTCCTCATCGCTGAGCTGAGAATGAGTGGTTGATGCGGGGTGGATCACAAGGCTCTTAACATCAGCAACGTTTGCAAGGAGTGAGAAGAGTTCAAGATTGTCGATGAACTTCCATGCCTCTTCCTGACCGCCCTTGATGTCAAATGTGAAAATGCTTGCGCCACCGTTGGGGAAGTACTTTTTGTAAAGAGCATTCTGAGGATGATCCGGCAGTGAAGGATGGTTCACCTTTGCTACCTGAGGATGATTTGCAAGGAACTCAACTACCTTCTTTGTGTTTTCCGCATGACGGTCAAGTCTTAAGGAAAGTGTCTCAACGCCCTGAAGAAGCAGGAATGCGTTGAAAGGTGAGATGGTTGCGCCCGTATCTCTCAAAAGAATTGCTCTGATGTAGGTTACAAATGCAGCAGGTCCTACGGCATCGGCAAAGGAGATTCCGTGATAACTGGGGTTGGGATCAGCGATGTTGTGGAAGGTTCCGCTCTTTTTCCAGTCAAATTTTCCTGAATCAACAATGATGCCGCCAAGGGTAGTGCCATGTCCGCCGATGAACTTTGTTGCGGAATGAACCACAATGTCAGCTCCGTGCTCAATGGGTCTTAAAAGGTAAGGTGTTCCGAAGGTATTGTCAACAACAAGCGGGATATTGTGCCTGTGAGCGATCTCTGCAAGAGCATCAAGATCCGGAATGTCGCTGTTGGGATTTCCCAGGGTCTCTGCATATATTGCCTTGGTGTTCTTCTGAACTGCCGCCTCGACTTCTTTGAGATTATGAATGTCAACAAATGTCGTTTCAATTCCGTAATTGGGAAGGGTGTGAGCCAGAAGATTGTAGCTTCCTCCGTAGATGGTCTTCTGTGCTACGATGTGCTCTCCCTTTGTTGCAAGAGCCTCAATGGTGTATGTAATAGCTGCTGCGCCGGATGCAAGTGCAAGTGCCGCAACACCGCCTTCAAGAGCCGCTATCCTCTTTTCCAGAACATCCTGAGTTGAATTGGTGAGTCTGCCGTAAATGTTTCCTGCATCAGCAAGTCCGAATCTGTCTGCTGCATGCTTTGCATTGTGGAAAACGTAGGAAGTTGTCTGGTAAATGGGAACCGCTCTGGAATCTGTTGCGGGATCTGCCTGTTCCTGACCTACATGTAACTGTAATGTTTCAAATTTATAATTGCTCATATTCTTATCTCCTTCGATGTGATCAGCCGTATTTTACGGCTTCATATTGAAATTCTTTGGTTGTCTGTACTGCGCATCGATGGATCACCCCGAACAGATGCGCTGTTAACATCGTGATGTCGCCCTGTTAAGTCGCATGACTCCGTATCTGAAGTTTTCTCTCAACAGCTTTCCGAATATGAAAGACATAAGCTTCTCCTTTTTCCCTACCGTGTCGGTAGGTTTTTAGTATGGTGGCATATTACCATGTTATTCCTATCGTGTCAATAGGTTTTTTAAAAATTTTTAAGAATTTCGCAAGGAAAAATAGATTGCAATTGAGGAATGAATCTGATATACAGAAAAATATATGACAAGAGACGCGACAGATCAAACACCTGACCCGTCAAAAGGAGGAAAAAACATGACCTATGCTGTAAGATACTACACAAAAACCGGCAACACAAAGAAGCTTGCCGATGCTATCGCAAAAGAGCTCGGAGTGGAGGCACTTCCCATCACCGAGCCCGTAAATGATGCCGTAGACATCCTGTTCCTGGGCAATTCCTACTATGCTTTTAACATTGATCCCGAAGTAAGGGATTTTGTCGGATCTCTCAAGAAAGATAAGGTCGGAAAGATCGTTAATTTCGGTTCTGCCGCAATGCTCAATTCCACCTACAAGAAGGTCAAGGAAGAAGCAGACAAGGTGGGCGTCCCCATGGATGAAAAGGAATTCCATTGCAAAGGCGAATTCAAGATGTTCCATAAGGGAAGACCCAACGCAGATGACGTTGCTGCAGCTGCACAGTTTGCAAAACAGTTTAAATAAAAGATCAGCCTCACCCGTAATCCTTCGGATGAGGCATTTTTAATCTTTCATCAGATGTTGTCACCATAATTTCCGCTCTGTTCCAGCAGGTCCTTAAGAGTGATGCTCCCAAGGTAGTTGTTTATGATGTTGTTCAGACCTTCCCAGATGGGCAGTGTCTGACAGGACTTGGCACGCACGCAGTTATTGATCTCGCCCTCGAGACAGGATACCGGCGCGAGGCCGCCTTCCGTAAGGCGAAGGATCTCCAGCACCGTATACTCGGAAGGATCGCGGAACAGCTTGTAACCGCCGTTTTTCCCGCGCTTTCCGTCCAGAAGCCCTTCCTTGGACAGAAGCACTATGATGCTTTCAAGATACTTCATGGAAATGCCCTGGTGCTCCGCTATGCCTGCCAGAGGAACGTAATCCCCGGACGTATCGGAAGCGATCTCCAGCATGACCCTGAGTGCGTATCTGCCTTTTGTTGAAATAAGCATATAAAACCTCCTGAATGCTTACGTTTTTAACATGTAACGCGGACAGTCAAAGCCCGCAATTCTGCTTTTCATGAACACAGAAACACTGTGTGAAATGTTAATGTATTCAATTTCCTGTAAGACAGGTAGGATTATTCTCTCACTTTTTTTGTCAATTGTAAAGTACAAACTCAAAACACTGTGATCCAAAAAACAGTATTTAAAAATCCAGCTCAGTTTCATCCGTCATGGACCCTATCAGATAGGCTACTTCCAGTTCGTGTTTTACAGCATCTTCGTTGGGATAGTAGAGATAGAGCATGCAAACGATGCCCTTGCTGTCAGGCTTGAACATGAATTCCAGCCTGTAATCCCTCCCATCCTTCGCCCTGTGGGACGTGGTATGGTAATGTAGCATATTATTGTTCGTATCATAGAATTTGTTGATGGAATTCACGGAATCTATTCCAACTGCCTCCAGGATGTTCTCAGCAATCTTTGCCTCTATCTTTTTTAGATTGCTCTCGCTCGGATCCTTGGGGGGCTGCTTGAGATAGGTCTCATTATTAAAATAAAATATGTAAAAGATCTCCGGGTACTCGGTATTCATGGGTTCTATTGCATTCAGGTTATACTGATAGCCCTTGATGCCGTTATTTGTAAGATCCGAGATAACATAGCCGTTGTTCCATGATTCCGGTATCCTGTACTTTACTCTTCCGTCCTTGGTAAGATCCGTAACTTCCACATAGCGGTAGGCAGGAATGTTGTAGAAAAACTGATCTCCCATCACGAACTCGCTGTTACGCCTTTCAATTACAGTCACTTCCAGGTAATAGGATGAACCCTCCGTCCTAACCTTACCGTAAACTGTCACATAATCCCCACGCCTTAAGTCTCCGACGATATCTCCATAAGGAACCGCCACACAGGTTTTTCCCTGCCTGTCTTTAAGCACCACATTTTTTAAGTCGTCTGATATGCTCTCAACAGTGGTATCGTTACCGATGGCCACGCAGCGCCCGTTATAATTCTTTTTGAAGCTTGCCGTATTGCTCTTTGCCGTTTCAAGTTCCTCTATGGTCACCGCCGTATAGAGTCGCTCTGTCCAGAGGGTTTCTCTGAGTCTTGCCATATAGTCCTTGGCATAGACGGGCTTTACGAAGGAAAGAGAAAGGATGGCAGCTGCGGCGATCACTCGTGCAATAAAATGAATCCTATTATGTTTCATGGCTACCTCCTTTCTATCTCATATTCAAGAGCAGACTCGATAATGAATCTCAGCACTTTTCTGAAGGTCTTTGCTTCGGCGTAATCATCCACAAGTATGACCTTCCTGCCAAGAAGTTTCTCAACTGTAAATTCCCTTAAGAAAGTCTCGATGTCATTCCCTTCATAAAGGTAGCTCGTTACCTCTTCTCCTCCCACGATCACTTCAAGAGGCGGAGTCGGCGTTGCCGTAGGTATCGGTGTTGGGGTAGGTGTAGGTGTGGCCGTGGGCTTCGGTGTCGCCGTAGGAGTGGGGGTGGATGTGGGGTGAGTTGCGATATACGCACCCTTGGCATTACCTATGGCATCCCCTACGGAACCGCTGATCTCGATGAAAGGCTTGTCACAGTTGATCAGTTCCGGTGTGTAGAATAATCCGCTCACCAGGCCGCCCAGTCCCAATATGGCCAGCAACAATATTTTATTCCCGGTTGTTAGTCCATTCTTCATTTTCTGTCCTGTATTTTACTCCCTTTTCATCGCACAGTTTTGATATCCTGTGGTGCAAAGCGGCTGTAGAGTAATCGTCCACAATGATAAGCTCGGTGTTGTTCTCCACATGCCAGTCTATATATTTTTCGACAGTGCTCATATCAGCCTCACGGTCGCCTATAAGGATCACATCATTCCTCAGGACTATACAATGATCCGGCTGAAGGATCTCTTCGTTTCCCGAAAGCTGTTCCTCTTCCTGCTGTTGTTCCTGCTGTTCCTCCGCATTTTGCTGCTGTCCGCCGTAAACTCCGGAATTGGCGAGATAATAGATCAGGTAGATCATCATTCCCACGATCACAAGGAACAGGAGTATGAATATGCCCTTCGGCAATGTCTTTATCAGCCCCGTCAGGGCAGGCACCATAGCCTTTATGAACAGGATCAGGATCAACGCCAGAACTGCCAGAAGGATAATCGCAATATATTTATTCATCATCCGACTCCGAATAATTCTTTTCAAACTTGTCCTTAATGTTCAGATCTTCATACAGAGCAAGTATCGCCT
Organism: Lachnospiraceae bacterium; assembly: GCA_016287765.1. Next base: position 13,795 of record JAEEWS010000044.1, read on the forward strand.
GCTCGTCGCGGTAGAGCATCTTCTCATCTTTTATGGCAAAGATGGTGGGAACGCCTTCACTGTTTCCCAGTACGCCTTCAATATATGCACGGCATTCATCCCAGATCCTGTCCTCATTGCTGGGATTGATCTCTCTTTCCCATTGTTCGCGGGCATTGATCTCCACGTGCAGAGTCCTGTATTTTCTGTTGGAGGGTCTGTAGCTTGCAAAGACCGTAACAACATTTACATAATCATACATCTGCTCATAGGTTTCCAGCTGCTTTTGCACAGTCTCGTAATGATCGTTGTTCTCGGCCATCGCATCTTTTGCAGTCTGCTCGATCTTTTCCGCATTCTCCAGCTTTTCATCCGCAAGCTTGGAGTAATTGTCCTGAAAGCTCAGCACAACAATGAGCAGGATAAAGATGACATCCAGCAACGGGGTCAGATCTATGATGAACTGCCCCAATGTCTTAGGTTTGTTCTTCAGCATCATAGTTTATCCTCTGTTACCGTTTTCTGCTTCCTGGTCAAATTTGTCCTTTACCATCTGATAATTCTGTTCAAACATCTCAAAATAAAGTGCCTTCTTGTTGACCGACTTGCTCACGAACACAGCGTCAACCACCTTCAATAAGATGGCTGCAATAAGTCCCCAGAATGTTGTGGACATGGAAAGTGCCAATGCTTCCCTCATCTGCTCCACATCTCCCAGCTGCTGGATGAGTCCGGCAACGGTACCCAGGATGCCAAGAAGCGGGAACACGGGAATAAACTGCTCAAATATCGAATAAACAAGCTGGATCTTATTGAAACTCTCAAGATAGTCCAGTGTCTCCTCCCATGTGTACACGTCAGCCTCTTTTTTGATGCCGCCCACCGTGTATTCCTTCTTTCTGCCTTTCTTCTTACTGTTCATGATGCCGTCAAGTTTGCCTATCTCCAATACCACCCATGCAAACCCTATAAGCGTCAGCACTGCCAGAAAAGCAATGATCCAGTTGATACATGATCCGATAATAACTGCTAAATTCTCCATCTGTACACCTCTTATTTTTGTTTGGTTTCGGGGGATTTGATCCTCTTATTGTTCCTTACGGGAGCCATAAGGATCTTCCCGGTTCCTTCATAAACATTTACAAAGCCTTCTCCCGACACTGCCGATCCTATCAGGGTTCCCATGGATTTATCCACTGTGAACCTTAATTCCGGTGACCAGGCTATGGCCATGTTCCCGTCTATCCTGACAGTGTCCTCCTCAAGTTCTATCTCTATCAGTTCCTCCCTGGGCACAGGGCTTTCAAGGGCCACAAGCCCATCCCCCATCAGCGTAAGGTTGAACAATCCTTCGCCACCCAGTATCATTGAAGAAACTGTCTTTCTCCCCGTAATGCTGATATCCGTTCCGTCTTCGCAGGCAAGGAACATACCGTCCTCGATCACCATACCGTCAGGCCAGTCTTTCATATCCTCCAGAAGGATGTGTTTGTACGTGGGTTCAAGAACAAGCACTCCATCGCCCACGTAATGCGGTTTGATCACACTCTCGGACGAGACCACGCTGCTCACAAGTTTCTTGAACAGATCCCCTGCTCCTTTCACACCTGTCACAGCCTCGATGTCGCCGATCATCATCTGCATCTCACCCGCCTGGGCAAAAACACCGTTCTTATCCTTGATCTCCGCTATCAGCTGCCTCTTTCTGACATTCATTTCCGAAGAGAACCAGGCCAGCTGGGCATCCTCCGGCGCCACGGAAAGATCCTTCGCATACTCCAGCACCGCAAAGGGTCCCTTACGCTGTTTTATGCTTCTTTCTTCCGAAGTATCATAGATATTTGTCCTGAAAGACATAGGAGTACCTCCTGTCGTATACTGGTCTTATTTTACTCTAAAGCAAAGCTGTCTGCAACATTTTTGCTTTAATAAAACATCACCGTAAACTTCGTTCCCTTTCCCACTTCGCTCTCCGCTTCGATCCTTCCGCCGTGGGAACCAATGATCTGTTTTGCCATGGCAAGTCCTATGCCAACGCTGTTGGGGGATGAATTCCCCGCCTTGTAGAAACGCTCAAAAATGTGGGGAAGGTGCTCCTTATCAATCCCTTTACCGTTATCCTCAATGATGAGGGTGGTACAGAGGTTGTTTGCGAAAGCGGTAACATTTACATGTCCACCCGCTGCCGTATGCTCGATACAGTTTTTTATGATATTGGACAATGCCTCCCGAATCCAGTGGCTGTCCGCTTTTATCACGATCTCCTCCGAAACCCTGACATTTAGTTCCACTTCTGCCATTTCCGCCATCACCCCCAGCCCCTCGGAGATCTCTTCCAGGATCTCCTTAAGTCCCACGGGAGACATCTTCATTTCCAGCACTCCCGCTTCCAGCTGGGAAAGGGTGAGGAGGTTGCGGATGAGCCAGGTCATCTTGTTGATCTGGGAATCGATCTTCGCTGCATATTCCATCCGTTCTTCCCTTGTCACATTCTCCCCCATCAAGAGTTCCGTCATAAGAGATATGGCCGTGAGAGGCGTCTTGAACTGGTGAGAAATGTCCGACATCATGTCGCTCATGTACTTCTTTTGTTTATGTTCAAGAGAATACTGCTCCCGAAGGATGGTCACCACCTTGTAGATCTCGCTTTGAAGGATGCCTATGCTCCCTTCCGTGAGTTCCTTCATCTCGGGCAAAGCAGCACAGTCCTGCACCTTGGTGATGTAGTCCGTGAGTTCTCGTACATCTTTTTCCGTCTTTCTTTTTTCAAACAGGTCCGCGCACCAGAACCCCGCAAGGCACAGTCCCAGCGTTACCGCCATCACCGCCGGATCTCGGGCGATCAGGCATATGATAAGCCCGCAGCCTGTAATTATGAGTTTTATCTTCATCGTTTCTTCCTCAGACCGCTTTTCAGTCCATCCTATATCCTATGCCCCTGACCGTTGCGATGACAGGTTCGTCACCTTCTGCCTCCAGCTTTTTCCTGAGCCTTCTCACATACACCGTAAGGGTGTTGTCATTCACAAAATCTCCTGCGCTGTCCCACATATCGTTCAGGATGTTCTGCCTTGTAAGAAGGTGGCCTCTGTTCTTCACAAAGATCAGCAGCAATTTGTATTCCACAGCCGAAAGAAAGATCTCTTCCCCGTCTCTTTTCACCTTTCCGCTCCTAATGTCAAGTTCACAGCGTCCGAAAACTTCCGTGTCCCGTTCCTGCTGAGTGTTACTCTCCGTTGCCGTTCCCGCGTTGTCGTTACTGCCGCTCCTTCTCACCACCGCCTTTATCCTGGCTATGAGTTCCCTGATGCGAAAGGGTTTTGATATGTAATCATCCGCCCCCTGTTCCAGAGCAAGAACGGTGTGGATCTCGTCATCACAGGCCGTAAGGAAGATTATGGGTACCCCGGACTTTTCCCTTATAGCCCTGCAAACGGTGTACCCGTCCCCATCCGGCAGATTAACGTCAAGAAGGCACACCGCAAAGTGCACCTCCTCTTTGATGGCCTCCAGGACTTCTTTCACCGTCCCGAAGGCCTCTACTTCATATTGTTCCTGGGAAAGGGCGATCTTAAGCCCCTCCACGATTATCGGATCGTCTTCGACTATTAATACTCTCATATCTCCTCTGCTCAGGCAGTCTCAGATCTTACCTCCTCTATCACCATTTTCCCCCGATCTCTGCCATAGCAAAGAACCGTGAACCCCAGGAGCCCGACTATGCTTAAGACAACGGTGATGATGACCACAGAAGCGGGAATAGTGAAACTGATCCTGCCGAATCTGCCATTCAGTATCTTATGTAAGCATACCACAAATGCCGTTGTAATAAAACACGAATACAGAAATGATTTTACGAGCAGCCATATGTTTTCTGTGAGGAGCATCCTTGACCGCTGCGCAGCGGTCATGCCCATGGAGTCCAGAACCGCCAGTTCACGCTGTCTTGCAAGCCTTCTGCCCATTACGGAATTGTAAAGGTTAAGAAGACATATGACTCCCATGAGAAGAGTGAAGCACACAGACACTATGTGCATCATGGGAACCAGCGCCCGTTTAAGATCTCCCACCCCTGTAAGCAGTGAAGCGGGATACAGGCAGCTGTCTCCGTATTCATTTTTGATCTGAGAAAGACTTCTCACGATCTCCGTAGCGCCGGGCTCCGTACTGAAGAACAGCATACGTGAGCCTATGCCCATGTCAACGGCGCCATCGCACTGAGCCTTGATGTACTTCAGGGTGTCTTCTCTCATGATGATCCAGACATATTCGCCCCTTAAGGTAAAAATGTCCTCAATATCATCTTTCTTCACATAGCCCGCAAAAGTCACGGGCACTTTGAATTCTATGTAGGTTTCCGTTTCTTTATCTGTGCCTGTACTGCAGAGTTCCAGCTTATCCCCCTTCTTCACCTTAAGGGGTTCCTTCACAACGTATGACGCAAAATCAGGTACGATACCGCTGCCAAAGGAGCGACTGTACTGATCCGTATTAATGTAGACCGAGTCATATGCCAGCACCGCATGTTCATCTGTGATCTTTACTCCTGCTTTATCCGCAACTCTTTTGAATTCTTCCTCCGTCAGAGTGATGATGGCAGCAGAAGGATAGGCCAAGACTTCCTCCGGCTCCAGTATCATGTTCTTCACCCATTCCGGATAGCCGTCGGGATAAAACTTTCCAATGACCGTCTCAAGGGTTTTACGATATTCTTCGGAATGTTCCTCCATGGGGATCTTGTATTCGTACAGGTCATATTCCAACTGTATGGACTTCAGGACTTCATCGGAGTTTTCCACCTCCTCCTTTACTTTATCATATGTTTCCTCATCATATGACTCGAAAACGTAATCCATTTCCTTAAATCTCGATCCCAGAGACAGGGACTCACTTTCAACTTTGGAAGTGAGGATGTCCGAGAAACTGCTTACCGCAAAGGCAGTGATCAGGGTAAGGGTGATGAAGGCTGATATGCTTCTGATGATACCTCTTGTGGCATGTCCGTTTCTTCTTACGGAGGCAACAGCCAAAAGAGTTTCGGCTTTACCACCTGCCATCAGCCTGAAATTTGTCCTGCATCCCTTTGCTCCGTTCTTCGCTGTGTCGTCATTTCCTCTGATGCTTTCAACAGGTCCCACCTTACTGATCTTTAATGCGGGAAGCCATGCGGAAAGCCAGACAGAAGCTGCGGAAGCAACGATCACATAAAGGATGTTCAAAGGATTAACGATGATCCTGTATCCGATCTCATAGCTCTTTTCCGCAATAACGTTGGCAACAAGCATGTTCAGGATCTCGGAAAAATGAGGATAGAGCAGCATCATTGCGATCTTTACACCCAATATTCCAATGCCTATGCCGAGAGGCAGTGCAAAGATCAAAAGGGTGAAAACTTCATAATAAACGCTCCATCTCTTCTGCTTACGGGTAGCTCCCACTGAGGACAGCATGCCCAGATATCTGCTGCGTTCCTTGTAGGATATGCTGAAAACGTTGTATATAAGGATCAATGAAGCAGCTGTGATGAGAACGATGAGAAAAGCCTGGATGAAGATCATCAGGAAATTGATGCTTCCGTCCCTGCCCTTGGCAGCAAAAGCCAAAAGCATCTCATTGCTCTTCACGCGGTCGTTGTCCAAAGGTATCCTGCGGCCGTCGGATGTGAGAAAGATCCTTCCCTGCTTAAGAGCTTCTTCCCTCTCTTCCTCTGTCCTAAAGTCGTCGATGATCTGTAAAACGGCCTCGTAGGGATCTTCCCGTGTGTTTAAGTTTTCCATTACAACCAGGTTAACGATGTCATTTTCGCCCACCGTATTTTCTCCGCGGGTAAGGGCCATGTAGCCTCCCTGACCCTTGGTCTCATAGAAAGGTGATTCCATGATGCCCACAACCGTCATGGTCTTCTTAAGACCTGTGGGCTTGTGCAGGATCTCAAACTCATCGTTGTTTTCATAGTAAGGGAAATGGTCCGGAAGAAGCGCCGTCTCTCCGTGATCGATCTTGAATCCGTCGGAGAAAAGGATGAAGCCGGGTGCTTTTCCTTCCGCAATATTCTCACGATCCTTTTCGCTTTCAAAGGCATGCATATACCTGTCAAAGGTCTCCACCGTAACAGTGTCGCCCACTTTGATATCTGCCCCGTCCTTGATGGCTCTCCTGCTTATGATGATTTCATTGTCATTCTCGGGGTAACGTCCCTCGATGACGGATATGTTCATGAGATCAAAAAGATTCTCGGAATAGGCCTTGATCTCAAGGAAAGGCGTTGCAGGGTTCGCTGACCGGTCAAACTCCGTGTAGCCCAGGCCCCTTGAGACCTCTATGCTCTTTACGGATCTCAGAGCCGCTATACGATCTGTCACTCCCTTGTTCACATCGTACACCTGCATATGCCATTTGCCTTTTTCGGCAGCCACTGCACTTTTCATGAACTCCATCACCGTGTCCTTACCGATGAACACCGCAGTCATAAGCACCACCATTACGAATATGCCAAGAAATGTGACAAGAGTGCGCTTCCTGTTCATTTTCATATGTGCTTTTGTAACTTTAAAAACTATATTATTGTTTCCCATTTTCATTCTCCCGCTCTTAAGGTCACACAAGATTTCTGACCTTTTCGTTTCTCACGATCCTGCCGTCTTCTATGCTGATAACTCTGTCCGCCTGCATGGCGATCCTTTCGTCATGGGTGATGAGGATCAGAGTCTGGTTCATGGTCCTGTTGGATTCTTTCAAAAGTTCCAGGATCTCTTCACCGGTCTTTCGATCCAGATTTCCCGTGGGTTCATCCGCAAGAAGGATGGCGGGATGGCTGTAAAGTGCTCTTCCTATGGACACTCTCTGCTGCTGACCGCCGGAAAGCTGATTGGGAAGGTTCATACGTCTGTCGCTGAGTCCCAGATGCTCTACCACGCTGTCCAGCCTCTCCCTGTCCAGAGGTCTTCCGTCCAGCAAGTGGGGAAGAGCGATGTTCTCGTCAATGTTCAACACCGGCATCAGATTGTAAAACTGGTAAACCAGACCGATCTGCCTTCTTCTGAAGATGGCCAGCTTGTCCTCGCTAAGGCTGTGTATGTCCGTTCCGTCTATGAACACCTTGCCGGATGTGGGTCTGTCAACCCCGCCCAAAATGTGCAGAAGTGTGGATTTTCCGCTGCCGGAAGGTCCTATGATGGACACGAACTCACCCTTTTCCACCGAAAAACTGACATTGTCCAATGCCCTCACTTCCGTCTCCTTCGCCCCGTATATTTTTGATATGTTCTCACATCTTAAAATTTCCATGACTCTCTCCTTTTCTGTCGTTTCGCTTTCGACATTGTTAACTTTACCACTTCTTCATGACAAGGGAATGACAGGCAAGTGACAGTTTAGTCACTTTAG
>JAEEWS010000013.1 GCA_016287765.1 Lachnospiraceae bacterium
AATGCGGATTATGCTGCATCGAATGCTTGCTATGAAAAAATAGGATATGTACTAAGAGGAAAATTATGTACGTTAGGATGAAACTTGCTGTATCCACTTATAATACAGATTATATTTTGGTAAAAGAAGAGAATTTTGAACGTGCGTTATGCGCTTTGAATGTTGAGGGGTATTCAGTCGCATAAATCCTATTTGCTGGATAGAGTGATGGTAAATAATTTCGGAAGTTAACTGCCCAGATTATTCAACATGAAATCGACCATTTTGAGGGAATACTGAACTAATGAACATACAGATTTTTGGAACAAAGAAATGCAACGATACAAAGAAAGCGGAGCGCTTCTTTAAGGAGCGTGGCATCAAGTACCAGTTTATCGACATGAAGGAGAAGGGCATGAGTAAGGGGGAGTTCACTTCTGTTGCCCAGGCCAATGGCGGCATTGATGCCATGCTGGATCCAAACTGCAAGGATCAGGATACACTTGCCCTGATTCGGTATATCGCAGAAGAGGATAAGCTTGAGAAGATTCTGGAGAATCCGCAGGTAATCAAGACGCCTGTTGTCAGAAACGGAAAACAGTCCACCCTCGGCTACCAGCCGGATGTGTGGAAGAAGTGGGAGTAGATGAGGTAGTAACAAATGGCAAGAAAAGCTTTTGTTTACATACATGGCAAAGGTGGTACAGCCTCTGCTTCGGAATATTTTAAGCCATTTTTCTCGGATTGTGATACCTACGGCTTTGATTATAAATCCGAGAATCCATGGGAAGCGGAAAGTGAGTTTAAAGAGTATTTTACAAAGCTCTCACAGGAATACACATCCATTACTGTTCTTGCATCCAGCTTGGGGGCGTACTTTCTAATGATTTCAGGAACAGGCACGATGATCCGGAAGGCGTTCTTTGTTTCACCGATTGTAGATATGGAACGTCTGATACAGGATATGATGAAGCGTGCGGATATATCGGATGAGGATCTGAGAGCGAAAAGCATAATTCCTCTTTCCGAAGGCGAAGTCCTCTCTTGGGAATATTTGGTGTGGGTGAGAAAGCATCCGATCGTATGGAATGTACCGACTCATATTCTGTATGGAGAGAAGGATCATTTTCAAACAATTGACACGATGAAAAGATTCTCCGAATCGGTAGACGCCGACTTGACGGTAATGCCCAATGGAGAGCACTGGTTCCATACAGATGAACAGGACGAATTCAGAAAAAAGTGGCTTAACAGTATTCAAAAATGAAGGTAAGGAGCATCGAAGAAAAAAGATGTTGACAGCATAAATAATGACGAGTATATTATGTTCTAATAATTTGAAAGGAAATCCGGTGACATGATGAAATCATATCTTACCTTTAATACAGTCACTACAAAGCCCGCGTATGAAGCCAACGGGTTTGTTTCTGTATGCAAGATAAGGTCGGATATAAAGATGGATTCATAAGAAGTATCGGATTCACGTGAAAAGAAATCAGAAGACCTTATCAAGCTTACCGGAGTTTGATAAGGTCTATTTTTATTCAAGGGAGGTATTCATATAAACTTTACGACATGATCTGCTTTTGATCATATTTACTGCGGCCTCTGCTTTGGCAGCAGGGTTTTGCTCATTTGTTTTGCTTCAATCATTCGATCAAAGTTAACCGATCTCGGATCTGATCCGGCGCCGAAACAGAAGATTCAACTCATTCTGCGGATCTTGCTGTTCGTATAGTATACGATAGACCACTTCACAGATCGGTAATTCAACCTGATACATTTCTTTTAAAAGCATTAATGCCTTAACTGTATAGTAGCCTTCAGCCAGTTTTTCGTAAGGAAGACCTGCAACAAACTGCTCACCAAACTGTCTGTTATGCGAATACTTCGAAAAAAGTGTAGCTTCGTAATCACCCAGATGACAAAGACCATATGCTGATAATTCATTACCACCCATAGCCTTGATCAATCTTGACACTTCTTTTGTTCCTCGCGCCATCAATGCACCTTTCAGTGATGACAAATGAAGTCCGTCAAGCATTCCGGCAGCTATTCCGATAACATTTTTTGCTGCAGCGCCTACCTCATTTCCGATCATATCCTCACCCAGGTAAAAGCGGATCACATCACTGGAAAACTGGTCGACCAAATACCTTTTTGTTTTCTCATCATAACTGTCGATGACCATACAGTTCGGAATTCCATTATAGAATTCCTGAACATGTCCCGGACCCAACCAGACAGCAATCGAATTGGAACTGTCCATAACGGACATCACGATCTGCGACAGGCGATTGCCGGTTTCAACTTCTATTCCTTTCATGCAGAGGATAAATATCTTGTCTTTTAAGTCATATTTTTTCAATTCTTCAAGCAGCTTACGTAAGCCTTGTGAATTGATCGAGATCAAAATAGTGTCAGCCTGATCTACACAGCTTAAATCCTGTGAAAGTATAATAGACGGCGGAAGCTTGATCTCATCGTTTTCACGATTTTTCAAAAGATCCTCCATATGTTTTGAGCCGGGTCTTCCATATAATGTAACATCATTACCGATACTGTCTAAGTACCATGCAATAAATGATCCCCATCTGCCACAACCAATCATAACAGCCTTCATGAAAATTCTCCTCTTATATCCTTTGATCAGTTCATAATGTTGTATACAGGTATTGTCGATCTATTACTGATATAAAAGACACAAAGTCGGCAATAAACCTGCTTACGCCTGCAGGAGGAATTCATCAAAGGTGGCTTTACATTGCTCCTCATTTGAAATACCGGGGATCAGCTCCAAAATCTTTTTGTCACTCACATTATTAATATGAGAGCGGATTTTCGGGAATGAATATTTGCCGGGCATATCAAAAGCATCTCCTACAAGAATATATCCATCAACCAAATTGTGCTTTTCTGCTTTATTAATACTATCTATGATCGTATTTTCACGATAAATCTTATATGCATCCTCTTTAATTCCCCAAGAACCAATGCTGGTGGGATTTAACAGGTTTACCTTACCGGTGATATAGTCCATTAACGAAGACTTACGATACAGATCAACAAAGAACGGGGCTACACCTATAAGCATAAATGTCTTTCTGTCCGGCTTCATTTTCCTCAAAGACATATCATATATTACTTTACGTTTCGGAATAGCTATATCTTTCAGTAATTCTTCGTTTCCATTACCGGTTAACAGCTTTGATAAACATACAAAATTTTCATAGTCACTCTTGCCCGGAAGAAGATCTCTCTTCCATACAATGCATTTGATTTCCGGGAAATAATTTTTTATCCATTCTACCCGATAAATACTTGCCATGCAATTGGATATTTCATCCTCTCTTAAAAAAAAGAGAAAATAATCCACTTTGTCCTTCATCTCTAATGCTCTGCCCAAACGATATTTTGAATTCACACAAATAGAAGGCGGAAATACTTTATTGCTCATTGTGACATATTCTTTTAGTTTATACTTATCATCATCGTTCGCCACGTATTCTACACCGATCAGATCAAAGTACTCTTTCCAAAAATCAATGCTTCCAAAACATCCGTTTCCATCAGGTAAACCAATTCTAATTTTTTTTGCCATTTTTTCTTCCTCCCGAATTTTATAATTTTTCTACCAGTTCCTTGTAACATTCTATCTCTTTCATTTCCAGCACCTGAAGATTGTCGGAAATCTTGCAAAGAAGATCGTTTCTTTTTGTAACTGTAAACTTCATCGCCAACAAGAATATCTTATTGGCTAAATGCTCAATTTCACCCATTTTTAACAGGCAATCTGACAATTGATCATGATACAGTTCATTCATTTTTTCTAAATGAAGAAGCATTACTTTTTTGTGCTCCCAGAGCATACGGAATATACGCAGGTCAAACAGATCTCCTTCTTCTTTTCTTCCCTCGGCTCTGGCCAAAGAACACTTTCTGATTATCTGATATACTGCGGTTCCATATACCTTATCATCATCGGTTTTCTTGATCCCAAGCAGATAATCTTTTAAGTCTTGCTTTATCTTTTCCTTATTGATCGTTGCTTTAACGTTTCTAAAGCGAAAACTACAGAAATGAACGGATGGATTTTCTTCAATCTGGCCATACATACCGTCGACGATTTCCTGAGAGTCGACTTTTGACATCTGCAGTTTCCCCTTTTTCTGGGCCATCACACAAAACTTATCCTCCTCATAACCATATATATATGTATCATGTATATAATGCTTTACCTGATATCTTTTTGAATATGAGAGGTAATATTCATCAATATTATACAAGAGCAAATAATTATCCTGATCGATCCTTTCCTTGAGGAATGCGATAAATTTATCTTTTGCTATGTTTGACAAATGAAACAGATCCATTTCTGCCAATCCATCATCAGCCGGTACATTCCACGAAGAATCTGTAAATCCAAGTCCTATCTTTTTCATATAACTTGTATCTGTACAAAAAATGTTATTATAATAATTGTAAAAAGCATCCTTCATATTATCTGATGCACAGATCATTGCCATTACAAAAGAAGTACTTTGGTATGTTTCTACAGGTGGCATAACTATTGGCAATATTTTTTCCATTCTGTCGATATCCCCTCCTTTTTAGCGGCTTTTAATGTGATCCACACAATAATTACGATAAAAGGCTTTGTCGATCTTGCCGTTCACATTGAGCTTTGTCTCAGTGTCAATACGAACAAACAGTTTAGGCAAACAGTAATCCGGAACATGTTTTTTTAGATAAAGAAGAACCTCCTTTTCCTGTAAGTTGCTTCGAATTACCGTACACAGGATTTTTCTGTCATTGAATGGGATATCGATCGTAACAGAAAAAGATACTCCCGCTAATTGTGACAGCTCAAAGTCGACTATAGACGGTTCAATCCGAAATCCGTTGATCTTTACCTGCTCATCTTTTCTTCCGACGTGATAAAACAAGCCATCCTCAACATAACAAATGTCTCCGGATCGATAACTTCGGATACCGTTTTCATCCACGAAAAATCCACCCTGGTTCTCAGTTCCGTAATATCCCGCGGCCACACAATCCCCCTTAATGATCAATTCATTATCATCACTGAGCTCAAGCTGTATGTTATTCAACGGAGTTCCGATAGGGATCTCATCCTGTTCTGAATAAACCTTATTCGGCGGAATGCGATAAAGCGTTGTATCCACACAACACTCTGTAGGGCCATAAACATTAACAATAATGATCCGGCTGCCGAACATCTCTCTGCATTCCCTTATTTGCTTTGGATGCAGCTTTTCCCCTCCAAGAATGACAGTTTTGACACAATCTGCATTGATCCTTTTTAAATCCGCATAAACAGAGCTTATCAAAGAAGGTGTACTATCCAAAACATCGATTTTATTTGTTTGTATGAAAGACAGAAATTTCCTTCCCAGAATTTTTTCCTTATCACCGCAAATGTACAAAGTATGACCAAAGCAAAGCGCGCAATAAATCTGTTTGACAGAAGCGTCAAAGGAGAAGGGTGCGACCACAGCTATATGAAGCTGCCGTCGTTCCTCTATATCGCGGTAAACCCTATCATGTAAACTGTCTATAAGATTCAATAAGTTATGTTGCTCAACCATAACCATTTTGGGTTCACCTGTCGACCCACTGGTACAGATCATATATGCCTGATCGTTTCCCTGCACACGAGGTTCTTCCGCCGTTATCGAGCGTGCCTCTTCTTTCATATTGAGGCACTCGTCTATCAATAATTCCTTTTCAATGCCAAGCGTTCGATCGGTAAAAAGATATTTTGCATTTATCTGATCCATTATTTTTTTTATTCTTTCAACCGGTGTATGCTCATCCAGGGGCAGATACACTACACCGCAATACATCATAGAAATCATCATGATGACAGCTCGGGCGCTTTTTTTGGAAAAAATTACAACACGATCTCCTTTATTAAGATCTGAAATCCGATTTCTAACCTGCTTACAAAACATGATCAGTTCCAAATAACTGATTGCATATTTTTCGTCAACCAGCGCCAACTTATCACATTGATGAGCCTCGATCATTCTGTATATATCATTCATTTTCTATAATCCTATAAAGTATTTAAATTTATTCGTCCCGATTTCCTTCCTTATGTCAAATATGTCTTTACAGCAGATCTTAACGTCCTCCCCGATAAAATTCTCAAAATATTGTTTTATATACCGAAAAACATCTTTTTGTTCCTTGACGATCCCTAAAACATTTTGCTCAAAATAGATCAAAAAATCAGCATAGTCGTTCTGTTTAACAACATATTCGCATATCTTAAGCTGAAACCTGTCATTCAGAAGGATCATCAAGTCGGAAATAATGAACGGTTCATATTTTTTGCCTGCCCGTGTTAAGACATAATCATTACATCTGTACCCATTCAGGGAGATCGTGTAGGCTTTCTTTTTGACATCCGAATGCGTTACATCCCACTGGGCAAGATCTCCCAGTTTGTATCGAAGTATTGGTATTTCCATTGCTGCCAATGATGTCGCATAAACCTGTCTGTTTCCATGTTCATCTTCAAGCAACTCCAAAAATACATTTCTGTTTATGACTTTCATTTTCATGTCTCTATCGGTTATGGCCATAAACTGAACTTCATTTGAACTGTAAACATTCACAGGTGAACATCCAAATACTTTCTTTATCAGCTCAGCCTGCCAGTCAAACAGTTTTTCGCTATGACATTCAATATACTCAAACCGGATAGATAGTCCCTGCTGTTCTGCGTATTGTGCAAAACAATAAAGCATAGACGGGGGTCCGGTGATCCAGGTAATAGAATTGGTTAAAATAAAATTGGACAGTTTTTGAAAAGATCCTGATGAATATTCCGGCATCATATATTTAAAACCGTATTCATTCTCCTTATGTATTTCAACATTCCCATCTTCATAAAAATAGTCACGTATTTTTTTGTTTGCAGGCCAGATCCATACGTACTTCCCTTGTGGGAGAGTACCCAGGACATCTTTTCTTGCGAAATTGAATCCGATATATTCACGCAGTAAATCCTTCTTGTCTTTCAATATCTCTAATGGAATTCCGGTTGACCCGCTTGTTACCTTGAGATAAACCCCGTTTTTTTCAAGTACCTTCCTTTTTTCCCGAATATCTGTTATATCAAGTATTTCCCGTTTGATCGCATCTCTTTTCCGGCGGTTAACGATCATATCGTATTTGTTCAATGAGTATGTCTTCTTATCCAATGCAGGTATTTTCAAAAAATCTTCATAGGTGTCTATTTCTTCTACATTGATGTTTTCTTTCTCGAATAAGCTGTGGTAATATTCACTTTGATCTGCCTGTTTCAACACTTTTTTTATAGTACGTATATTATTTTGAAACATTTCATTTTCAAAGCTCATTAGCGTATCCCTCTTCGTTATTTTGACCTAACCAGGTCTGATAATACCCGGATTCCAGGAAATCATTTTTCGGCAGATCGCATATAACTTCACCGGATTGTATAAAGATTATTCTATTTGCATAGTGGATCTCTTTTGCCCTATGCGTAGTAAAAATATATGTATCCAGATAATGAAAGATGTAATCCATCAGATTTTCTGCATTTTCGGTATCCAAAGAAGCTGTCGGTTCGTCTAATAAATACACTGATTTTTTCATAGAGATAAGTCTTCCGAAGGCAACCCTTTGTTTTTGTCCCCCCGATAGATCGTGGGTATTCTTATCTATGATCTCAGCAGCAGTGTTTTCATCAAAGGATGACTTCATCAATATAGAGAGGCTATCCGGGCGACTGTGCTTCTCAAGGGTATTCATGTTGATATTCTTTTCTACACTTTTTGAAAAAAGCAGATGATCTGCCGGTAAATAAGAAAAAAGATTCTTGACTGCCTGATTGCTGATGTTCTCCAGTTTGTGTTGATCAATAAGCACTTCCCCACCGGATATATTTATATTTTTAAGTAATACCTTCAGAAAAGTGGACTTTCCGGAGCCATTTGCCCCAATAATAGCTATTTTATCGTTGCTCCTGATCTCAATATTCATGTCTTTTATGACCTGTTTATTATCATAATCAACACATAAATGCTTAACACTGATGCATGAATCATCATCCCACTTCAGATCCTGATCTCCGCGGTCCGCATTTACGATCAATTCGTTCATCTTCTCAACCGGGACCAACAGATTTGGCAGGGTAGTGATCTGACTTCTTGTTTTCTGGGCAGAATCCTTGACATTTGAATACATTTGGTTAATCGTACTGATCCGTCCGGGCGACAACTCATCGTTCTTTTGTTCAACTTGTTTGTAAACAATGCTCTTAAGCAATGCCGATATTATTTCTGTAACAGAATGAACTCCTGCATCAAACGCGGTTGTCTTTTTCGTGTTTTTCCAGTATTCATGAACAATAGCATCATTTGCCTCTAACTCTTTACCGATCTCATCATTCATTACAAGGAATTCTAATTCATTTAATATAAAGCGAAGTTCATTGTCTTTTCGACCTTGAATGGATACCAGCTGTTCGTTCAAACGAAAATTAACCCTTGTTTGAAGCCAGGCCGCAAAAATATCGATGGTGATCGCGCTCAGAAGAACGATCACAAAAAATGTAAAAAAATCGATCGAATAGATCAACAACGCTATTGTACCTACAAGGGGGCCTACAATTCTGAAAATTTTCATCCATAACTGGATCATTCCCCAGGCACCGGAATTTATAACATAAGACATATCTCCTTTCGTGTACTTTTCATTTAATACACGGGGAGAAAGTTTGCATAGTTTTTCCAGGGCATTGCCTTGATAAGCATACATTGTCTCGATAACCCAAGCATCAGAATAAACATAAATATAGTAACTCAACATGAACACAGGGATCATTACCAGACATACTGTCAGGGAAATGATCAAAAATTGTTTTCTGTTGTAGTACGTGTCCAACATGATACGTATAATAAACGGAACCATCAGCGGAGATAATGTTTCATTCAATGCCCGTAAAAAAATCCATTTATATAGATTTATTTTTCGTTCCGGCAAATGTTCCAGACTTATCTTAAAATCATGAATTATTCTTTTAAACATTCCCCGCCCCCAATAATTTTACGATCTCTACATTTGGGATGTGATCATTCTCTATACTGTGTGACACGTATGCACAAAAAATCCCTTTTTCTTGTACATACTCAGCCACATTCTCCATAACCATTCTTTGAGAAGCCGGATCCATTGCTGCGGTAATTTCATCCAGACACAAAAAATCGGGCTCTTTGTAAATGGCTCTGGCCAGTGCGATCTTTTGTTTTTCCCCGCTTGATATATTTTCTTCAGAAACGATCTCTTCCAATCCGTTCGGGAAATTATTAAGCGACTCATCTAATGTTGATATGTGTATCGCTTTTTGAAGTTTACCGATATCCAACTCACGTCCCATCAAAATATTATCTTTGATACTGCCTTTAACCACATGGGATACCTGTGAAGCATAACTGCTTCTTCTCCAGATCGACTCTCTATGGATCCTGTTGATATCCAAAGAATTAACAAACACCATACCATCGGAAACCGGAATTACCCTGCAAATGATCTTTAATAATGTACTTTTCCCACACCCGCTTTCTCCCTGCAGGACGGTGACCTGACCTCTTTTGAAGGTGTGGGTCATATTATCGATAACAGGCTTGGTCCCATATGAGAACCTTAGTTTATTGATCGATATCTCAGAGATAGAACTGATGCCTTCTTTTCCGGTTTCATCATATTTCTTTAAATCAAATAAATGATCTATTCTTTCACCGGTGGCTTTCATATTATTGTTTTGAATATTGATATCAATGATCTCTAAGATCTTTTTGGATATATTGGGGATCAAATACGCCAGGGCTGCAATCTCTGATATGGTGATAACCGGATCACCGGTCTCTTTTTGAAAAATGACACCCAGAAAGCAGGTCATAAATACCAAAAATACATTTGATATTTTTTTACAAATAAAGACATAAGCAAATACTCTTCCTTTTCTTATGTTCAGATCAACATTTTTCTTTGCCACATCACGAAAATCCTCTAAAATATGTTTGGGGTTTAAAAGGTGGATAATACCGATGTTGTTAATGATCTCATTAATATTTGCATAGTTACGGTTGAATTCATTTCCGATCGCATACTCATATTCCTTTAGCTTTGGATAGGCTCTTTTCGTGATAAAAAAGATGACTCCGATAACGATCAGACAGCCCGCATAAACATATACATTGGTTATAATTGCATAGATGGAACCGAAAATGATATTTGTATATACTTCTGTTTTCTGGTTCAGCAGAGTTACCTCTAATGAAGTATACTGATAAACATCATTACGTATTTTGGGCAACAGACTCATACCATCAAAACCATTGTCCCATCGATCCAACTTACACAACGAACAAAGCGCTTCCTTCTCCAGCGCCTTTGTGGCAGATTTTTGATAATAAAAAGAAATCATTCTGCCGGAAAAATAAACTATCCCATAGACACAAAACATACCAACGAAAAAAAACAGCAACGTATCGATCATTGCTTCCTTTTCAAGTATAAGTGCCACGATTCTTTTTATGAGTTCAGTCACGCAGATCGTAGTTAATACAGTCTGAAGACTCATCAGCACAATGATCAGACAAAAAACAGGCTTTTTCTTATTTCTGACATTACTCAATATCTCTAAAGTCATCAGTTTACTTATCCTTCATTTATTATCACTTGTTACTCGGCCGACAATTGACCTACATAATCGCAAACGCTGTCAACCGTTTCAAAAACCGAAAAATCCTCCAATTCATCCATAGAAACATCAAATCTATCCTCCAATTCAACAACCAGTTGGATCAGTGAAATAGAATCAAATAACAGATCATCAACAAGTAACATATTTCCTTCGATCTTATCTGCTTCATAATCAGTTCCCAATACTGCATTAATTGCATCAACAATTGTGTCTTTTCTTTTCATTTTCTTCTTCCCCTATTCATTTTAATCATTTAAACATTTTGGTTTTTGCATTTACTTAACAGAATATCTTTACCTAGATCACACTCATATCCGTGTTTTCAACCATACCTGTTATATTCTGTTCACATAAGCGGATCTCATTAACTCTCTTCACCAGTTCCTCCTTCCATTCACTGTTTACTTTTTTTGAATACCAATATTTCATTGATAAATTTCTTAACGCTTTTGCTTTCATTAACGCTTCCTGAACTAAACTGTTTATCTGCGTATCAGCTTCGGTAATGCTGTTCCAAATACAAAAATGTTCCTCAACAGTAACAAATATGACATGGTCCAAAAAAAATACACTCTCCATATTTTGGATCCACCCGATCATTCTCTCATACACATTGATCCCGATATTAGAAGCAGCGTTTTCATATGCCCGTGTATAATCCTTTATGCTCAGTGACGATGGCATTATGTCACTGCTGTCATTAGGTTTTAACGCGATCGCATATTGCTTTCTTTCTTCAATTTCGTGAATAGCATGTATTATTTTTTCTTTCTCCCATATCTTTTTCTTCCATTTAAATTCCGGAGCCCAAAAATCATATACATAAATATTCCTATCATCATATTCTGATACGACGAATATATTATGATAAAAATTTTTACCGGGTATGCCCATTTTTTGGGTACTGATCGGTAAGATCAACGAATAGCCTCTTTTCAGAAACATATCAACTTCTTCAGAATAATTCTTGATATGGTTTCCATCAAAAAGCGGGCTCTTCAAAATGGACTCGAATGAACCTGCTCCACCAATACCACAATGGGACAGTGTGTTATTTTTGCAATCCCATTTCAGGTTGAAATAAGAGTCCAATACCCATTTGTTTCCGTTATGCACATCTCCAAGCATTTCAACCGATGCTTTTACGCTTGCCTCTGAATTAATAATTAACATAATATCATCCCGATAATTCTTTTATGATCGATCTTCGTTACATCACCTGCAAACCATTATTTATAGATGATCAGACATTTGCAACACACAGATGACGAACTGCGTTTTTTTTGGATGAACTACGCATAGGAAATGAGCCTAGGGGACGGGGTTAGAGGTTCACTTTCAGGGGCCAAAGTGAACCTCTAACCCCGTCCCCGGGTGTCAAAATTTTAGTTTTATGTACCTTTTTCTTTTGGGACAGGAGTATTATAATCGGTATAAAGAAGGAAAAGGACCGGTGGATTTATGGGAAATGAGAATGGAACATGGATAATGTACGGGGTTGAATGGAATGACCCGGAATGCCTGCATACGGTGGAAGAGGCTGAAAACTATATCAATAAAGTAGGCTTTTTGCCTTTATTTAAAAATGAGATCCCGGGATTTTCTCTGGAAGAGAGGACAGTGCCGGAATTCTGGTGGTCGGGAGATCGGGAGCGCGATCCCTGGGAATGGCGTGAGATCATTGCCCGTAGGGGGAAAGTGGCCTATGGAAAGTTTTTTGATAGGAAGGCAGGCTTTATATCTAAGGAATGGATGCCACGTTTTTTGAATTACCGCAGGGACGGATATGATTTTGATGCTTTGTGGGAGGACGGAAAAGCCTCTGCCAAGCAGAAAAAGATCATGGATCTGTACGGGGAAGAATTTACGGATCGAGATTACTTTTCCAACGAGCTTAAGGAAAAAGCAGGCTTTGGAAAAGGCGGAGAAAAAGGCTTCGACGGTACTGTCACCGGACTTCAGATGGAAATGTATCTGTGCGTGCGGGATTTTAGGCAGCGGACCAACAAAAAAGGAGAACAGTACGGCTGGCCCATAGCGATCTATACCACTCCCGAAGGCCTTTGGGGCCGTGAGTACGTGACGAGATCATATAAAGAAGCCCCGGATGAATCCGGGGCAGCAATTGCTAAGCAAATATCAGAGGTTTATCCCATTGCCACCGCTAAGCAGATCAAAAATGTGATCGGGGCGAAAGCGGGAGAGCGGAAAGGATGAGCTCTAATAGACCTGCAGGGGCTGTTTCTTAGTTGCGAAGAACTCGGAAAGGCTGTCCTTCAGGTCATTTTTATGCTTTCCTTATCGTTTTTGCCGGTGAGGAAGATTACGGGGATATCGGCCGGGTTGGGGGCTGCGCGTAGCATCTCCTTTAACGAGCGGTCAGTTCTTTTACCGCGCCGTGGATACTATCCAGGACTTTACCCATGTTATCGCAGGAAGAAACCGCGGCTTTGGAAGTATCTTCTCCCTCTTTTGAGAGATCCGCTATGGTTCGGCTGTTACCGGCCAGATTGTTGATACTTTCATTGATCTCCACCGTGGACTTTGATATGGCATTTATACCTTTCTCAAGTTCGGTAAATTCAGAAAGAAGATTGCTTACATTTTCATTGATATCATCAAATCGCTCTCCGGTGGAGACGATCATACGATTCTGTTCCTTAACGGACTCTGTCATGCTTTCAAACTTCGAAACGGTAACTTCCACATCATCCGTAAGTTCCTGTATGATCTGGGTGATCTTGTCGGAAGCCTCGTTGGTCTGCTCGGAAAGATTTCTGATCTCTTCAGCGACTACCGCAAAGCCACGTCCCGCTTCGCCTGCTCTTGCGGCTTCTATGGATGCGTTCAGGGCAAGGAGATTGGTCTGCCCGGATATGGCGATGATAGAGCCGACGATGGTCTGAACATCTTTGATCTTATCGTTAACCTTGGAAGTGGCCTCCTTAGTGGCCATGCTGTCTCTTTCAACTTCCTGGGCTCTGTCTTTAAGCTCTTTGAGTACTGCATTTCCGTCGGAGATGGTCTGCTTTGCCGATTTTGTTGCCTGCACCATGCGGTCTTTACTTACATTGGTCTCTTCTGTCTGGTGGAGGATCTCACGGCATCTTTCCGCCTGAACATCTATGTCACGGGCAGTGGTTTCGGTGTTTCCGGCTATCTTAACCATAGCATTTTTGTTTTCGGAAACCATGTTCTTCAAGTTTTCCATATTTGAATTAACTGTCCGGAAGAAATCACCGATCTTGTTGGCGGTTTCTATGATATTGTCGGATGTTTCTTTAGACTTTGCCGATGCGGCTTCAAGTTTTTCGGTATTTTCTTTGTTGAAAGCCACCAATAACTTGACCACATAGTAAACGGTTACCAGACAAAGGATCAGGACAACGGTATCAACCAAAGCCTCTTTAAGAACTGCTGTGCCTGCTGTCAGGTTTCTTATGAAAAGGATGAGGTAGGTGGCGCCCATCTCAAGCATACCGGCTTTTACAACCTTCAGATTAAGGTAAACCATACTGGAAATAAGGATCGGAATACCGTAGGAGAAGAATACAAACTGATTCTGCACAAGGATGACTACCAGATATACAAATGCGGAGGCGGTAAGGATGGTCATTACGCCCAGCTTATTGTCCTTGCCTCTTGTTATACCTATCATAAGGGAACAAAATGCCAAAACAGTGGATACCATCTCCAGGATGATACCTGTGCTAAAGCCGATTTCCAAACCCTGAAAGATCATCAAGAGCATAGCTGATATCAGAACAAACAGATTAATGATAAAAGCCATTTTGTTTGCTCGCATAAATTGTTCTTTATTCATAAAAAAACCTCCTGTTTAGCAATCGTAAAATTGAGTGTGCAATTTGGTTAACATTATACAATACAATAAGTTTTCTGCATATTAAATATGTATTAAAGTTGTGTGTTAATTCAAGTCAAATTGGACGAAAAAGCAACAAAATAAGCATATATGTTGTCGACAATTACAGAGGTCGGCAATATGTATGCTGTGAATGACCCCCGGGGACGGGGTTAGAGGTTCATTTTTTGAACCCCTAACCCCGTCCCCAAGGTTCATTTTTAAGTAATCATTGCACTGCTAACTTTGGTTTGTTATAATAATTCTGTTGGGATAAGCAACATTATTTTAAAAATATTATTATATAAAAGATAGGAGAAAGATATGAAAATAGCACTGATCAATGAGAACAGCCAGGCGGCGAAGAATTCGATCATCGAAGCGGCTTTAAAGAAAGTTGTTGAGCCCATGGGACATGAAGTCATCAACTACGGTATGTATAAAGCAGATGACGCAGCACAGCTCACATATGTTCAGAACGGTATTCTTGCGGCAGTTCTTTTAAATTCCAAGGCTGCGGATTATGTTATCACAGGTTGCGGAACAGGTGAAGGCGCAATGCTTGCACTCAATTCCTTCCCGGGAGTTATATGCGGACATGTGGAAGATGCTCTTGATGCATATACCTTCGCTCAGATCAATGACGGAAATGCCATTGCCATTCCTTTTGCAAAGGGCTTCGGCTGGGGCGGAGATCTGAACCTCGAGTACATTTTTGAAAAGCTGTTCTGTGAAGAGAGCGGTCAGGGCTATCCCAGAGAGAGAGCCGTTCCGGAGAAGAGAAACAAGAAGATCCTGGACGAAGTTAAGCTGGTTACATACAAAGACCTTTGCTTCATCCTTGAGAATCTTGACCGTGAACTGGTTAAGGGCGCGCTTGCGGGAGAGCACTTCAGCGAGTACTTCTTCAAGGATTGTAAGGATGCTAAGATCGCGGAGACAGTAAAGAAGATTTTGGCTTAAGGCAAAAAATATGGGTGAGATCAAGGTCTCACCCTTTTTTAATTTACTGCTTTTAAATTGATAATATTATCTCCGTACAGTATATCATTTCGCTTCAGGAAATCGTCGAGACCGGGTATGCCTTCCGGCTGCTTTATCATCTGAGGATTATGAGCATCGCAACCGATCACGAATCTGGGGGCATATTCTTTCGCGAAGGAGAAAAATCTGTCGGAAGGGTAGTGGCGGCCGTCAACGAAGCCATACATATTGATTTCCAGTGGAATGTTCATGTCGATGGCGGTTTCAATGACCCGGGACATATGCTTTTTGTACACATCATCATCTCCGGTAAAATTAATAAGATCCGGATGAGCAAGGTAGGTGAAAAGACCTGTTTTCATACCTTCCACCGTGAGGTCGGCGTAGGCTTTGAGCTTTTCAACGCTGTCAGTCTTAAAGCCGGTATAGAAGCCTTCCACTTCGTCGGGAACATGATGCTGCCCTTGAATGATGTAGTCCAAAGGATATTTTTTCAGTTCTTTGATAAGTGTGTTAAAGTATTTTGGAAAATATTCCACTTCATATCCGATAAGGATCTTGATCTTATCCTTATATTCTTCTCTGAGTTTAACCAGAGTTTCTGTATAATCTCCTATCTCGTCCATTCCCATTCTGATGCCGGATCTGAATCCGTCGGGATAGGGCTGGGGAGTGTGGTCAGAAAAGCCCAGGATCTTAAAACCCTGCGCGATGGCCGATTCAATGTACTCACGCTCACTGCCTACGGCATGATGACAGCGGGTGGTGTGAGTGTGATAATTTGCTTTCATCATATCATCTTCACCTGTCTTTTTAAATTGCTGACAGCAATGATACAACCTATTTTTGTCAATTACAAGGCAAAAATGGAGCAGAATGAACCCCGTCCCCGAGGGTCAAAAAACGAACCCCGTCCCCGGGGTTCATTTTTTGACCCTCGGGGACGGGGTTAGGGGTTAGGGGTTCATTATACTTTGTATATGAAATTAAGAGGCTGGACCTTTTTGAGAAGATCCACAATTTCTTTTGGAGATTTGGGCAGGTCTTCCAGTATCCACTGACGGACGATACAGTAGGTAGACCAACTGAAGGCTGTAACAGCCAGTTTTGCCTCTACAGGATCCAGATCATAGTTTTTTTGAAATTGCGGATTGTTAGACCACGCTTCCCTAAAATATTTCATTGCAAATTCGGCAAAATATTTGTCGGCATTTGCGGAAAACAGGACCTGCAGATCTTTCTTATGGTTAAAAAGATATTCATAACACTTGAGCTGAGCTGCTTCTTCATTCCCGGGATTTTCCGACAAGGTTTTATTGTAAAGCTCAAATATCTGTTCCGAATGATCCAGGCCTATATCGTTAAGGAGATCAAAAGGAGAATTATAATGTTTATAAAAGGTGGCTCTGTTTATTCCGGCCTCTTTACAGAGCTCGCTGATGGTGATCTCTTCAAGATCCTTTGTCTCCAGGCATCTGAGGAGCCCCTCTTTCAGCATGCGTTTAGTCACGGCTACCCGCATATTAATTTTTTTGGTGGGTGAGTTCGACAAAATTGCCTCCTTTGTATCTGTGGTTACTGTGCCAGTTCTTTAAGCATGGAGGAGATTCTGGCCATTATTTCTACAGAATCCTCGATCTTCGACATATTGTTTCTGCTGGTTGATATGGATTCCTTTGTGTTCTCGGTAAACTGTTCGCTGGTGGAAAGAAGCTTGGTGGTGGAATTTACCACTTCGTCGTTTGAGCGCTTGATCTTACCCATATCGCTGCTCGCTGTATGCAGTTTATCTCCAAGTTTAAGTGAACATTCTCTGGAGTCGGACATAACGCTTTTTACCTGCTCTACAAGTTCTTTCTGAGCACCGGCCATTTCAACTGTCTTTGCAGCTTTATCTGAAACATCGCCGGCGTTTTGGGTGAGCTCCTGTAGGATACGGGTGATCTGCTCGGTGGATTGCTTGGTCTTGGCAGCCAGATCGCTGATCTCGGTTGCGACTACCGCAAAGCCCTTACCTGCCTCTCCGGCTCTTGCTGCTTCAATGGATGCATTCAATGCCAAAAGGTTAGTCTGTCCCGAAATGCTGAAAATGATATCTGTAATGTTCATTGCATCTTCGGAGGATTTTTGCTGCCTTTCCGCGGCTTCCATCATCTGTCTTCCTACATTTGTGGTTTCGATTGCCTGGGTTACCAGGCTCTCCATATTTTCAAGACTCTTACCGAGCATATCTGACATCTGCCCGGATACTTCCACAGCTTCCATAGACAAATTGTCTGTTTCGGTAACAAGGTTTTGGATCTCTTCCGTCTTCTTGGTCTGGAGTTCAACTGCTTTAAGATTTTCGTTGTTGCCCAGTCCGATCTGTTCAATAGAGGAACATACAGTTTCGGAGGTTGCTTTTATCTCATCCAGCCCCTTCTTAAGATCCGAGAAATCGGAGGTTACACGGTTGGTGACATTTATGATGTTTTCGGAAATCCTGGCACGTTCTGCAGCGGCAGATTGAATACTCTCCATATTCTCGGATATGAAACGGGAAAGAAGCCCGGAACCTAGAATGGTTGCCACTGTGGTAAGAATTGATATTATCATGGATACCATGGAGATCTCTAAAACATCCTCCACGGGGTTGGAGGTTATATTTTTTATTACACGGGCAACATTAAAAATAATGTATACTATTCCCAAAGCTCTGGTGACCCTGAGATCCAGATAGAGCACGATAATGATCATTATGGGGATCATGTAAGGAAAGGGAGTACCTGTCTCTGACATGAGCAACATGAAAGCAAAAACAACGCTGTAACCGCAAGCCACGTATTTATGAAAGAAATTCTCAGGGCCTTTCAAGTAGATCAGTATTGATGCGATAGCATTTACAATAGTAATGGCTATAGGCAAAAAGATCTTTATGTACGGTATATCGGCTGATGTGAGCTGAGCCAGAAGGCCGACTGTGCCGAAAAACGAGGCTATAAGTATAACCGTCAGTAATAATCGGTTGATCTGTTTGATCTGTTTCAGGTCAAGAGTGGGTGTGTTCATGCGGCTACCTCCGGATTTTTTAAAATATAAAAGGCATATTATATGTAATTAGAGAATACCATAATGTAATTCAGAAATAAAGTTCAAATGTAATCGTATATTTAAAACTTTTCTAAAACTTTTTTGCAACTAAATTTCACATATGTTTAAAACGTAAAACAGAGTCGAATTTGATAAGATAATTATATAAAAGCAACAGATTTACCGACGTTGCATATAAATTGCCGGTGCAGGGGTGGGCTCCAAAAGAAAACAGCAAAATGTAGGGCGACAGATAGATTTTCGTAAAAAAATGATAATATTTGATCAGTAAATGAACCCCTAACCCCGTCCCCAAAGGCTCATTATTTTTGTTGCTTTCCGGCCGTCTTTCTGCTATAACCGTTCTGAAATAATCATGGTAAAAGGTAACCCTTATGAAGAAGATATTAAATCTGCTAAAAAAAGAAATGATGCTGACATTGGCGCTTTTGGCCGCTATAGTTTCACTTTTCATCACCCCGCCCACAAAGGAACTGCTGACAGCCATAGACTGGCGGACTCTTGGTGTTCTTCTCATGATGCTTTGCGTCCTTGAGGGCTTCAAAAAAGAAAACGTGCTTGGCCCTGTTGTCCGCATGGCATCAGGGATTCACTCAATGGTAGGCCTGTCGCTGTTCGTGATCTTCGGCGTATTTTTCACCTCCATGTTTGTAACCAACGATGTTTCCCTTATCATTTTTGTGCCCCTCACCATCCTGCTTTTCAGGCAGGGCGGCAAGGAAAAGTACATTTTGCCCGTGATCTCAATGGAAAACATCGCCGCCATCCGCGGATCCCTCCTCACACCCTTCGGAAGCCCTCAAAACCTGTTCCTTTACGGGCAGGCAGATGTGACAGCGCCTCATTTTATGTTGCATATGCTTCCTCTTTGCGCATCCTCCGCCATCCTTTTGATCATATTTGTATTCTTTTTATACAGAAAAAATCCCAAAGAGCCTTCGGACTGCAACAAAACTCCTCAGATCGGATCGGTTTCTTTAAACAGGAGGGGAATAGTTTATCTGATCCTGTTCGCTCTTGTGCTGACGGTGATCGTCACAAGAACCGGCCTCTGGGCATATGCTGTCGCGACGGTTTTGATCGCTGTATTATTTAATGACAGAAGTCTGTTCAAACGGGTTGACTATGTTTTGATCCTGACCTTTTTCTGCTTTTTTGTTTTTTCGTCATCTATCGCAGCTAACCCTTCGATATCCGCTGTTCTTAAAAGGGCGGTTGCAGGCAGAGAATACTGGTGGGCTATAGGGTTAAGCCAGCTGATATCAAATGTTCCCGCCTCCATTGTGCTTTATCCTTTCTCGGAAAATTTTGCGGGACTGATATACGGCGCGGACACGGCAGGGCTGGTTTCTCTTATCGGATCCCTGGCTTCCGTCATCAACTACAGGATATATGTGCGGGAATATCCCGGTAAGGGATTGCAGTTTGTGAAAGTCTTTACTTTGGTGAGCTGGGCCTTCTTCATCATAGTAGTGATCCCGGGGTATTTCTTGTCTAAGTGGAAATTTTTTTAAATTTTGACACCCGGGGACGGGGTTAGGGGTTCACTTTTTGAGCCTTTGGGGACGGGGTTAGGGGTTCATTTTTTGACACCCGGGGACGGGGTTAGAGGTTCATTTTTCGGCGCAAAGCGCCAAAATGAACCTCTAACCCCGTCCCCGGGTGTCAAAAAATGAACCCCTAACCCCGTCCCCCAGGCTCACTTCACCTCTGTAACATTTCCGTAACTTGCATTACTAATTTAAACGTGCTATACTTTTTTCCGATTATAGGGAAATCTCCCTTATATTTTCGATGTAAATACGAAAAGAGAAGAACATGAGAAAGAACAATAAAAAATCAAAAACCCTGATCCTATCTGCAGCTATGCTTGCATTTACATTGGTTTTCGGAGGCTGTGAACAAAGCTTTTTCGTTTCACCTTCGGAGCTTCTTACTCCGCCCCCGGATTACAATGCAACTCCTACTGAAAAAGCGGTTGCGACTCCGACACCCGTTCCCGATACTTCAAAGGCTCCCACTGACGTTCCGAAGACTACGGACACTCCGATACCCGAAATAACAGCAACCCCCGAGCCTCTTATCACCGAAGAGCCGGTATTTACCCCCACACCGGATGCTACAGCCACCCCTTCGCCCATTCCTTTGGTTAAAACGGATTTCGAGGCTCCGATCACGGATCCTTCCGATTATACATTCATCGTTAACCGTGAACATCCTCTTCCGGACAACTACGTTCCGGAGGGTCTCACAGCCATCCGTCACTCTCTTAACCCCGGAAGCACCGACGACAGGTTCCTCCTTCGCTCCTATGCAGCAGAGGCCTTCGATGCCATGTGCGATGATGCCTGGGAAAACAGCGGCTTAAATATTGTAGGCGTTTCCGGATATCGTTCCTACGAAAGACAGTACACAATTTATACCAATTATATCTTTGCAAACGGCATATCTCATACCAACTACTATTCGGCACAGCCCGGCACCAGTGAACATCAGACCGGTCTTGCCATTGACATTTCCTGCCAATCCTGCGGATATGATCTGGTAAACAGTTTTGCAAGATCGGCCGAAGGACGTTGGATCGCCGAGAATTGCTGGCGTTTCGGATTTATCTTAAGATACTCCGAGGATGATGTTATGATCACCGGCTATTCCTATGAACCCTGGCATATAAGATATGTAGGAGTTCCTCTTGCATATTATCTTTACTACAGCGGTCTGACTCTGGAAGAGTATTATAAATGCCCTTCCACTGTTTCAAGAGAGTATCTTGATAAGACGCCTCTTGTGGATACCGCCGATGTAAAATTTGCAAACAAGTATTACGAACATCACTCCAATGAAGGTGTTCTTGCTTATACAGATGAAACTAAGACCAGGGTTTTGATAAATCCAGAAACCTATATGCCTTATCTCATTCCTTATTTAAGAACCCCTGACGGAGTTCTGCTTCAGGATTACAAGGGCAACTATATAGTTCCCGAAACTGTTGTTAATTATAAGGGTCAGATGTTTGCGGACGGAGATTCGGGCTACATCCTTACCAAGCCTGCTCTGTTCATTAACAATTTCCTTTGGTCAGATGACGGCGGAAATCCCTTCTATTCGGATCCTCTTATAGATAATGACGGAAATCTCGTTTACGACAGTGACGGCAAAGTTTTGTTCAAGGAAATACTTCATATTCCCAACAACTCAACGATCGCCCTGGATGCAGGTGATATTCCCATCATTAAGACTCCCAAGAGAGACAAAAACAACAACGTTTCCTTTGATCATTACGGAAATGTTCAATACTACTTACCTTACGAAAAGACCCAGTATGAATATATAACAGATGTCTCCGGCTATTTCCTGTGGCCCGAAGATTATGCCCGGGCAAAGGAACTGGATGACTCCCTGTTACTTACTGCCGACAGTCCTTTGTATCCGACTGAGGATACAACAGACGACACAGACGGTGATGATACCGTTAACAACATTGCTCAGACAACGGAGGAATAAATACATATGTTTTTCTTACTAATGGCAGTCCTCACCCTTGTATTGTTTTTTATAATCACCTCCCCTCTCCTGATAGTGCTGGAACTCATGAGGCGCAAGTATCCGGTGCAGGTGTCAAAGATAGCTCAGCCCGTAGTAAAGGTGGGTTTTTCGGTGGTATTGTTCTTTGCCGGCACTAAAGTTATCAAGCTGGGACTTGACAATGTTCCAAAGGATAAGCCGGTAATGTTTGCCGCAAACCACAGAGGAATTCTGGACGCCGCGCTGGCATATGCTTCGCTGCCCGTTCTTACAGGCATAGTTTCAAAAAAGGAATTGCGTAAAGTGCCTTTCCTTTCCTGGTGGATGGATCTTTGCAGCTGTTATTTCCTGGACAGAAAAGATCCCCGTTCGGGTCTTAAGATGATCCTTCAGAGTATCGACAACATTAACAGCGGCATCTCAATGTTCATCTCCCCCGAAGGCACCAGAAGCAAGACCAGGGAAATGAATCCCTTTAAAGAAGGAAGCTTCAAGATATCCACAAAGTCCGGCTGTCCCATTATACCGGTAGCTGTTTCCGGAGCCGATGATATCTTTGAAAACCATAAACCCTTTGTAAAAAGAGCCACAGCTGTAATCGAATACGGCGAACCCATTTACCTGGATAAGCTTTCGGAGGAAGATCTTAAGTTTGTCGGAGCTTACACCCAGAAGATCGTCGGAAAAATGCTTGAAGGCCACGAAAAATACCTTACGAAAAACTATTCCCGCAAACAGGAAAGAAAAGCATTGGCAGCTCAAGAAAAAAACATTGAAAAATAGTCGTTTTTACTGTATATTATACCCAATTATCGGGGCAGAAACTCAGGTTTTATTTTAGCCCGTTCAGAGAGGTAGGTTCTTAAATGTCAGTTTTTATTTACATCAGTCCCGTTGTATTGATGGCAACGTGGTCAATAGTTCTTTTGGTAATCCTCGGAGTTCTTGTTGTCGGACTTGTTGCTCTTGTTATCTGGGGCAATAAAATGCAGAAAAAGCAGGAAGCTGCGGAAGCAAACATAATGAACGGTGCCCAGACCGTTTCAATGCTCATCATCGATAAAAAGCGGATGAAGATGACAGAAGCGGGATTTCCCGATATCGTACTTCAGCAGACCCCCTGGTACCTTAAGCGTTCCAAAGTGCCTGTTGTAAAGGCAAAGGTAGGTCCTCAGGTTCACACCCTCATGTGTGATGCCAAGATCTTCGATAACATCCCTGTAAAGAAGGAAGTAAAGGCTGTTATCAACGGTATGTACATCATCAAGGTTTCCGGACTTCGCGGTCCTCTTGAAACCCCCCCTGAAAAGAAAGGCTTCTTCAAACGTCTTTTAAGCAAAGCTGAAAAGGCTCAAAAGGAAGCAAATTCCCAAAAAAAGAAGACTAAATAAACGTAAATGAGCCCCCCTGCGGCCAATGTCCGCAGGGGGGCTTTTTACAACATCTTGTGTTCACCACGTTAAATTACCACTATTTTTCCTTGACAAACTTTAAAGCACATGATATAGTAGTTTTCGGAAAATTCAATATCTAACTCTTGTGTTTTTTATATAAAAACAGGGAGAATACGTGAATGGTCTGACGGCCGCGAAAGGAGAATGTTATGAAGCAGCAGGGCGACATGGGTGCCGTAGTGAGGAGCATTAGGGGTAATGTAGGTAATCACGTAAAAGTCACTAAAAATATGGGACGTAACAGGTATGACGTTGTTGAGGGAACAATAACCGAGACCTATCCTTGTATTTTTACTATAAAGCTCGATCAGGCAGCTGATACAATAAAGACTGCTTCTTACAGCTACGTTGACGTATATACCAAAGATATACAGTTACAGTTTGGTTGATCCTATAAAATAATTTCTGACAAAACAATAGCTTCGGGAATCTCCCGAAGCTTATTTTTTTGCCCGTTACAATATTGCCGGCTTTACGATCTCCTGAACATAAACCTTCATATTGCAATTGGAGACATATTCGTCATTAAGGGTCAAAAGATAGTCAAGGCTCAGATCCACAAGGGCTTCCGGATTGTTTTTGTACTCTATCTTCTCCGTAACTATCTCCACCTCCAGTGTACCAAAAGGTGTGTTGACTATGGATTCATAGGGCTCACCCAGACAATAATAGAGTTCTGTTGTGAGTATACCTGTCTTGGTATACACCACTTCATCCTTCCCCAGCTTCAAACGGCATTTATAGTCCATACCGTCCGGATCCGTTTCTTCATAGCTCAGATAGATCTTATCCCCGCTTTTCATAAAGGTCCCGTTTACCATTAACTCCATATCGTTGTCTTCACTGTCTCCGGAATGAAGCCCTGCTATCTTTATCAGTACATCTTTCTTCATTATACCGCCTTACATCTTAGAGCCTTTTGCTCCTTTACTTCCCGAAAACGCATTGTTTGAAAGCAGATTCGTATCGAAGGAAAAGGTCAGTTTTTCATCTTCTCTTGCCCTCTTTAAAGCAAGTTCCACCATTCTGTTAAGCAGATCCTTATAAGGTATCCCCACAGGCTCCCAAAGATAGAAAGCCAGAGATCCGGGGATCGTGTTTATCTCGTTAAAGTAAAGCTCGTTTCTGTCCTCATCCAGCATAAAGTCGATCCTGGAAACACCGCTGCACCCCAGAACCTTAAAACTCTTTACCGCCAGCTCCCTGATACGGTCTCTCATTTCGGGAGAAACGTTTGCGGGTATCTGTCTGGAAACTCCTGCCATACCCTTGGAGCCGCTCTTTCCGCCGCCCTGATACTTATCTTTGTAGCTCAATATCTCTTTACTGTGGAAAGGCTCTTCTATTTCCGAAGCAATGGCTTCATTCTCATCCCCCAAAACGGAGCAGTTTATCTCTCTGAGATTGGTGATGGCATGCTCCGCCAATACCTTTCTTGCATATCTGAAAGAATCGTCTATGGCGGCATATAAAGACTCTTTATCTTTAGCAACGGATATTCCAACGGAAGAACCCAGATTTGCTGCCTTTATTATAACCGGATAGCCTATCTTTTCCTCTATCTCTCTAACCATCTTATCCGTATTCTTATAATCGGAAAGCGTATACAAAAGGCTGTCCAATACAGGCACTCTGTTGTACCTGAGAATAACCTTCTGGGCATATTTATCCATTCCTACCGCAGAAGAAAATACATCACAGCCCACAAAAGGAACTCCCAGATGCTTTAAATAGCCCTGGAATACTCCATCCTCCACGTTGGTACCATGTAAGATGGGGAAAGCCACATCCACTCTCTGAGTGAAATTTCCGAAAAGCTTTGAAGGATAATTGGTAAGTACCGTATCTTTACCGTCATTTATAAGGATCACCTTACGGGACTTCTTTAAAAGACCGGGAATATCCTTATATTCCTTAATATCTCCCACAGCTTCTCCTATATACATCTCGTTCTGTTTGGTAATATATACCGGAATGACCTGATATCTGCTCCTGTCCAGACTTGCTACGGCCTGTAACGCAGAAATTACCGAAACCTCATGCTCTACGGAGCGACCTCCGAAGAATACCGCCAAATTTATCATTTTAAATCCTCCTTAGGACCATTTACGTTTTTAATAATTGTCCGGCAGGTCATTTTCCAGCAAAATGAACCTGTGTCCTTCATCTTTTATCTTTGTGCAGGCAAAATCCATGGCTTCCGTAAATTTATCAAATTCAAAAAGCCTTCTTTCAGGAAATCCGCTTTCCAGAGCCCCTCTTTTTATTTCCTTTGTCCTGTATCTGTTGACCAGCAGGATATAGTCACAGCAGTCTGCCGCATAAGTACCGAACTTGTAATGAAGCTCGTCTTCTCTTTCACCCAGTTCCACCATTCCCGGTGTTATAAGGATCCTGACGCCCTCAAACTGTTTAAGGGTTTCCACCGCTGCCTTGGAGCCCACAGGATTAGAATTATACGCATCATCTATGATGGTGTAAAGACCGTTTTCTCTGAGCTCCAGTCTGTGACTTACGGGCAGAAGCCTTCTTACAGGCACCTTAAGCTCCGACAGTCCTATGCCAAAGGAATGAGCTACAGCTATGGCTCCCAGCACGTTAAGTACATTCACGGAACCAATGAGCCTCATATGAAAATCTTCTGTCTCTCCGTCAGGCGTGACCACGGTAAAATCGGTCCCTAATGAGGTAAGCCTTATGTCTTTTGCAAAATAACCGTCCCTTGAATCTATGCCGTAATATATGCGGTTAAAATTTCCTTCTTCTTTTCTCGCTTCCAAAGAATCGCCGTTTATAAAGAGCTTTCCTCCTGCGGGAAGGGCCCGGGCCAGTTCAAACTTTGTCTTTCGCACATTGTCTATGGTCTTAAAGCTCTCCAGATGCTGAGGTCCGACCGAAGTAATGACCCCGTGGGAAGGGTTGACTATATCACAGATCTCTTTTATATCCCCCACATTTCTTGCACCCATTTCGCATATGAAGATCTCATGGGTGGGCTTAAGGCCTTCTCTTATCGTCCTTACCACTCCCATGGGCGTATTAAAGCTTTCCGGAGTTGCAAGAACATTATATTTTTCGGATAAAAGCTCCTTAAGGAAAAACTTTAAACTGGTCTTTCCGTAGCTTCCCGTAACTCCGATCACCTTAATTCCCGGATTTTGGGCAAGCATCCTTTTGGCTTCATTTATAAAAGAGTTATTTATATGCTTCTCAACCGGCTTCAGGATCACATTTGCCAATACCGGCATAAGCGGCTGTAAAAGCGTGAGCAAAACGATCGCACTGCTTCCCGTCCTTAATGTAAAGCTTAAGCCCGCCGCTCTTCCCGAAATTATCCCGGTCAAAGCGACTACCGCGATATTTATGAACAGCTCACAGGCGATCAGCCTTTTTACCCTCTTGGTAAAAACCAGTTTTTTCTTTGTATTGTTTTTTTTCAGCAAGGCATATCCGGTCAAAACAAGTCCTGAAAACAGAACAGCAAAGATCATCGCGGAAATATATGCCCCTAAGAAAGAAACAAGAAGGAGAGGCAATATATCGATCAAAAGGAATCTCTGCCTGGAAAAATTATCCTTAAGCCATTTGATCTGAACCCTGTTCTTGTAGCTGTTCTGCTGGAACATGTGGATATTGTAGCGCATGCCGTACCAAAAGGTCACACATCCCAAAACAATAAAACATATCTGAATTATGGTTAATAATATCATTTTCACTGCTTTAACCCGTCCGTTCTTACTTACTCATCAAAGAAAAGCATTTATGATCCTTGAAAAGACTCCGGGAGCCTCAAGAAAAGAATAGTGGCCCGTTCCGGGAATGACCGCGAGACCTGCGCCCGGGATCAGCCTTTCCATGTCTTTTCCGTCCTGTAAGGGAGTGGCCGTGTCCTTGTCGCCCCAGATAAGGAGCGTTTCCCTGTCGATCTTCGGAAGAAGATAGGTAAGATCCTCATTTACCGCCTTTACAAGGCATTCTCTCATTACGGGACTGGCATTTCTGTAATCCTCGGAGCCCTGCTTTTTCTTCCATTCTTCGATAGCCTGTCCGAAGAAAAATCCGGAGATCTTTAAGCCGGCCAGTTTCTTTATTATCTTATATCTTGCGATCTTTGCCCTTGTCTTAAAGCTTTTCGGTCTTACGATGCCCGCACTGTCGATCAGAACGATCTTTTCCACGTTAAAATCCGGATCCTTTTCGGCAAAAAGCTTTATGATCACCCTTCCGCCGAAGGAATGGCCGATAAGGGTGGCGGAATCTATGCCCAGGGTCTTAACAAACTTCAGGAAAAAGTTTTTATAATCCTCCACACTCCAGCCTTCTCTGGGCTCCGTGCTGTCTCCGAAGCCCGGCAGGTCAAGGGAAACCACTTTATATTTGTCACACAACGCATTTACGATCCCGTCGTAAATCCCTATTTTTGTCCCCCAACCTTGTAGAATAATTACATATTTCTTGTTGTCACCTTTTGTGGTATAATTAACTTTGTATCCGTCAATTTCTACTTGCATATTTACTCCGTTCCGATCCTTGGACGCAAATCCTGTTTGCGGTGCAGACTGTGTGTATGATAGCATTTTTCACAAGTCATTTCAATACCGGGCACTTTGTTTCTCCTTTCGCCCTTCCATAGAAGCCGTAGCTTCTCAAAAGGACTTTAATACGGGTAAAAAAGGCTAAAAAAGCGATTGTGCGACTAACAAAGTAAAATATTTCCGTTGTAAAAATTGATGTGTGATTTTATACTGAATCTTGAATTAATCCGATCCATGTAATCCACTGGTTTCCACTGTTTTCGCAGAGTCGGAAAGATGGGAGTTTAATGAGTCTTTATCAGGTAAACATAATATTGGACCTGGGCGCTCTGCTGGTCCTTACAGTAATATGGTTCACAAACAGCACGGGTAACGTGGACATGCAGGACAAATACCTGTTCCGCAGCATGATGGTGTCTGTAAGCACTATCCTGGGTGCAAATGCGGTATCTTATTTTTCCGGCATTTTGCCTTTACCCTTTGGCTGGTATTTTGAATTGTTTGCTTATTCGGTTTATTACATTTCCCAAACTGTATTTTGCTGGCAATGGTTCATTCTTGCAAAGGTAAGGTTTTTAAAGAAACCTCCCATTCCTTTTCCTCCGATCTGCTATCTTTTCGCCCTTCCTTTGTTGGCTGAATTTGTGATCATAGCTTTTATCAACCCTTTTAACGGTATGGTTTTTTACTTCGATGAGCTTACAAAGCCCATCAGAGGACCGTTCTATTATTGGAACATTTTATTCTCCTATGTTTATGTGGTAGCCTCCTTTGTTCTTCTTTTGATCACTATCATCAGAGACCAGAACAAGCATACGAGAAAGAAAAATGAAATGCTTCTCTTTACCATGATCACGCCCATCATCACCTCCTGTGTGCAGGTGGCAACCGCGGACATTTCGATACTTTGGCCGGCCACAGCCCTTTCCCTCTTCATGCTATATGAAACGCAAGCCCAGCATTATCTTGAGTTTCAGGCTACCAAAGAGGCTGAACTGGAGGCAGAGCTTACCAAAAACAAGATCGCGATCATGATGTCCCAGATCCAGCCCCATTTCCTTTATAACACGCTGACCACCATAAAGGCTCTTGTAGGCCAGAATCCGATACAGGCCCAGACCGTTATTACGGAGTTTTCCACCTATCTCCGTACCAATATGGATTCTCTGGATCTCACCACTCCGGTGACATTTATCAAGGAACTGGAACACACAAGAACGTATACGGACATTGAACAGCTCCGCTTCCCGGATCTGGAAGTGGAATATGATATACAGGACAACAACTTCCTTCTCCCTTCACTTTCCATCCAGCCCATGGTGGAAAATGCGATCAAGCACGGCATACGTAGACGCACCGAGCCCGGTGGAAAGATCACTGTCAGATCTTACGCCGAAGAAGACAAGCACGTGGTACAGATCATCGATAACGGCGCAGGTTTTTCGGCCATGGCCGAACAGGACACCTCCAGAAGCCATATAGGTCTAATGAACACCAAAAAGCGTATCGAAGAGATGATGCACGGAGAGTTTCACATTGAAAGCACTCCCAACGTGGGTACCACCGTAACCTTTATAATACCGAAATAAAAAACGGCCGTCAGGTCGTTTTTTTGTATGTTTTTTCAATAATAAGTGCTATTTTTACCTATTTTATGAAAATAATTCGGTTGAAAAAAAGAAATCACCCTCATATAATTATGTGTAATAACCCATGAATTTATCATTCCAACAACAAAGGAGCATAATATGGAAATGACAATGCGCTGGTTCGGGTCAAAGTTTGACACCGTAACCTTGAAACAGATCAGACAGGTTCCCGGAGTGACAGGAGTTATCACTACTCTCTATGACACCACCCCCGGAGAGGTATGGAGCCGCGAAAGGATCAAGGCATTAAAGGATGAGGTTGAAGCTTCCGGACTTCACATTTCCGGCATCGAAAGCGTTAACATCCATGATGCCATTAAAGTCGGAACTCCCGACCGCGACCTTTATATCGATAACTACATTCAGACACTGGAAAATCTTGGTCTTGAAGGCATACATATGGTCTGCTACAACTTCATGCCCGTTTTTGACTGGACAAGAACAGAACTGGCAAGAAAGCTGGCTGACGGATCCACAGGACTTGCCTATTCCCAGGAAGCTATAGATAAGATCACCCCCGAAAATATGTTCGAGGCTATTTCCAAGGATTCCAACGGTGCTGTTCTTCCCGGCTGGGAGCCCGAAAGAATGGCTAAGATCAAGGAGCTTTTTGAGATGTACTCCACCGTGGATGCAGAGAAGCTCTTTGCCAATCTCAAGTATTTCCTTGAGAGGATCATGCCCGTTTGCGATAAATATGACATCAACATGGCGATCCATCCCGATGATCCCGCCTGGAGCGTTTTCGGACTTCCCAGGATCATCATCAACAAGGCAAACATCCTTCGCATGATGAAGATGGTAGACAATCCGCACAACGGTGTTACCTTCTGCTCCGGTTCCTACGGCACAAATCTTGAGAATGATCTTCCCGATATGATCAGATCCTTAAAGGGAAGGATCCACTTCGCTCATGTAAGAAACTTAAAGTTCAACTGCACAGAGCCCGGTCATCTTGATTTCGAAGAAGCACCTCATCTTTCCCGCACAGGTTCCTTCGACATGTACGAGATCATGAAAGCTCTTTATGACATAGGTTTTGACGGCCCTATCCGTCCCGACCACGGAAGAATGATCTGGGACGAAGTCGCAATGCCCGGCTACGGTCTCTACGATCGTGCACTGGGTGCCACTTATCTTAACGGACTTTGGGAAGCTATTGAAAAAAGCCAGACCAGAAAGTAGGTAGCCATGAAGTTAAATAATGAAGGATTAAAAAATACCAAAGAATGGGAAGCTCTCGGATATGATCTTCCCGGGTTTGACCGCGATGCTATGATCGCAAAGACCAAAAAGGATCCTGTATGGATCCACTTCGGAGCAGGAAATATCTTCCGTGCTTTTCAGGCAAATGTGGTTCAGAACCTTTTAAATAAGGGTGTTATCGATAAGGGCCTCACAGTTTGTGAAGGCTATGATTACGAGATCATCGAGAAAATGTATGCACCCCATGACGATCTCTCCATTCTTGCCACCTTTATGGCCAGCGGCAAGATCCAAAAGACAGTGGTGGGAAGTATCGCCGAGAGTCTTACACTTGACTCTGATAATACTGCAGCCTATGACAGACTTAAGGAGATATTTAAGAGCGACAGCCTCCAGATGGCCAGCTTCACCATTACCGAAAAGGGTTACAGCCTTGTGAACGGTAAGGGTGAGATGCTTCCCTCGGTGGCAGAAGACCTCAAGAACGGACCCGCTAAGCCGGAAAGCTATCTGGGCAAGGTGGTTTCCCTCCTTTATACAAGATTTTTGGCAGGCGAAAAGCCCATTGCCTTTGTTTCCATGGACAACTGCTCACATAACGGCGACAAACTCTATGCCGCTGTTGAGGCTTTTGCCAGAGAATGGGAATTCAAGGGCCTTATTCAGAAGGGCTTTGTGGATTATATAAATAACGAAAAGAAGGTTTCTTTCCCCTGGTCAATGATTGACAAGATCACACCCCGTCCGGATGCCTCCGTGGAAGCTATGCTTAAGGCAGACGGCATCGAAGAGGCAGAGCCTATTATCACCTCCAAAAATACCTATGTCGCTCCCTTTGTAAACGCAGAGGAGTGCGAGTATCTGGTCATCGAGGATAAATTCCCCAACGGACGTCCTGAGCTTGAAAAGGGCGGCATCATGTTCACCGACAGAGAGACCGTGGACAAGGTGGAAAAGATGAAGGTCTGCACCTGTCTGAACCCTCTTCACACCAGCCTTGCCGTATTCGGCTGTCTTCTCGGATACACCCTTATTTCCAAGGAGATGCAGGATCCCGTTTTAAACAAGATGGTACGTACCATCGGATATGTGGAAGGACTTCCCGTGGTTGTAGATCCCGGCATTATGAGCCCCAAGCAGTTTATTGATGATGTTGTGGAGAAGAGGATACCCAATCCTTTCATGCCCGATGCTCCTCAAAGGATCGCTACGGACACCTCCCAAAAGCTGCCCATCCGTTTCGGAGAAACAGTTAAGGCCTATGCCCGTCGTTCCGATCTTTCCGTGGATTCCTTAAAGCTGATCCCCCTGGTTTATGCGGGCTGGATCCGTTACATCATGGCCATCGACGATAAGGGCAACAAGTTTGAATTAAGTTCAGATCCCATGCTCCCCGAGGTTTGTCCTCTGGTAGCGGATATTAAGCTTGGAGACGGCAAGGAGGCTCTTGATAAGATCAGGCCCATCCTTAAGAATTCCAAGATCTGGGGCGTGGATCTTTACGAGATCGGACTTGCCGATAAGGTGGCAGGTTATTTCCTGGAACTCATTTCAGGCGTGGGTGCTGTGGAAAAGACTCTGAAAAAATATGTTGGATAATATTCGGTAAAAAAATGCAAGCGGCAGACCGGTTGGTTTGCCGCTTTATTTTTAACTTAATGCCTTTAAAACCGCTTCTCTTGAGAACTCTTCCACCAGAAGAGTGTTTACCGCCTTATTTATATGCTTCACATAATGAGCATCGGAATCGGTGATGATCTTACACTTTTCCAGATAAGGATGGGCTTTTCTTAAGCGATGGAGATTATCCATGTTTTTAAGTTCAGCAGTCTTAAACTTGGAATCCGGAGGTATGAAGCCCAGCTGGGACAAAAGGGATGTAGTGGTCTTGTCCAGATGAGCGGGGATCATGATCCCGTTATAGGAGCCCACCAGATCAAAAACGTCGTCAAAATCTATGTCTGTGGCATTAATAAGGAGTTTGGACAGCCTTCCTATCTCCTCGTCGTCTTCATTCATGATCTGCTGCTTTCCAAAGATCTTTTCGTTATTTTCCACATTCATAAGATGCTCATATACATAAGCGTCAAAGCGCAGAGCATCCTCCAGCGTGGGAAAGAGACAGACCACATGGATCTCTTCGGAAGTGGTGAGTTCCATTCCCGGAATGCCCAGGATCCCGTAAAATTCACAGGCCTTTAAAAAGGGCTCGCAGTTTCTGCAGGAGTTGTGATCCGTTAGAGCAATGACCTGAAGGCCGTTAAGTGCGGCTATGCCCGCTATGGTGGCCGGGGTCATCTCATCGTCTCCGCAGGGAGAAAGACAGGAATGGAGGTGCAAATCGTAGAAAACCTGTTTAAGTTCCATGATCTACACCTCCATTCGTATTTTTTTGATCTATATTTCAGGATCCTACTTTCCCAAAGCTTTTCCGATCATCATTGCCGCTTCAAAAACCGGAAGATCCGTGGAAAACAGAGCGATCTCCTGCTCCTTTGCCTTAGCCAGCATGTTATCCTCCACAGCCACTCCTTCCGCAAGAATGACGCAGGAAACATCCGTAAGGCTTGCCACCGCCAAAGTATTCATGTTGCTCATGACCGTAACCCAGGCTGCCTCTTCTGACATCCTGGACATGGCGATGCTCAAAAGGTCACAGCAATAAACCGACTTTATCTCTTTCGCATCGGCACTTTCCGCCGAATTTAGTATCTTAAAAGCACATTTTTCCGCTATTTCTTTAACTGTCATATAGCTTCTTCCTCTTTAGGTAAAAGATTTGTTTCCAGGAATTTAAGGAAAGACTCGGCATTTTGAGGCTTAGCATAGAAGTAACCCTGGAAAAAATCACAGCCGTAATATGCCAAAAGCTGTGCCTGTTCTTCGGTTTCCACACCTTCTGCGATGAGTTCCAGCGAAAGCTGCTTCATCATTCGGATGGTCTGCCTCAGAACCGTCATTGCCTTATCGTTCTTCATGGCGCTCCAGAGCATCTTCTTATCCAGCTTTACTATGGAGAAGGGATACTCCACCACGGTGGTGAGGTTCGCAAACCCTGTTCCGTAATCATCCAGTGAGAATCTTATGCCGCTTTCCGTCATCTTCTGCATATTTTCCTTAAGAAGCTTACCGGATACCATGCTGGCGGTTTCATTTATCTCAAGGCTGATACGGGAATAATCCAGATTATATTCATCCATGACTGATGTGAGTCTGTCATGAAGATCATCCTGCAGGCACTGCATGGGAGAAAGGTTTACATCTATATATTCGATACCCTTTTCCCAGATCTTGTTGGTGGCGATAAATTCACACACCTCTCTGAAAACATATTCCCCGATCTTAATGATAAGACCGTTCTTTTCAGCTATGGGAACGAACTCATCGGGACTGATGAATCCGAAATCGTCATCATACAATCTGAGAAGTGCTTCAGCCGATGTAAACCGACGACTTTCCACGGAATAGATAGGCTGGTAATAAACGCTGAATCTGTTTTCCGCCAGGGCTTTTTTCAGGATCCTTAAGACCTGAGTGATCCTTCTTCTCTCTTCCAGTAATGCGGAATCTGCCACGACCACGCTTTCTCTTCCGTTTTCCGATGCTTTGCTTAAGGAATACTCCAAAAGGTTCATGACGCTTTCGGTGGACTGGGCATCTCTCGGGAAGGCGAAACGGCACATGGAGCATCCCAGCCTGATACCTTCCTCGTTGGCCTGGAAAGGATTATCAAATCTTCTGCGGATCTTCTTGGTGACCATTTCAACTTCCGATTCACCGCCGTCAACTATTATCGCAAACCTGGATTCCGTGAAGGAGAAAACTTCTTTTCTGCCCGCTATGGAAACAAGGAACTTTGCTATCTCTTTTCTTAACTGCAATACACTTTCGATACCCACGATCTGTCTGAAATCCGAAAGTCCTTCTGCTTTAATTCCTATTACCGCGAACTGCTTTCCGTTGGCTATAAGGTTTGATGTTACAGTCTGGAAGGCGACGCGATTATATATGCCCAACTGCTGTTCTTCGTAGTAGGCCGGACTCTCCATGGTGAAGGCCATGATGAGGATCGAAAGCATGATACCGAAATCAACGATCAGCAGATTGTTATGTGTAAGCTGTATGATCATCGACGCAAAAAGTATGACGGTATAAATGGTCATGTTCATGATCTGCTTTCCGTGCAGGCTCTTTCTGCGTTTGAAGAAGAAGACCATGGCGATAAACACATAGAAGAAAGCAAGACCGTAACTGATAAAAGCACCGAATCCCGTATGATAAACAAA
This sequence comes from Lachnospiraceae bacterium, assembly GCA_016287765.1. Next base: position 35,333 of record JAEEWS010000013.1, read on the forward strand.
ATCCTCGTCTATGTAATACACAAATTTTGTGAGGCCGTTTGTAAGAGTCATGAGAAGGTCCAGTGAATAAGGCCCTATGATAAGAGCATATTCAATACCGCTGAATCTTTCTTCATCTCTCTTTGAAGAAACTACCATGTAGTACAGATACAAGGGGGAAAGTCCGTGGTAAAAGATATTGAACCCTATCAAAAGCATATGGTTAAACCACAAGGGCAATACATCCGCGTATTCCAGGGCAAAGCAGCTGGCCAGATCGAACATCGTTGCGGTGGTGGCCGTAAACAGGAGGTTCAAAAAAGCATTGGTCTGGCGGGATTTAACCGTGCTTCTCAACACATATTCTACTATGATGACAACGGCAAGCAACAGAGCCGCCACGTCGAATTGATAAATATAGCTCATATTTTCATCCTTTGAACAAAAGACAATTGGCTATTTTTCAGTGTAACATAAATTTTTAACTTTTTAAATAAATTGTATGTAAATTATAAAGTTTACATCGGATCCAGTTTACTGATCTCTCCGGAGAGTTTGTGAACATACTCCCTGAGAAGATGTATGCAGTCCAGTTCCTTGGCCTCTCCCTTAACGATGTCCTCCGCCAGGGCAAGGCAGGTGGGAGCTCCGCAGGCGCCGCAGTCAAGGCCGGGCAGCCTCTTTTCTATCTCCGCTACCATATTCATCTTGTGGATATTGTCCTTCATTCCTTCACCCAGGGCAAAAACGGGTTCGTACTCGATTTCCCTGGTCCACATGGCATTTTCCGGCTTTATGGCATCTCCGGACTCGATCCTCTTTAACGCCACAGGCATATATTTTTTCAACCGGTTCATCTTAACCTTGGCAACGTAAGGATTTTCCACTGTCAGAACGCCGCCCACACAGCCGCCGTTGCAGGCATTTAATTCAATAAATTCCAGATTTCCGAACTTCTGATCCTCCAGATCTTCCAGGATCTTGTTCACGTTTTCTATGCCGTCGGCAGCAAGATAATTGTCGGTGATAAGACCACCCGCTTCTCCGCCGGAAACGCCCCAGCCCACGCCGATCTTTCCGGCCATGGCCAGATCCTCGGGCTCATCTATCTGCTTCATAAGCGGCAAAAGTTTAAGATAAACGTCCTTTATGGCGCAGACCGCGTCGATGTTGCTCTTTTCCATGCCCAAAGGTGCCTTAACGGAAGTCACCTTTGAAGGACAGGGGGAAATAAATACTATGCCTATCTTGTCCTCGGGCAGACCCGTCTTTTCCACAGCCCTCTTTCTGGCTTCCTTGGCCGCTATCTCCACGGGAGGGTCTATGGGAAGAAGATGCTCGATAAGATTGGGAAATTTAACTCTGATAAGTCTCACGACCGAAGGGCAGGCAGTGCTTATAAGAGGCCACTGCTCCCTGTGTTTTTTGATATAATCTCTCGAAAGCTGGGAAACCACTTCTGCGGAAGCTCCCACTTCATAAACATCATCAAACCCCATCCTTTTAAGGGCAGTAAGCACTATGTTAACGTCGTCAAGATTATTGAACTGCCCGTAAAGAGATGGTGCGGGCAGAGCCACCGTATAATCGTAATCATTTATCACATCCAGGGGATCATAGCTGGGGAGCTTAGCATGGTTTTGGCAGATCCTGATGCATTCGCCGCAATCTATGCATCGCTCCTTTGTAATGATAGCCTTGTGATTTCTCACCCTTATAGCCTGAGTCGGACACCTCTTTATGCAATTGATACATCCCTTGCATAAGTCCGGATCCAATCTCACGGAATTTGTAAATATAGTTTCACTGTTCAATGTTTCACCCCATATGAGAACGTCTATGACTGACCTACGGATATAAATCCGTGAAAATTCATTTCACGGATGATTCCGGACATACACCGACTCTGCAAACATGCGTTTGCGAGATCGGTGTATGCCCGGAATCCCCGCGGGCTGCGCTCGCGGGTTTATATCCTTACGTTTTTGTCAATTCGTCCTCCTGCTACTGATACACCTTCATTGTTACTGTGGTTCCTTCGCCTATTACCGTATCTATGTGCATTTCATCAGAATATTTTTTCATATTCGGCAATCCCATTCCTGCGCCGAAACCCAATGCACGTACGTTGTCCGGAGCAGTGGAATAACCGGCCTGCATGGCTTTTTCGATATCGGGGATTCCCGGTCCCTTATCCTTTAAAACCATGGTGATATCATCGGGCGTTATCTCCACATTGATCTCTCCGCCGTCAGCATGGATGACCATGTTGATCTCTCCCTCATACATGGCTATGGCCACTTTTCTGATGACTTCGGGAGAGCAGCCCATCTGACGGAGCCTCTTCTTCACATCTCCGGAAGCTTCTCCCGCTCTTGTAAAATCTTCATCGTTTATCTGATAGTTTAATTTAATTGAGTCGCTCATAATCGGCACCTCCGCGTAACCCTTTTTCGTAGAGAAGTCCGCATGCCGAAAACATTCTATGGCCCGTACAAAGAAGGGGGATCTCTCTCTCGTTTGCGAGCTCTATCATCTGCTCATCCGGTTTTTTGCTGCGAACAAAAACTATGGCAACAACATCCATCATTTCCGCAGTCCTTATAACCTGAGGATTGCAAAGTCCCGTAAGAAGCACAGCTCTGTCCTTTACAAAGGCCAGAACGTCGCTCATCATATCAGAACCGCAAGCCATGTGTACTTCTCTGTCCGCCCATTCTTCTCCGCTGGCAAACCTGGCACCCAATGTTTCCTGTACATCTTTAACTGTCATATAAACCTCCGATTGTCGCTCCTATTTAAATTTTTTGGTTATTTTTCAGATTTTTCAGTCCTTTCATTGTATCAAAAAATCCCTCGAGTTTCAATCACGCAGTGTAAAAAATGAGCCTTTGGGGACGGGGTTAGGGGTTCATTTTTGGCCCAGTGGTCATTTTTGACAGCAAGAGTCACTTTTTTGAACCATGGGGACGGGGTTAGGGGTTCATTTTTGTGACCCAATTGAAATATTTGGCACCCGGAGCCACACAGAAGCCGGCCAATACTGCTTTTTGAGGTAAAAATCTTTGACTCAATTTTAGAAAAATGCACAGAGAGCCACACAGCGACCGGTCGATGCCTTTTTTTGCGTAAAAGAATTGACCCAATGGGAAGTTTTTGCGGATAGAGTTAAACTTTTTGAGCCACTAACCCCGTCCACCCGATTCGTTTCGGGACTTTAGTCCTGTTTATTATTTTCTGCTTTTACTATCACTTCTTTTTATTTTTCTGTAAATAGATTTTTGTGGTATTTTTAACATTCACGTGGTATAATACAAGTTACGAACGGTCTGTCTTTTTGTTATTTTTTTAACAAGTCGCATCAGGCAGATCTTTTGACGACAATCCAACAACATATTTTAGGAGGTTTCCATTATGAGCTCTAAAAAAAGTTCAGTTCCCTTTACCGGAACAAAAGAGCAGGAAGCCCAGCTTATGGAGGTCATCCGTGAATTAAGAGATCAGCAAGGCTGCCTTATGCCCATAATGCAGCATGCCCAGGAAATTTACGGCTATCTTCCCATCGAAGTTCAGACAATGATCGCAGATGAGCTCGGCATTCCTCTTGAGAAGGTTTACGGCGTATCCACCTTCTACTCACAGTTCGCTCTTTTCCCGAAGGGACAGTACAAGATTTCCGTATGCCTCGGTACCGCTTGCTACGTTAAGGGTTCAGGCCCCGTCTACGACAAGCTTCAGGAAATGCTCGGTATCAAGGGCGGAGAATGCACACCTGACAGAAAGTTCTCGCTTGACGCATGCCGTTGCATCGGTGCCTGCGGTCTCGCTCCCGTAATGATGATCAATGATGACGTTTACGGCAAGCTTACTGTTGACTCCCTTAAATCAATCTTAGAGAAGTACAACTAAGTAACGCCTATGATGACTGAAATTTCACTTAATGTACTGGACATCACCGAAAACTCGGTTAAAGCAGGAGCTTCGCTTATTCGGATATCCGTTGAGGCCAACACCGCAAAAGACATTCTTTCGGTAACCATCGAAGATAACGGCTGCGGTATGAGTCCCGAACAGCTTGCAAAAGTTACGGACCCGTTTTTTACTACCAGGACTACCAGAAAGGTGGGACTCGGAGTACCCTTTTTTAAACAGTCTGCGGAAATGACCGGCGGCAGCTTCGACATCCGTTCCCAACAAGGTGTGGGAACAGTGATCACTGCTTCCTATGTTCTCTCAAGCATCGACAGGATGCCCCTGGGTGACATGGTGTCCACAATGCATCAATTGATAGTCATGCATCAGCAATGCGATTTTCTTTACACTTACGTGTATAATGACAAGAGTTTTACTCTTGACACAAGAGAATTTCGCGAAACTCTCGGAGAAGTCCCTTTCGACGTTCCCGAGGTATCCCTGTTCATAAAGGATTTTCTTAAAGAAAATACCGAAGAAGTGAATGCGGGACAAAATGTTATTTAATCATTGCAGACGGGCATATATTGTCTCGTCTATAACATCATCATAAGATCAGGAGGAACAAACATGAAATCTCTTGCAGAATTACAGGCAATTCGTGACAAAATGCAGGGACAGGTAGGACTTCGTGCTGAATCCGAAGCAGGAACCCGTGTTATCGTAGGTATGGCTACCTGCGGTATTGCAAGCGGCGCAAGACCTGTTCTCAATGCTCTCTCAGAAGCTGTTATGACCAAGAATTTAAAAGATATCTCCGTCGTTCAGACAGGATGTATCGGTCTTTGCCAGTATGAACCCATCGTAGAGGTTCTTGAGCCCGGCAAGGAAAAAGTTACATATATCAAGATGAACCCCGACAAGGCTATGGAAGTTGTTGAAAAGCATCTTATCGGCGGAACACCCATCTATGACTACACATTACAGAAGGCAATGAAATAAGGAGGAAAGCACACTATGTATCGTTCACATGTCTTAGTTTGTGGCGGAACCGGATGTACTTCTTCCGGAAGCCAGCAAATTCAGTCCCTTTTGAAGGAAGAGATCGAGAAGGCAGGACTCTCAAAGGAAGTTGCAGTCGTACAGACAGGTTGCCACGGCCTTTGCGCTCTCGGCCCCATCATGATCGTTTATCCCGAAGGAACTTTCTATTCGGCAGTTAAGCCCGAATATGTTTCTGAGATCGTTCAGGAACATCTTGTAAAAGGTCGTATCGTAAAGAAGTACGTTTATGAAGAGACCGTAACCGAAGAGGAGATCAAGCCTCTCGCAGAAACCGCATTCTACAAGAAGCAGCACAGAATTGCTCTTCGTAACTGCGGTGTTATCAATCCCGAAAGCATCGACGAGTACATCGGAACCAACGGCTACGCAGCTCTTGGTAAAGTTCTTACCGAAATGACTCCCGATGAAGTTATCCAGACCATCCTTGATTCCGGTCTTCGCGGACGTGGTGGTGCAGGCTTCCCTACCGGTAAGAAGTGGCAGCTGGCTCGTAACCTCGTTCAGGACGGCGGACAGAAGTATGTTTGCTGTAACGCCGACGAAGGTGACCCGGGTGCATTCATGGATCGTTCAGTTCTTGAAGGTGACCCTCATGCAGTTCTCGAAGCAATGGCTATCGCAGGCTATGCTATCGGCGCTTCCCAGGGTTATATCTATGTAAGAGCTGAGTACCCCATCGCCGTTCAGCGTCTTAAGATCGCTATCGGACAGGCTCGTGAGTACGGTCTCTTAGGTAAGGATATTTTCGGAACAGGATTTGATTTTGATATCGATCTTCGTCTCGGTGCCGGAGCTTTCGTATGCGGTGAGGAAACAGCCCTCATGACCTCTATCGAAGGTAACCGCGGTGAGCCCAGACCCAGACCTCCTTTCCCTGCAGTAAAGGGACTTTTCGCAAGACCTACTATCCTTAACAACGTTGAAACCTATGCAAACGTTGCTCAGATCATTCTTAACGGTGCTGACTGGTTCAAGTCAATGGGTACCGAGAAGTCTAAGGGAACAAAGGTGTTCGCTCTCGGCGGAAAGATAAACAATACAGGACTTGTAGAAGTTCCCATGGGAACCACACTCCGTGAGATCGTAGAAGAGATCGGCGGCGGTATTCCCAACGGAAAGAAGTTCAAGGCAGCTCAGACAGGTGGTCCTTCAGGCGGATGTATCCCTCCGGAGCATCTTGATGTTCCCATTGACTATGATAACCTTATCGCCATCGGTTCCATGATGGGATCCGGCGGACTTATCGTAATGGATGAGACCACATGTATGGTTGATATCGCTAAGTTCTTCCTTGACTTCACAGTTGATGAGTCCTGCGGTAAATGTACTCCTTGCCGTATCGGTACAAAGAGACTTTCCGAAATGCTTGAGAAGATCACCAAGGGTCAGGCTACTCTTGAAGATCTTGATAAGATGGAAGAGCTTTGCTACTACATCAAGGACAACGCACTTTGCGGCCTTGGTCAGACAGCTCCCAACCCCGTTCTCTCAACACTTCGCTACTTCCGTAACGAGTATCTTGCTCACATCGTTGACAAGAAGTGTCCTGCAGGCGTATGTAAGGATCTTCTTAAGTACGAGATCACACGTGACAAGTGCGTAGGCTGCGGTATGTGTGCTAAGCAGTGTCCCGCTAACGCTATTTCCAGAACAGATTACATTGCTCCCGGCAAGAAGCTTGCAGCAATGGAGATCGACGCTTCCAAGTGCGTTAAGTGCGGTGCATGTATGGCTACATGTAAGTTCGGCGCTATTTCAAAGAACTAAGAGAGGAGAATGGATACCATGGAAACAGTTAATATTAAGATCAACGGCATTGACGTTGCTGCAGCCAAGGGTTCTACAATCCTTCAGGCGGCTCATGATGCCGGCATAAACATTCCTACCCTCTGCTACTTAAAAGACATCAATGAAATCGGCGCTTGCCGTATCTGCGTTGTAGAAGTTAAGGGCGCAAGAAGCCTTGTTGCATCCTGCGTTTATCCCGTAAACGAGGGAATGGAAGTATTCACAAACACACCCAGAGTTCTTGAGTCTCGTAAGAAGACCTTACAGCTCATCCTCTCCGATCATAACCAGGATTGCCTTGGCTGTGTAAGGAGCGGAAACTGTGAACTTCAGACTCTCTGCAAAGAGCTGGGTGTAGACAATACTGAGAAGTATCACGGTGCTAAGAATCAGCATGATATTGATGATTCCGCTGTTCATATGATCAGAGACAACAGCAAGTGTATCCTTTGCCGTCGCTGTTCAGCTGCTTGTGCAAATGTACAGGGCATAGGTGTTATCGGCGCCAACAACCGTGGCTTTGCTACAGAGATCGGTTGTGCATTCGAAAAGGATCTTTCCGATACAGCCTGCGTAAACTGCGGTCAGTGTATCGCTGTTTGTCCTACCGGCGCACTCTATGAGAAGAGCGCAATCGACGATGTTCTCGCTGCTATCGCAGATCCCGAGAAGCATGTTGTTGTTCAGGCAGCTCCCGCTGTTCGTGCAGCACTCGGCGAAGAATTCGGCTTCCCTATGGGAACACCTGTTCAGGGCAAGCTTGCAGCAGCCCTCAGAAGGATCGGATTCGACAAGGTATTTGATACCAACTTCTCTGCAGACCTTACCATCATGGAAGAGGCTAACGAGCTTCTTGAGCGTATCAACAAGGGCGGCAAGCTTCCCATGATCACCAGCTGCTCACCCGGATGGATCAAGTACTGCGAGCACTATTTCCCTGAGATGACAGAGAATCTTTCAACCTGCAAATCCCCTCAGCAGATGTTCGGTGCCGTAACAAAGACCTATTACGCTGAGAAGATGGGCTGGGATCCCAAGAGCATCGTATGCGTTTCCATCATGCCTTGTACCGCAAAGAAGTTCGAGCTTACCCGTGACGATCAGAGCGCAGCAGGCGTTCCCGATGTTGACATCTCCATGACAACACGTGAGCTTGCAAGACTCATCAAGCGTTTCGGTCTTGACTTTGCAGCACTTCCCGATGAAGGTTTCGATTCACCTCTTGGTTCAGGTACCGGCGCAGCCGTTATCTTCGGTGCTACAGGCGGTGTTATGGAAGCAGCTCTTCGTACAGCAGTTTGGAAGCTTACAGGCGAGAAGGACAATTCTCCTGTAGAATTCAAGGAAGTACGTGGCGTAGAAGGTATCAAGGAAGCTACTTATGATGTAAACGGCCTCAATGTTAAGGTTGCTGTAGCATCCGGCTTAAAGAACGCTCATGACCTTCTTACAAAGGTTCAGAACGGTGAAGCTGATTATCAGTTCATCGAGATCATGGGTTGTCCCGGCGGTTGCGTAAACGGCGGCGGTCAGCCTCAGGTTCCCGCTAAGATCCGTAACTTCGTTGATATCCGTGCAGAGCGTGCAAAGGCTCTCTACTCACTTGACGAAGCTAACACTCTTCGCTTCTCACACGAGAATCCCGACGTTCAGGCTCTTTACAAGGAATTCTTTGGCGAGCCCGGAAGCCACAAGGCTCATGAGACTCTCCACACATCCTATGTTAAGAGAAAGATCCATGAGATCTGATTTTAAAATTTCAGCCGCATCGCAAGATGCGGCTTTTTTGTTACTTTGTATATCCTTGACAAGCCTCGGTTTTCTCTGATAAAATAAAACATCTTAACCATATAAAACTTTATTATAGTGCATTGACAGCGTACATTTCACCACTGAAAGGAGGGGCCTTTTGGAACACTTAAACAAAAGAAATTTACCGGAATACGTAGAGCTTGCAAACAAATGCAGGCAAAACAGCACCATCGACACGGAATTATATGCAAAATATGACGTAAAAAGGGGACTCAGAGATCTTAACGGTAAAGGTGTGGTTACGGGACTTACAAGAATTTCCGAGATCATCTCCTCCCGAATGATCGGAGACAAGTCTGTACCCTGCGACGGTATCTTAAGATACAGAGGGATAGATGTTAAGGACCTTTGCTCCGGGTTTATCAACGACAATCGTTTCGGCTTCGAGGAAACCACCTATCTTTTGCTTTACGGAGAACTTCCCACAAGGGATGAACTTGAGGATTTTACGGCTCTAATGGCTCATCTCAGAACCCTTCCCAGAAACTTCGTAAGGGATGTTATCATGAAAGCTCCCAGCAAAGACATGATGAACACACTTGCCCGAAGCGTCCTGACCCTTGCCTGCTATGACAAAACTATAGACGATAATTCCCTGGAAAACATTATGCGCCAGTGCATACAGCTTATCAGCGTCTTTCCGATGCTGGCAGTCTACGGTTATCAGGCCTACAATCATTATGAACGCGGCAAAAGCCTTTATATTCACAGGCCTGACCCCAGGCTTTCCACAGCCGAAAACATTCTTCGCCTCCTTAGGGAAGATAAAAAGTATACTGAACTGGAAGCACAGATCCTGGATATAGCCCTTGTACTTCACGCAGAGCACGGCGGCGGTAATAATTCCACTTTCACCACCCACGTGGTCACCTCTTCCGGCTCCGACACCTATGCGGTAATGGCTGCGGCACTGGGCTCTCTTAAAGGTCCCAAGCACGGCGGTGCAAATATCAAGGTAGTGCAGATGTTTGCCGATATGAAAAAAAATGTATCCGATACCGGGGATGAAGCCGCTGTCAAGGAATATCTTCTGAAGCTCCTCCACAAGGAAGCTTTCGACCAAAAAGGACTTATCTACGGTATGGGACATGCAATCTATTCCCTCTCCGATCCCAGGGCCAGGATATTTAAAAGCTATGTCCGGCAATTGGCTCACGAGAAGGGCCGGGACGAGGACTATGAGCTATACTCCATGGTAGAGACCCTTGCTCCCAAGGTTATCTCTGAAGAACGCAAGATCTATAAGGGCGTAAGCGCTAATGTGGACTTTTACAGTGGCTTTGTATACTCCATGCTGGATCTTCCTCCGGAACTCTACACTCCCCTCTTTGCTATGGCTCGCATTTCCGGCTGGAGCGCTCATCGCCTGGAAGAGCTGATAAACCAGGACAAGATCATACGTCCCTCTTATCAGGCCATCATGCCCCCCGCAGAGTACGTAGCTCTGGATGACAGATAGCAAGCTATTGCTTCAACAAACCCTATAAAAGCGCAAAAACAGGCTAAACCTGCCGCTTCGGCATGGTTTAGCCTATTTCACGTCACCGGGCCTATTCACCGGACCTATTCACCGGACCTATTCACCCGGGCATATCTCCCCGATCTACTCCAGCCCGGGTTCTGCCTTTAATTCCACGAAATCCGCTGCTTTACCCTCGGTTTCAAAGACTATGATCTCATTCTTGCCCTTCTTTAAGAGAGGCGCAGGGATATAAAGCCTCTTTTGAGGTCCTATCTCCCAGAAACGTCCCAGATTAAAGCCGTTTATAAAAGCACAGCCCTTACCGAAGGAAGACATGTCAAGAAACGTATCCCCAAGCTCCTCAGCTTCAAATTCATATCTGTAAAATGCCGGAGCATTTATGAGCCCGGTTTCAACGCGATCCGCCGAAGCCCCTTCAAAGGACAATTTTTCGAGGTTGTCCAAAGGAAGAGGATACATTTCCCACTTATAATGCTGATGTGCGTTAATAAGCACGGCTCCGTCGATCCCTTTTCGCTGCTTTTCCATAAAATAGCCGTAATTCACACGGCCCATATTTTCCATGAGGATGGTGAGCTCCGTTCCCTCAGGTGCAAAACGTCGCTTTTCTCCCTCGCCCAAAGGCCTGAAGCCCTCTTTTTCTTCTGCCGTTACCAGCTTCGTTTCGGTCAGAAGCTCGCGGTCATAAAGAGTCAGAAGTTCTTTGCCGTCCAGATACACCTTTGCTCTGTCATTGGCGCCCATTAGGCGGAACTTCTCTATCCTCTTATCCCTCACAAGCTCCGATCTGTACAGGATATAACCGTAGCTCTGTCCCAGCTTTTCCATGGACACGGGGCTATTGGCTTCGTGCTTTTCGGCAATAAAGGGCAGCGCCTCTCTAAGACTCATGCTTCCCGTAAGCCCGGCTTTTCCGTAAGCCTTTTTCTCTATCTTCGCCGAAAACTTCACTTCCGGGATCTTTGTATATTTCTCAATGACCTTCTTAAAGGCATAGTATTTCTCGGTAGGTTCACCATCTTCCGTTATCAGCGCATCGTAGTCATAGGAGGTTACATCCGGCTTAAGTTCATCATAATAATTGGAACCGTTCATAAAACCGAAATTTGTTCCGCCATGAGCCATATATATGCTCACGCTGCCTTCGGAAAGGATCTCGTCCAGATCTTTTACATGTTCCGCAGCATCTCCTCTATGATGCTTTTCATCGCCCCAGGCATCAAACCACCCTACCCAGAACTCTGTGCACATAAGAGGCTTATTATCACCTATCCTGTTTCTTAATATCTTAAACTGCTCATGACCTTTAGAACCGAAGTTTGCTGTCTGAAGTACTCCGGGAATACCACCGCAGGCCAGATAATCGCCCCAGGGGCCGTCAGATGTAAACATGGGCACTTCCGCACCGTATTTCACCATTATATCCCGCATTCTCTTTAAGTACTCCGTATCTTCGCCGTAGGCGCCGTACTCATTTTCTATCTGGAACATGATGATGGGTCCGCCCTTGGTGATCTGCAGGGGATCAAGTATCTTAAAAAGTTCCTTATAGTAACTGTCCACCGCATCAAGGAAGGGCTTGTAGGAACTCCTGAGTCTCATTCCGTCTTCAGCCAGAAGCCAGGCAGGTATGCCTCCCATTTCCCACTCCGCACAGATATAGGGCGAAGGGCGAACGATAGCGTACATTCCCAGTTCCTGCACGGTTTTAAGGTATCTTTTGAGATCGCATATGCCTGTAAAATCAAATTCTCCTTTTTTGGCTTCGTGCATATTCCAGGCAACGTAGGTTTCCACGGTATTGCAGCCCAAAGCCTTGATCTTTTCAAGCCTGTCTCTCCAATATTCGGGAACCACACGGAAATAATGCATTCCGCCCGCAATTATCTTAAATTTCTCTCCGTTAAGATAAAAGTCTTCACGGATCTCAAAATTTGCCATATTTTCTGTCCTCCCGATCCTGTTATTTATTATCGGAAACATTATCCGTTTTTTCTTTGGAGCCCTTCTTTCTTTCGACAAGAAAGAAAACACAGGCGGCACATACGATCGCAGCAAGGATCATGACAATAGCCTTGACAGTTCCGAATGAATTATTTTCTTCATCTCCGTCTTTTATATCATCCGAACCGTTATCGAAAGTATCGCTTTTCTCTTCAACTTCGGTTTCAACGTCGTCACCCGTCATAGTTTCCGGCTCTTCCTTCACGTCAGTGCCCACTTCGCCTCTTTCAAGACGTCCTTTGAATTCCTCCAGCACGCTTTTATCCACCGCATCCCAGCAAACGGCAGAGGGCTGTTCGGATCTGCCGGCCTCATTCATGGCATATACCCTGTAGGCATAGTTTGTGCCGACCTCGCGATAATTCTCGGGATCTGCGAACATTCCTTCCGCCGAATATCCCAGATGTTCAAAATCCGTTACAAAGCCTTCCGCATTTATGGACGCTCTTTCTATCTCATAGAATTCAGCTCCTTTAACGGCCTTCCAGTCCATGTGGAGATACTTTTTATCATATTTCTTAAGATCAAGCTTTACTGTTCCCACATTCTCCGGAACAGCCGTCGCTTTAACCGGAGCAACATAGTACTCCGAGATCACGGGCAGCTCCAGTTCCTTAACACCTTCCGCCACAAACTCTGCAAGACGGGTGGCTCCGTAAGTCTGAAAATGTGTGGAATCTCCGCCTCCGTCAAGGTAGTTTTGATATATGCCCGCTCTAGAGCAGTTGAACACTATGTCCTTTAATGCCTGAGAACCGTACTTATCATATACTGCTTTAAAGAACGCCTTGGATTTTTCGTTAAGGTCGATCAGCGGGCATTCCTTCTCCTTAGCCGCTTCTCTCATGGCATTTACGTAATCCGGATAGCTCTGGATCACTTCGCCGTTCTTAGTAAATATATTCTGGTTCCCGAGAGTCACCAACACCGGATTTCCGCCTCTTTGGCGAACTCCCTCCACATAGTAGTCCATAAGATACCTTTTATAATCCGCCACGCTGCAGGCACGTCCCTTAACCCCGCCGCCGTCGTTATGTCCGAAGGTAATAAACACATAATCCCCGGGGCGCACGTTTATCAGCACGTCGTTAAGTCTCCCCTGATTCATGAAATTCAAGGTGCTTCTTCCGCCTATGGCCCGGTTTTCGATATTAACATCCTTCGTAAAAAACTCCGGTAACATCTGCCCCCATCCGGTCATGGGATAGTAGGAGGATCTGTAGGTCTGCACCAGGGAATCGCCGATCAGGTATATGGTAGGTTTATTGCCCGCCTGTTTGGGCTCTTCCGCCGTCACTTCTATCTTTTCCAGCTTTGTATCCCCCGCCACTATTACGGTCAACACCTCATCGATCGCTGCCACGGTGAACTCTCTGGAATCCGTGACTCCCGGAGTGGTGACCTCATACAAGAGCCCGCTCCTGTCGTCCGCATTGTCCTCTTTGTAGGCAGGCTGGATATTGGGCACGCACTGATCGTACATCACTTCCTCGTAGTAGATCCTGACGGGCTTAAGCTTCTTTCCTTCGCCGTCAATACCGGTGTAGGTCACCTTCACCCTGTAATTTGTTCCGGGCTTTACAGGAATATCGGTGGTGATATTTTTCTCGATCACCTCTCCGTATTCGTAAACTTTAGTTCCCTCATCCGTCTCCGAAGCATATGCTTTCTCGACCCTTAACATCATTACCGCGCAGAGCACTATGAGCCCTGCCTTTACAATTCTTCTCATCTTCATCTTATCCTTCTTGTCTGCATATTTTAGTCGAAAATCTTTGCTGCTGTTTTTCTATTTTGCCTTTTTCCTTAACCTCCTTATCTGTTCTGTTTTAAGATTGGTATTGTAAAAATCCTTGGCCGAGCATCCCGCTCTTCCGCCTCCCGCACAGGCACAGGCACAAGCGCAGGCGCAGGCACAGCCTCCGCCGCCGTGATAACCTCCGCCGGAGGAACGACTTATCGGTTTTCTGACCACATAGGGTATATAATGCACCCTTACGTAAGTATTTGGCATGCCTGCGTAAGGATGTAGCCCTTCCGAAGTATATGACTCAGGCTTTTCTATCTTTTCTTCTTCAATGGTCTCTTCGCTTTCAATGAAGCTTCTTCCGCAATATTCGCATTTCTCGGCATTTTCCGGCCTTGCCGCACCGCAGCCCTGGCAGGTAGGATAATACTTGACCAGCGTCCTCTTTATCTTTCTCCCGGTCTCCGTCTCAAATCCGGTACCGTTGTTATAACCTGTAATCTTGAATACTACCATGAACAATAAAACGATGCCCCCCAAAAACATGATCATCCCCGCCAGGAATGGCCCGTCACCATCATCACCGGAAGCCTCAAATTCTTCATAGGTCTTTGACATGTCAAAGCCAAAGGCATCATTTTTATAAGTCACACAGACCTCAGGGAATTTTTCCCCTTCCGCCATGTTTCTTTCCGTCCATGTCATATAACCGTTTTCATTGATCCCGCTACGGTTAAACTGTAATGCCTTATCCGCATTCCATCTGACTTCCAGCCTGTCCACAGGTATATCGTCAAACCAGCCGGGGATAAAGCAGTACACCGTCTCTCCCTCGGTCAGCATGTTCACCCGGTACATATAATCCTGATGTACGGTAAAATCAAATTTAACGATCTCGCCCTCTTCGTAACTGTCCTTAAAATCTATGCGCACATAGCTGCCGTGGTCTGAGTAGTAGCCGATATCATCGATGTTACCACTGATTGCCTTACAATCCAGCATGTGGGTGTTGGGAATACCGATCTTCACCCACTCCAGCTCCCCGATGGAATCGTTCAAAACCTTCCACTCTATGTGATATTTAAGCATCAATGTGGCATCTTCGTTAACATCCACAGTTACTATATAGTCCAGGATCTCATCGTCCGGCTCCGAAGCATATGTTTTCTCAACGGGCAGGATCACAAGGCTCAATATCAATGCCAAAAGGATCAAAGCTTTCTTCTTCATCACTTTACCCTCCTTAATGGACATTTTCCGGCCATAAGAGCCGAATAATCCCTATGTTTCCTGCACTCAGGTGAATTCCACAATGTATTCCAGTCTGTCTCAAGGATATTTCCGAGAGTCCCGCCCGAAAGCCAGCTCTGGCACGGAACCACATTTCCTCCGGGGGTTATGGCCATGTTGCTGAGGCAGGCACCGCAAGTGGGTGCGTTTAGAGATAGTTTCTTAAAGAATTCATCATCTGCCCAACCGGGAGAAGTGAAATTTATCTCCATTCCGTTGGCATAGGCAAATTCAGTTGCCGCAGTCAGCACTTCTTTTATCTCATCTTCAGTTAAAGTAAGCTCTTCGGATTCACTTTTTAATGCATTTCCCGTGGTTATAAGTCCGGAGCAGGTAACGTAGGTCACGCCCTTCTTTTTAAGATGTTCCAGGGTCTTCACATAGTCTTTGTTCAATGTGCAAAGAGGCGTGTTTATGCTTAAACTGATCCCTGCGGCCAGAGCATTATCTATGGCTGCATCCGTTTCTTTAAAGTGCTTAGCACCCACAAGACGGTCATGGATCTCCTCATCACAGGAATAATAAGTGATCTGCAAACTGTCCAGCTCCGCTTCCTTAAGCTTTTCACAATATTCCTTTGTGAGCTTTATACCGTTGGTATTAAGCCTTGTTACAAACCACTTACCGTAGGCGATGAGTTCAAAAAGGTCCTCGCGCATGGTGGGCTCTCCTCCGGTAAAGGTAACCTGAGGCACTCCTATGGCTCTTAATTTGTCCAGTATCTGCTTCCACTCATCCGTGGACAGTTCCTTTTCTCCCGCATCCTTCTGTCCCGCGGCATAGCAATGGACACAGCACTGGTTGCAATTCCAGTGTCCTTCCTTTTCCATGGCACTCACCATAATATCCATACGGTGCGGAGCACGCATATACCCGGCATATTGCCCTATGTTCATATAGCCTATTTCAGCGGTGACTTCTTTTCTGTAAGCCACCTGTTCAAAGGTTTCCATGATGGTTGAGATATCATTTTTAAACCTTTTTGCAGAGGTAAAGGGAAAGATCTTTTTCATGCTCCGGACAGTGTTGTTCATGATCAGATCCACATCACCTTCCGAAAGCTCCTTTCCGCTGTATTTGTTGACCTCTTTAATGAATTCCGCCAGCAAAATGGACCAGGCGTAGCCCACGGGGATAATATCCTGCCCGTTTATTATGGCCACTCCCGGAGCCGGCTTTCCTCCCTCGTAAACCGGCGGTACCAGATGGATCCTCACCGCTCCCGGCCCCTTGGGGTTCAGAGTGGTGTGGAAAACTTCCGTAAAGCACTCTCTAAGATACTTTTTATAATTCATATTGACTCCTCCTGAACAATGAATAACATTACTGTTCACACACCTTCTATTTTACACTATATTCCTCTTGTAATAAAAGGCATATTGTTGCATAATACCTGCGTTTCTTCCGTAAACCGTGAAGGGATTTTCCCCCTTATAATCCTCTTCGATGATCTTTTTAACCCAAACATCCACCGGCACCCGGGCTGTGCGGCCGTAGGCAAAGAGCATTATGCAGTTGGCCACCTTATCTCCGACACCTTTAACGGTCTTTAAAGTGTCTGCAAGTTCCTCATCGCTTAAACTTCTGAGCGCTTCAAGATCCAGCTTCCCGTAAGCCACTTTCTCTGCCGCATCCCTTATATATTCCAGCCGATAGCCGACTCCGCAGGCAGAAAGAGCTTCAGTATCCGCCCTCAGCAGTTCCTCCGGCGCAGGAAAGGCATAATATCCGTCCTTTTTTTCACCGAAGCTTAAGCATATCTTTTCTATACAGGTCTGGATCGCGGGAATGCTCTTTCTTTGGGAAATGATGAAGGAGATCAGCATCTCCCATGGATCCTGGTTTAGAAGACGTATGCCTGCTCCTGCTTCACAGGCGGCTGTCATAAACTCGTCCTTTCTTTTTACCGCTTCCATCCTTACTTTTTCATAATCCCTGTCCAGATCAAAGTAATTTTTCCAAAAGGGATCGGCGTTTACTGCCTTCAAAAAATCCTCATTGGCATTTAAAACTATCCTTTTATCCCGGGCAATAAATTGCCAGGTGTCTTCGCTTATTTTTTTTGCACGGAAGACCTGACCGCTTTCAGCGGTTTTTTTCAGATCAAAATCTATCATTTATTCTCACCTTTTTCAGTTTCTGTAAGAAACGTTAATAATACTCATTAGTAAAAGATAGCACTTATATTGTAGGAAATAAATAACAAAAACACAAGATAACGGTTAGTCACAAAAGAAAATATAAAGTTTTTTGTGCAATATTAACAAATTTGAGAACAGAAAATTAAATTTTATTGACAAAATAGACAAGTTTTGGTAATATAAGCAAGGTTGATACGGAGAAGGTATTTTCCAGAGAGAGAAGCGCGTCTATTAGGGACGTGGGAGGGAACTTTTATAAGAAAAAGGACACAACAAAAGCGCCGGCTAATTACCGTGGCTGCGGGGTGTGCCTTTTTTGTTTACCCAAGTTACTGCTCACGAGCAATGGAGCGTAGCGGATTGCGAGTGTGGTAGGGCGTGTGAGCAGTAACGTTACTGCTCACAAATATACGAGTATATTTTATTTTTATTCGACAAACCCCTGCCTGCGTGCTATAATCTCTTAATTATAAAGGAGAAATGACATGACAACTACGGCTCTTATATTGGGAACAGTTTCAATATGCGTCGGGATCCTCGGCGGCTCACTCTCACCCGTGGGTTTGATCTGCGGAATAGTGGGAATAGTTCTGGGCGCAATATCCATTAAAAGAGACCACCTTCTCATGGATACAGCCAAAGCAGGCTTCGTAACCAGTCTTGTAGGAACCGTGATATCCCTGGCGGCTACGATCATTGTCTACACACTGCCCTTTATTGATCTTTCCGTGATCTTCGATTTCATGGCGGGAAAATTCTTAAGATAATTCAAAGAGCGATCGACTTTCATCGACCGCTCTTTTTTTCTCATCTATCTCTTATTTTTCATCTTTTGTGTTAATGGTAACGTTGGTGGCTTTTTCAAGTCCCTTTACGTTAATGTTCTTGTTAACCTTAGCATCGTAGGTCTCAGCCTTCATGATCTCGGTGATATCGAAACCGGTGGTTTCCTTAATGGTCTCGATGGTCTTTGCAAGAACCGAAGGAACATAGCCGCCCATGGTTCCTACGCCGGTACCCTCGCCGCCGTTACCGTCGATGATGGTAACCTTATCGATAGCTGCAAGAGGCTCTGCAACGGCCTTAGCCATTTCAGGAAGCTTGTTCACGATCATCTCTGTCATAGCAGCCTGACCGTACTTCTTCATAGCTTCCGCCTTCTTGTCGATAGCTTCCGCTTCTGCGATACCCTTTGCTGCGATGGCAGCTGCTTCAGCTTCACCCACAGCCTTGATACCTTCGGCTTCTTTCAACTTTGCAAACATTTCCGCTTCGGCTATAGCCTTGCGTGCTTCTGCTTCTTTCTCCCTCTCGAACTTCTCAGCCTCTGCCTGCTTCATTCTTTCGAAAAGCTCGGCCTCAGCTCTCTGCTGTCTTGCAAACTTATCAGCTTCCGCTTTCTTCTTGATCTCAGCTTCCAGCTGCTGCTCTGTAACGGAAACTTCCTTCTGCTTAAGTTCGATCTCTCTCTCCTGACGGGCGATGTTGGCATTTGCCGTGGTGATCTCGATGGTCTTACGCTGCTCTTCCTTCTGGATCTCGTAAGCCGCATCTGCTTCTGCCTGCTTGATGTCCGCTGCCTTCTTCAGTTCTGCCTGCTTGATGGCCAGCTCGTTCTGTCTCTCGGCAATAGCCGTATCCGATGCTACCTTTGCATCGTTTGCCAGTCTTCTGGCTTCTGCCTCGGCGATAGCCACTTCCTTGTCGGCATTTGCCTTTGCGATGGAAGCGTCCTTCTTGATCTTGGACATGTTATCCTGACCGAGTGCAACGATCAATCCGTTCTCATCTTCGATCTTCTGTATGTTACAGGAGATGATCTCAATACCCAGCGCATTCATATCCATCTGCGCCTTGGTCTGTACTTCGTCACCGAATTTCTTTCTGTCTGTGCAGAGCTCGCGGAGTTCAACGGTTCCGATGATCTCACGCATGTTACCCTGTAAAGAATCGGTGAGGGCATTGCAAATGCGCTCCTCATTCATGTTAAGGAAGTTCTTCATGGCAAGTTTGATACCCTGACTGTCGGTCATGATCCTGACCTTGGCAACAGCATCGATATCAACACCGATAAAGTCCTGTGTGGGAATGTATCCGCTTGTCTTAATATCAACCGTGATCTGCTTTACAAGCAGTGCATCCTTTCTCTCCAGGAAAGGGATCTTGATGCCGGCACGTCCGATCAGCACCTTGGGTTCTTTCTTAAGACCCGAAATGATGTAGGCGATATCCGGCGGAGCCTTTACGTAACCTGTGATAAGGATCAGTAACAAAAATGCGACAATGATAATAATAGCTAAAGTAGCTCCTGTTGGCATGTCTCTCCTCCTTCTTTTTACAGGCGGACACCCAATGCATTTATCACATTGATCCGCCCTCGTTGCCATTACTTTACCATATCTTTTTGCCTCTTTAAAGTGAAAAAACGACGAAATATAGGTTTTTATTTTACTCTTAAGAAAAATATAAGAAACTTTCCTGCATTTTTTGCTATAATGTACTATGCTTACTTTCCTTAGGTTTTCGGAAAAAGCGGCCCTTTCGGGACTTAACTGAATTAACCCTTTATTCTTTTATATATAATACAACGGAGAACATCATGGTTATACACGGACTTTCAAAACTTACCCTTTTGGACTACCCCGAGCATCTGGCCTGCACAGTATTCACCGGTGCCTGCAACATGCGCTGTCCGTTTTGTCACAATGCCTCTCTTGTGCTTGCTCCTCATAAATGTCCTACAATTCCCGAGGAAGAATTTTTCGATTTTTTAAAAAGCAGAAAAGGAAAGCTGGAAGGCGTTTGTATTACCGGAGGCGAACCAACACTTCAAAAGGATCTGGCATCCTTCATCGAAAAGATCCGCAGTCTGGGCTTTTTGGTAAAGCTTGATTCCAACGGCTATCGGCCCGATATCCTCTGGGAACTGATAAAAAGCGATCTGATAAATATGATCGCCATGGACGTTAAAAATTCCCCGGAAAAATATGCCAGGACCATCGGTCTTCCCCCTGAAGCCTTCAATGTGGATGAGATCGACCGAAGCATATCTATCCTGAAATCCACCGGAATAAACCACGAATTTCGCACCACTGTCGTCCGTGAGCTTCACGACCCGGAAGACATCGTAAAGATAGCTCAGTGGATCGAAGGAGATTCCCCTTACTTCCTGCAGGCTTACAAGGATTCCGGAGACGTGATCTTCCGCTTTGACGACAGCAACGAGCCTTTTACGGCTTACACGGACATTGAGATGCGAAAATTACTGGGCGCCGCGAGAAGATATGCCCCAAATGCCCGCATCAGAGGCGACGAGAACTCTTAAACCGGCCAAAACCGGCTTATAAACATCATATACAAGGTAGGTTTGCCTTTGACAAAC
This sequence comes from Lachnospiraceae bacterium, assembly GCA_016287765.1. The sequence goes on from JAEEWS010000013.1 coordinate 55,936, forward strand.
CCTTAAGCAGATCGCTTATACCGGAAAGGAAACCATGGATTTTGCTTACGAAGCTGACAGATTATATCTGCAGGTGCTTGACGAAAGCTATGCAGACAAACTCTTATATTTTTGTCAGGAAAACGCCGAGATATTCATGAATTATGAGCAGGACTATCCCGACAACTATTTCACTCAGGAATACCAGGCCCTGATGCTGAAGGGCTATATGCAGCAGTTTCTGGAAGAAAAAGCAGTCAGGTACTTCATTTTTCTGAAGGATAACCCCAATGTGATAATCGGCTGCGTCGGCCTTTCGGACATACATCTTCTCAGCGATAAAAGTGCCCGCCTTTTTTACAAGCAGGACAGGGCCTACTGCGGCAACGGCTACATGAACGAAGCCATTTCCTGCCTTTTATGGCATGCGGCGGACGAAATGAAGCTGCACCGCATAGAAGCGGACATCCTGCCGGGTAACGAAAAGTCTGTATCGGTAGTAAAAAGGCTGGGGTTTGAATACGAAGGCGTTGCAAGGAGCAGTCATATAGTGAACGGAGTCTGGTGCGACCACGAAAGATATGCCCTGATTTTGTAAAATTCCTTGTGTTTTTCCCGCAACCATTGTAAAATGGGGCTGTTTGTCAAGCATTTATCAAATGCTGTTACAGGCATTTTCAACAATTAAACCAACCTGAACATCTATTGGAAAGGAGGCTTCAAAATGCTGGAGCTTCAAAATGTTTCCTGCCTTGTGGAAGACGAGAGCAAGGAAAAAGAAATATTAAAAAACATATCCTTTAAGATCGACGACAGATTTGTGGCCATTACAGGCCCCAACGGAGGCGGTAAGTCCACTCTCGCAAAGATCGTCGCCGGTATTATGAAACCCACCTCCGGAAAGATCCTTTTTGACGGTGTGGATATTACAAACATGAGCATTACCGAAAGAGCAAATCTGGGCATCAGTTATGCTTTTCAGCAGCCTGTCCGCTTCAAGGGTCTCACGGTAAAGGACCTTATTAAGCTGGCTGCCAAGGATCAGACCGATACCCCGGACATTTGCGGTATTCTCTCGGAAGTGGGCCTTTGTGCCAAGGATTACATTAACCGCGAGGTAAATGCTTCCCTTTCCGGCGGAGAACTTAAGAGGATCGAGATCGCCATGATCCTTGCAAGAAGCTCAAAATTTTCCATTTTTGACGAACCCGAAGCAGGCATCGATCTCTGGAGTTTCCAGAGCCTGATCAGAGTCTTCGAGAAAATGTATGAAAAGACCAACGGCGAGATCTTGATCATTTCCCACCAGGAAAGGATCTTAAACATTGCAGACAAGATAATCGTTGTGGCTAACGGCGAGATTAAAGATATCGGTCCCAGAGACAGGATCCTTCCGGAACTTCTGGGCACCAACACTACCTGCCCCGCTTTGACGGAGAAAATGTAAGGAGGAAACTATGGATCAGATCCAGCTCACACTCCTTGAGGAGATCGCAGGACTTCATGAGGTTCCTCAGGGCGCATATAATATAAGGATCAACGGAGCAACCGATTCCCGCTCCACTACGGAAAACATCGACATCGTGACCAAGACCGATGTTTCCGGAATAGACATTTACATTAAACCCGGAACAAAAAAAGAAAGCCTGCACATTCCCGTGCTCCTTTCCCAGTCAGGTCTCAAGGAAACGGTATACAACGACTTCCACATCGGTGACGACTGCGACATTACCATTGTAGCCGGTTGCGGCATACATAACGGCGGCTCCGCAGCCTCCGAGCACTCCGGCATCCATTCTTTCTTTGTCGGAAAGAATTCAAAAGTCCGCTACGTCGAGAAGCACTATGGCTCGGGTGACGGAAACGGCGAAAGGATCATGAATCCCACCACCGTGGTTCATCTTGATGAAGGTGCCACCATGGAAATGGAAACAGTGCAGATAAAGGGTGTGGATTCCACTATCCGTGAAACCACAGGGGATCTGGCAAGCGGCGCCAGCCTCACCATAAAAGAAAGCCTTATGACCCACGGCAAGCAGACAGCAGAATCCAATTTCCGTATCGAAATGAATGGTGTGGATTCTCATGTAAATCTCATTTCCCGTTCTGTTGCAAGAGACACCTCCCATCAGATCTTCCGTTCGGAGATCGTGGGCAATGAGAAATGCACAGGACACTCTGAATGCGATGCCATCATCATGGACAAGGCTTCCGTATCCGCTATTCCCGAGCTCACGGCCAACTGCCTTGATTCGGAGCTTATCCACGAAGCAGCCATCGGTAAGATCGCAGGCGAACAGATCATGAAGCTCATGACCCTTGGCCTTTCGGAAGAAGAGGCTGAAGAGCAGATCATAAACGGATTCTTAAAATAATAGGCAAAAAAATTTCGGAGGAATGATTACTCATTCCTCCGTTTTTTATGTTCTTAATACTTTCGGAAGATACTTACGAAACTCTTCCTTTTCAAAAAACTCATCTTTGTAAGATCTTTTATAATATTCCTCGGCGGCTTTTTTATTCCCGGTCTTATCCAGCAGATACTCTATCGCTTCACCCAGTTCTTCCGCATTTTCTATATATACCGTAGGATCCAGGCGGTTATAATAGGTCATGGCGGTCTCTGTATCCCCCAGATACAGTTCGCCTATCACCGTATAAGATAAGATCCTGTTTAAATATTCCCCGGAATAATACATGCTGAAATCCAGGGCGGTCTGAGCCAGTCTGTCCTGCTCCCTCTCCGCCAGCCGGTCATACAGTTCCAGGTATTCCTTGGCATAAACCGCAAGCTCTGCGTACCTCTTTTGGGCATAGGCCGCGCAGACCAGAATATGTGCGATCACCAACCGGGACATGTCGCTTAAGGCCCACCTTTCTTCAAGGCTCTTTCTCATGGCGGTGATGATATCCAAAACTGCCCATTCGGCCATATTTCTGATATTTACCAAAAGCAGCCATTGCCACAGAGAAGCCTTCGTATCCACATCCTTTTCCAATACCTTTATAAACTCCAGGCTCTTTCTTGCAGCCGCTTCCCCATCCGTTACCGTAAGCTCCTGAACCAGCTGAACACAATATTTTAAACTCGGTCCGTTCTCTTCGATCTCCTTTTCGATCAGCCTGATATTTCTCTGTACCTTAGCCTTTTTTTGCTCCTCGGTCTGATAAAGATAGCCGAAATGGTGGGTAAATACATTAAACAGCTTTACGGGCGGCTCAAATTCGTTGAATGCCTCATGTATGCGCCCAACAAACCTTGTATCGGAAGTCCTTTTTACAAGCCTTCCCACTATAGACTTAGTGTAATGATCCGGCCTGTCATAATTTCCGCTGTAATATAATCCGGAATTATATTTATCGCATTCATCGGTTGTGAAAAACTCGATCAGCTCTGTCACATCATCAAAATACTCATCGTCATCATAAAACATGAACCATTCGCCTTTGGCCCGTTCCAGTGCTGCATTTCTCGCTGCGGCAAAATCATTGATCCAGGCAAAATGATAGACCCTGTCCGTGTACTCCTTTGCTACCGCCAGCGAACCGTCACTGTTTTCTTCGCCCACGGTATCAATGACTATGAGTTCCGAAGGCACCGCTTTAAGCAGGGGCTGAATGGATTCCATTCCCTTTTTCACATATTCCAGGTGGTTGGATACTATTATTCCTATTGTAAGTTTTATATCGCTTTTAATGTATTCAGGCATTTCTCACCCTATCCGGCAAAAATTTAAAGAGTCCGGGATCCGTAAAAAATTCTTCCCTGTAAAACCTTCTATAATGGTCAAGAAGCTTCTCTTTATCCTTTAGTTTTCCCACAGTGTATTCCGTTAAGTTCCTTAGGTCCTCAAGATCCTCGCAAAAGTCGGGGTCAAGCTTTGTAACAAAAGCATATGCTTTCTCGGCAGTTCCTTCTGCCAGCTCACTTACAGCTGCTATCCTGGTCACGATATACAGTCTCTCTCCGTTAAGAAAAGAAGCCATGTCTATTATTGCCTGACGGATCCGTTCATCTTCATGACTTTTAAGCCACTCATACTGCTTAAAATAGTCCCTCGCCCTGTCTAAAGCGGTTTTTATATCCTGTTCCCTAAAAGCCGCAAAGGCAACTCTGTGATCCGTAACAAGCCGGGCAGCCTCGCTTAATCCGTAATTTTCATTTATCTGTTTTTCGCATTCCAGGATATCCCAATAGTTTCCAAGGATCACCGTTATCCTTAGCTTCGCTGTTATAAGCCATTGTCCGAGAGGTGTATCCAGTTCGGTTTGTATATCCGGATCAGCCAGATATTCATTGCATCTCTCTAAGGCCGTTTTCGGATCCGGTACCATCAGCTGCTGCACTATGTGAACATAAAGCTCCAAAGATCTGCCGTTGGTTTCCAGTTCCTTCTCCAAAAGCCTTAAGTTTCTCCTGTTCTTTTCCTCAAACTGCTCCTTCGTCAGGAACATATAGCCGTAATGATGAACAAAGGTATTAAACTGCTTTTCGGGAGAATAGGCTATATTAAAGTGCTCATGGATCCTGCCCTCAAATCTTGTATCCCCGGTCCTTCTGATAAGCCTTGTGACCACATCCTTTTGATAATGTTCCTCGTCCCTGTAATTGGCCACGAAATAAGAACCGCAATAGTATTTTTCGCACTCTCCGGTTTTAAAAAAACCGATCAGCTCCTTAACATCATCAAAGACTTCATCGTCATCAAAGAACATGAACCATTCGCCTTTGGCATGGTCCATGGCCACATTCCGGGCGGCGGCAAAATCATCGACCCAATCAAAATGAAAGATCTTATCCGTGTATTCCTTTACCACCTTTAAAGATCCGTCGCTTTTCTCCTCCCCTACGGTATCCACCGCGATCAGCTCGGAAGGGACAGCCTCAAGAAGGGGCTTTATCGCTTCCAGCCCCCTTCTTATATACTTTATCTGATTTGAAACCAGAATTCCTACCGTAAGCTTTATATCGCTCTTTATGAATTCCGGGTCTACCCTTCTTGGTTCCATCTTTTTCTCCGAAATATCTTTATTTCAGACTTGCCACAGCTTGTTTCTCACATTCTCCGGCAAAAATTTTCTTTGCTTCGGTTCCTTAAAGAATTCCTCTTTAAAAAACCGTCCATACCATTCTTTTGCAGGCTTGGGATCCTCAAGATTCAAGACGGTGATCTCTATCAGTTTCTTTGTTTCCTTTATATCTTTGCAAAAGTCAAGGTCTGCCTTTTTTATATAGGCATATGCATTCTCAAAGCACTTTAGATTAAACTCACTTATAGCCCCTATCATGGTGATCATATAGAGCTGATCTCCCATCATAAAGCTTGGAGTGTCCAGCTGAGACTGGATCCCTCTTTCTTCCGGATGAGCATTCAGCCATTCCAGATTTTTAAAATATTCCTTAACTCTATCCGCCGCGATATCATATGCCTGTGCGTCATAAGCTACGGATGCTACCTTGTGGGCCAATACCAGCTTTGCCGTTTCCTGAAGCCTGTATCTGCTCAAAAGATTCTTTTCCACTTCCAGAACCCCGTCAAGGAAGCCCCAGTTTGCCAGCATTCTTACAGAAGCCACAAGCAGCCATTGACCGCAGGAGGTTTCCAGCTCTCCTGTGCCCTCCAGAGCATGGATGTATTCCGTACACTTCTTATTGGCCTCTTCCTGGGAATCACCCTTTAGCTGAGCCACTATCTGACAGCAGAGCCTGGCACTGGGGCCCTTTTCCTTAAGCTCCTTTTCCAAAAGCTTCATGTTTCTGTCCAATTTGGCCCGTTCCTGCTCGGGAGTCTGATAGAGATAGCCGAAATGGTGGGTAAAAGCATTGAACTGTTTTGTGGGGCCGTACCTTTCATTGAAGACCTCATGTACATAACCCACAAATCGCGTATTTGCGGTCCTTCGGATCATCCTGCCCGCAGCGCCCTTATCATAATGGGTGGGGGTGGTGTAATCCCCGGTGTAATACATTCCGAACTTGTAAATGTCGCATTCTCCCGACTTAAAAAACTCTATAAATTCGGTAACGTCATCAAAGTATTCGTCATCATCAAAATACATGAACCATTCGCCTTTTGCCCGGTCCATGGCCACATTTCTGGCTTCGGAAAAATTGTCCTTCCAATCGTAATGGTAGATCTTATCCGTATATTTTCTTGCCAGTTCCAAAGAACCGTCGCTTTTTTCCGGACCTACGGTATCCACAATGATGAGTTCTGAAGGAACAGCCTCCAGCAGAGGCTTTACCGCTTCCAAACCTTTTCTGAAGTATTGGATGTGATTGGATACCAGCATACCTATGGTCAGCTTTATGTCGCTCTTAATAAACTCGGGATTATCCGGAGTTTTCACAGCCTGTATTTTATTCTGATCTATACTGACTTTCATTATCTGCCTCATATTTTATGCGGTCTGCAGTATCATTTATTTCAATCTTCCTGCCAGCCACTCGGGAAGATATTTCCTGAGTCCCGGTTCTTCAAAGAACCTGTCGTTATAGAATCTCTTATAAAACTCCACGGCAGGTCCTATGTCTTCCAGACCTTTAAAGGTGGTTTTAAGAATGGTTTCGATCTCCTTAAAATCTGTGCAGAAATCAAAGTCCAGTCTTTTTATGTAAGCATATGCCCTGTCGAAATTTCTCAATTTGTTTTCTGCCACGATCCCGATCTTTGTCATGGTAAAAAGATTTTGATCCATCATAAAGCTGGGGAAATCAAACTGGGTCTGTAAAACCTTATCGTCCGGATGTGCATTTAACCAGTCCAGAAGTTCAAAATAGGTCTTTACCCTGTCCGATACCATCTTAAAGTCTCTTCTGCAATAAGCTATGGAGGCTGCCTGCAGGCAGATCACAAGACGTGCTGTCTCCTGTAAAAGGCCTTTTTCCAGATACTTTTTTTCCATATCCAATATGCCTTCAAGATTTTCCCATTTCACCATTAAACGGTTCTGTGCCGTCAGCATCCATTGACCGCAGGATTTGTTCAGTTCATCCGTTCCCTCAAGAAGCCTTATATATTCCGCACATTTTTTATTGGCTTCTATATCGTCTTCCCCCAGCATATTTCCCACTATCTGGGCACAGATCCTGGCATTTGGTCCTTTTTCCTTAAGTTCCTTTTCCAAAAGCTGCATATTTCTTTCGCTTTTGGCCTGCTTTTGTTCAGGTGTTTCAAAAAGATAACCGAAATGATGGGTAAAGGCAGTAAACTGTTTTACCGGAGAAAAGATTTCATTAAACTGTTCATGAACATAACCTTCAAACCTTGTATTTACGGTTCTTCTGATCATTCTTCCTGCGCCGTTTTTCTGATACAGTTCGGGGGTTATATAATCTCCCGTAAGATAAACACCCGCATAGTATTTATCACATTCTCCGGAATTAAAGAATTCTATGAACTCGGTCACATCGTCAAAGTATTCATCGTCATCAAAATACATGAACCATTCACCTTTTGCATGGTCCATGGCCACATTTCTGGCCGCAGAGAAATCGTTGATCCAGTCGAAATGATAGATCTTGTCCGTGTACTCCTTAACCACCTCAAGAGATCCGTCACTGTTCTCAGGTCCTACGGTATCCACAACAATAAGTTCCGAAGGGACTGCATCCAGAAGAGGCTTAACAGCCTCCATACCTTTTCTTATATATTTAATGTGATTGGATACCAGAATACCGACAGTAAGCTTTATATCACTTTTGATCAAAGGCGGATATTCCCTTTTGGCCTTTATTATTATATTGTTCTGTCTTTCATCCTTCAACGTAAAGCCCCCAGCCACGTTTTTATAACATTTGCCATATCAGGTCTGAGTTTGGCTGCTTCCAGTGTCATTTTAAGATCCTTTGCACCGGTGGATATAAACCGATACAAAATATCATTATATCTTACTTCAGTGCCCATCCATCTGATGCCTTTTTCCGTGAACACTTCCGGTTTATAGAGCAGTTCGTACATCTTGCGCTCTGTACATATGCATTCATTAAAGATCTCAAAGATGGCAACTCCGTTAGCTCCTCTTTCGACCGCTCTCTTTATCTCTTCTTCGGACATTTTGTATAAGAGATAGCAATATTCTATCTGACTTGCGGAAAAGAAGTACTCTATAGCCGCATTTAAGAACTCATCTTCAAAACATGAAGAAGCTTTTTGGATAAGACCATTTACCGTAACCTTAAAGTCATCAAAGGGCATCTGATCCAATTGCTTCAGTTTTTCATCGACAGAGCCCTGTAACTCTATCTTTTTTTCTCCAAAACTCAAAACTCCGTTTTCGAGCTTAATTCCGTTGTTTTCCATACAATACTCCTCATATTTTTTCATTTCCGCAGCGCTTTCATCGCTTAAATATCTTTCAAAGTCAGCGGTGTTTTGTATTTGTCTCAGATCCCTGTCCTTTTTTAAGATCTCCAGTAATCTGAAATATTCCTGTATATGCGGTCTTGCTTTTTCTTTTACTCCCTTTATAAGCCATTGCCTTGTAAGATTGTAATGTATTGAAAGAAGGGCGGTCTCCGAAAGCTTTACGGTTTTTTGTATGTTTTCAAATTCCGCTTCCGACTCTTCCGGGCTTTTCCCAAGAGCTTCAAATAACGGAAATTTAAGGGATTCCAGCCATTGATAATAGACTTCCTCCTTTTGAACTTCAAATTCCTCTAAAACCTCTCTTATGTATTTTAAAGCCCCATCATTATCAAAATTGGCCAGTTCAAGAGCCATTTGAGTCCTGAGTCTCAGGTCGTCCGGACATTTTAAGGTTTCTTCCTTAAGGATGTTCAGGTTTCTTTCCCTGTGGGCCCTTTTTTCTTCTTCATTTTCGAAGGCATATCCATAATGATGGGCAAAGGCTTTAAATTCCTTACAGGGCAGCTTTATTGAGGAATAGCTTTCATGAACGGATCCTTTAAATATCAGATCCTGCGTTCTTTTAACAAAGCGCACCGCTCTTGTATCCGTCCATTCGGTACCTTTTTTATTTTTGTAATTTCTGATTATAAAAGAAGCCGAATTATAGTTCTTATATTCATCGGTCTCAAAGAAATCCGCTATTTCCGATACTTCCTCAAACCACTCATCATCATCCAAAAACACATACCATTCTCCGGAAGAATGATCCAATGTAACATTCCTGGCGGCAGAAAAATCTTTTATCCACTTAAAAGAGTATACCTTATCCGTGTATTCTTTTGCAATATCCGCCGATCCGTCACTTATAAGCCCCGGAGTTTCCGTTACAGTATCAACGCAGATCAGTTCTGCGATCCCTCTTTCCAAAAGAGGTTTTACAGAACCAAGACATTTTTTTACGGTTTCTTTTCTGTTTGATATGAGTATGCCTATAGTCAGCTTCATTTATCTTCCTTCAAAAATACCCCGGACTTAAAGCCCGGGGCGTTATCTTGTTTTTTATTATATCATTAACCCTGAAGGAGTGACAGAACACCCTGTGTGGACTGATTAGCCTGAGCCAGCATGGACTGACCTGCCTGCTGTAAGATGTTGTTCTTGGAGAACTGAACCATTTCCTCAGCCATATCAACATCACGTACAGTGGATTCGGCACTCTGAAGGTTTTCAGCCGTGTTATCAAGGTTTGCGATAGTATGCTCAAGTCTGTTCTGAACAGCACCGAGAAGTGAACGCTGTTTGGAAACCTTTTCGATCGCTTCATCAATGTAGTTGATACTGTCGGAAGCACCCTTCTGATCCTTAACGTTTACCTTGGATGGATTTACACCCAGCGCATTGGCACTCATGTCTCCGATCGAGAAGCTCATGGTCTGCCCTTCGTTTGCACCTACCTGAAGGGTTACACCCTTTCCGCCGGATACTCCGCCGTACTTGCTCTGTCCGAGGAAGGCATCCTCATCTCCCAGTCCCTGACCGTTATTAAGCTTAACATCAGCTACATATGTGTTCTGAGTTACATACAAGGTCTTAGGTTCATCGGGATCGGGTCCTACAAGTTCTACGTCGATATTTAAGCCGCCTTCTGCTAAAATGGATTCGATCTCGGATTCCGAATATTCCTGACCTGAGCAGAGGTGAAGGATATATCCTCCGGAGGTTGTAAGGGATCCGTCTGTGCCGTATGAAGCTGCTGTCTTGAGCTCGCACTTTTCACTGTTTACTGCGGAATCAAAGGTTATTGCTACTGTAATATTGTAATCGGCGCCGTATTTAAGAGCTGTAAGCTTAATTGCTGTAGCACCTACGAAATCCGTTGAACCGCTTAATGCATTACTGCCGGCTTTAAATGCGGTTACAGCGGAAGCTCCTCTTATGCCTTCCACTGTTTTCTGAACAGTTGCACCGCATACTGTATCTGTTGCCGTAACAGAGTTAAAGTAGAAATTTACTTCCAGTTCTGCAGGTGTTGCATCAGCCTTGGAATCTTCCTGCTTTGCATTAAGAATAAGGGAATCGATCTCCTGCTGTGTATAGGTCTGATTCTTTACAAGGTTGATCGTTAATGTCTTTCCGTCAGAGCTCCACATAGCGGATTCTCCGCCTGCTGCTGCGGTGTTGTTAAGGTCAACACCTACGCCCTTAACATTGGATGTTACAAAAGCCTGTAATGTTGTATCATAAACACCGAACTTAGGTCCTGCAGATGATACACTTGAGCTTGCTGCTGAAAGTGATCCGTCAAGAAGAGGCATGGTGTTAAATTCTGTATCGCTTGCAATCCTGTCGAGCTCTTCCTGGAGCTGCTCGATCTCGTCCTGAAGGTTGGAACGATCGCTGTCTGTCTCAGTACCGTTGGCTGCCTGAACAGCAAGTTCTCTCATTCTCTGCAAAATGCTGTGGGATTCATTCAATGCACCTTCTGCGGTCTGTATCATTGAAATACCGTCTGCTGCATTGCTGGATGCCTGATCAAGACCTCTGATCTGGCTTCTCATTTTTTCCGAAATTGCAAGTCCGGCTGCATCATCTGCTGCACGGTTAATTCTGTATCCTGATGAAAGTTTTTCTGTAGACTTCGATAAAGAGCTTGTGGAAATACCTAACATTCTGTTGGTATTCATTGCTGATAAATTATGTTGAACGATCATTGCCATAGTAAAGACCTCCTTGTGAACGTATCTCCGATTTTGTCACGCTCTTTCCACAAACTTGACTTCCAACGGGATTTTGTTTCTGATTTATTTATCGGTCTCTTTTGAACAAACTTAAGTCCTTTTTTCAAAATATTTTGTTTTATTGGAATATTTTGCCATTGAGTACAGATATGCATCGGGAACAGACCGGTTTTTTACAACGCAAAAGGAGATGCCTTTCGACATCTCCTTCTGTATGGCTCTGTGTAGTTGTATCCGATTTGCCTAGTTTATCCGATACTATCCAAATAAATCGGATTGATCAGCGATTAACGCAACAGGGAAAGTACGCCCTGGTTGGACTGGTTCGCCTGAGCCAGCATGGACTGTGCAGCCTGCTGGATGATGTTGCTCTTTGAGAACGCAACCATCTCTTCAGCCATGTCAACATCACGGATCGCAGATTCTGCGCTCTGCAGGTTCTCTGCTGTGTTGTCGAGGTTGCTGATGGTGTGCTCAAGTCTGTTCTGGATAGCACCGAGAAGTGAACGCTGTTTGGAAACTGTTCCGATAGCCTTGTCGATAGCATCGATAGAATCGGATGCTCCACTCTGTGTAGCTGCATTAACCTTGGTTCCGTCTACTCCGAGAGCTACAGAACCCATGTTTCCGATACCGAAGCTGATGGTCTGACCGCTGTTTGCGCCTACCTGAAGGGTAACGCCTTCGCCGCCGGACTTAACATCATAGTTCTTCTGGCCGAGATATGCATCGTCATCACCGAGACCTGCACCACCTGTAAGAACTGCTGTCTTCTTAATTGTGTTATCGGTTACGAACAATGTGTTTGCTTCATCAGGGTTAGGTCCCTTGAAGTCAACATCCATAGATAATCCTGCCTTGGCAAGGATCTTCTCGATGTCGCTCTCGGTGTACTCTGTACCTGTGGACAGACTCAATTCGTACTGACCCTTGGCATTGAGTTCTCCTGTTGTCTGATATGTAGCAGCTGTCTTAAGTTCTGCTTTCTCTTCGCCCTTTGCTGCATCAAACTTAATTGTAATGGTAACATCGTTATCAGCACCGTACTTATTAGCTGTAATTGTGAGGGATGTAACACCAACGAAATCTGT
>JAEEWS010000045.1 GCA_016287765.1 Lachnospiraceae bacterium
TTACCACCCGTGTACCAGATCCCCAGTTCATCCAGAACTTCGGTGAGGATACGGGCGTTTTCTTTATAATAGGAAATATTTTCGTGGATCTGTTTCTGTCCTTCCGGGGTGAACACCGCAGCTCCGCCCTTCTGGATGATGTAAGACACACCGTTGGTCTTAGTGGTCCTGTTTCTGACCCACATCTCATTAAAGCTCATGCCTTCTCTTACCAGATCCTTAGGGATAACCGTATAGCCCAGTCTGGTGCCTGTGAAGCCCGCAGTCTTTGAAAGCGAGCATATCTCTATGGCGCAGGTCTTTGCACCTTTAAGTTCAAATATGCTGTGAGGAAGCTCTTCATCCTCTATAAACGCTTCATAGGCTGCATCAAAAAGAATGACGGAGCCGTTCTCATTGGCAAAATCCACCCATTTCTGAAGCTTCTTTTTGTCAAATACGGCTCCTGTGGGGTTGTTGGGAGAACATATGTACAAAATATCCGCTTTTGCTTCATCCGAGGGTTCGGGCAGAAAGCCGTTTTCTATACCCGATGCAAGATGAACGATCTTTCTTCCCGCCATAACATTGGCATCCACATAGGCGGGATAGGCAGGCTCTATTACCAGAGCGGATGACTCTCTGTCAAAAAGATCCAGGATGTCTCCCAGCTCGTCGCTGGCTCCGCTGGATACGAAAACCTCTTCATCCCCCAGTTCAACACCACGTTTTGCATAGTATTCGGCAATGGTCTTTCTAAGAGCCGGATCTCCGCATTCGGGCATATATCCGTGAAACCGCTCTTTCTGTGCCTGGTCGTCCACCGCCTGATGAAGGGCCTCGATCACATTTTTGCAAAGGGGCAGGGATACGTCTCCTATGCCCATGCGATAGAGCTTTGCTTCCGGGTTATCGTTAAGATAGGCCTTTATTTTTTGTGATATATTGTAAAACAGATAGGAATTTTTTAAATCCCCATAATGAAAATTCGGCTTCGTCACTCTTCTACCTCGCCTTCATATATAAACTCTGCGGGTCCGCGCATTGTAACATTGTTATTTTCTTCCACAAATATGGTAAGAGCTCCGCCGTCAAGCAAAACCGTTATGGGAGTATTTACATCGCAGACTCCGGTCTTTACGGCAGCCACCGCTGAAGCACAGGCTCCCGTACCGCAGGCCATGGTGATACCGCTGCCTCTTTCCCATACACGCATGCGGAGCTTATTTCTTTCAAGTACCTGCACAAACTCTGCATTAACACCGCCGGGAAATAGGGGGCTGTGCTCGATCTTGGGTCCGGTAACATCCAAGGTCACCTTTTCTATATCTTCAACAAAAAATACCGCATGAGGGTTCCCCACAGATACCGGAATGTACTTTAATTCAGCCTGATCCACCGTTATCCCGGACTCATCCCCAGCTTCGGAAAGTCCCATTCCCACAGTGACTTCCTTTACCTTACCGTTTCTCACATCAAGGCCCAGCGTCTTGATACCTGAAAGGGTTTCTACCTTAAGCAATGTCTTATCCGTATAGCCCTTGTCGTAAACATATTTACCAACGCAGCGGATACCGTTTCCGCACATCTTTGCTTCACTTCCGTCCGCATTAAATATCCTCATCTTAAAGTCCGCAATATGGGAAGGCGAGATGTAGATCATTCCGTCGGATCCGGCGCCGAAGTGCCTTTCCGACAGCCTCATAGACAGGGATTTTATATTTGCGGGAACTTCTCCGTAGACATAGAGATAATCGTTTCCCAGTCCGTGCATTTTTGTAAAGTGCATATTATCCTCCTATTCCGCAGCATCTATAGTCGATACCCCAAGTGTCAATTCCTCCAGCACATCCAATACCATACGGACGGTATCCAAGGATGTGAGCATCGGAATATTGTTAAGCGCAGCCGCCCTTCTGATGGCTGTTCCATCTCCGTAGTGTACTCCCGAAAGCACCGCTCTGGTGTTTATCACATAGCTTACATAGCCTGCGCGGATGGAATCCACCACCTCATGGCTTCCCTCGCTGGGCTTACCCAGGATGTGGGTCCTGATGCCGTTTTCCTTTAAAACCTGTCCCGTAAGACTGGTGGCTTCAATGTTAAAGCCCATGTTATAAAACCTTCTTACCAAAGGTACTGTTTCGGCCTTGTCCTCATCTGCCACGCTTACAAGCACGGTTCCGTAATTCTTAAGCTTAAAGCCGGAAGCTATCAGCGCTTTATAGGCAGCTCTGTGAAGCTTCTTGTCATATCCTATGGCTTCACCCGTGGACTTCATCTCGGGTGAAAGGTAAGCATCCATTCCTCTGAGCTTTGAGAAGGAAAAGGCAGGTACCTTAACATAGAAGCGTTCCTTTTCTTTGGGATAGATCTCGTTTATACCCTGTTCTTTAAGGGTCTTACCCAGCATTACCAATGTACCTATATCCGCCAGGGAATAACCCGTGGCCTTTGAAAGGAAGGGTACGGTCCTGGAGGATCTGGGATTGACTTCTATGATGTAGACCCGGTCAAAGGGATCCACGATGAACTGGATATTGTACAGGCCCTTTATCCCTATGCCCAGACCCAGCTTTTTCGTATAATCCAGGATGGTTTCCTTCACCTTATCCGAAAGGCTGTAGGAAGGATAAACGCTGATGGAATCTCCCGAATGGACTCCCGTTCTTTCCACCAGTTCCATGATACCGGGCACGAACACGTCTTTGCCGTCACAGACAGCATCCACTTCCACTTCTTTACCTTTAATATATTTATCCACAAGTACCGGCTTATCCTCATCCACCTCCACGGCGGTCTTAAGATAATTCCACATGGCCTCTTCCTTGGCCACTATCTGCATGGCTCTTCCGCCCAGAACAAAGGAGGGACGTACAAGCACGGGATAGCCTATCTCTTTTGCTGCCCTTACGCCTTCTTCGATACAGGTTACCGCCCGTCCTTCGGGCTGGGGTATCTTGAGGTCCAAAAGCAGTTTTTCAAAAAGGTCCCTGTCCTCTGCCTTTGCTATGGCTTCACAGTCGGTACCTATAAGCCTCACTCCTCTTTCCTTAAGAGGTTCCGCCAGATTGATGGCTGTCTGTCCGCCAAAGGTACAGATAACCCCTTCCGGCTTTTCGAGTAATATCACGTTCATAACATCCTCGGGACAGAGGGGCTCAAAATAGAGCTTATCCGAACAGGTGTAATCCGTGGAAACGGTTTCCGGATTGTTATTTATGATGATGGCTTCATAGCCCGCTTTTCTGATGGTCTGAACAGCGTGTACAGCGGAATAATCGAATTCCACACCCTGTCCGATCCTGATGGGTCCTGAACCCAATACCAGGAGCTTCTTTTTATCCGAAACCCGGGATTCGTTCTCTGTTAAGGAACTTTCGTAAGAGGAATAGAAGTAGGGAATGTAGCTTTCAAATTCCGAAGCACAGGTATCTATCATCTTATAGACCGGGAAGATACCTTTTTCCTTACGAAGCTCAAAAACCTCTCTTTCCTTCATGCCCCAGAGAATACCTATCTCCCTGTCGGAAAATCCCATTCTCTTGGCTTCTGAAAGACCTGCCGTATTCCCGGGACAAGCCGCCAGTTCCTTTTCTTCGTCCGCTATATTTTTAAGCTTCCTTAAGAAGAACCTGTCTATCTCAGTGAGTTCGGCTATTTCGTCCACGGTAACTCCTCTTCTTAAGAGTTCCGTAAGGGCATATAATCTGTCGTCCCTTCCAATGGTTATATAATCCTTTATGGCCTCTGTACTCATATTGTCAAACTTTGGCATATGAAGGTGAAACGCTCCGTTTTCGAGAGAACGTATGCCTTTTAAGAGACTTTCCTCAAAGGTCCTGCCCACGCTCATGATCTCGCCGGTGGCCTTCATCTGGGTGGAAAGGGAATTGTCCGCATCCGTAAACTTGTCGAAGGGGAAGCGGGGAAGCTTGGTAACCACATAGTCAAGGGAAGGCTCGAAGGCCGCGGGAGTGTTGGCAATGGGGATCTCGTCCAAAGTCATTCCCACGCCTATCTTTGCCGAAACCCTGGCGATGGGATAACCGCTGGCCTTGGAGGCAAGAGCCGAGGAACGGGAAACTCTGGGATTCACTTCGATAAGGTAATAATCGAAGGACTTGGGATCCAGAGCAAACTGCACATTACACCCTCCTTCTATCTTAAGCGCCCTGATGATCTTAAGGGCACTGTTTCTAAGCATATGATATTCTTTATTTGTAAGGGTCTGAGAGGGGCAGACAACCACGGAATCTCCCGTATGCACGCCCACCGGATCCAGATTTTCCATATTACAGATGGTGATGGCCGTATCGTTCTTGTCTCTCATCACCTCGTATTCTATCTCTTTAAAGCCCTTAACGCTCTTTTCCACCAATACCTGATGCACGGGTGAAAGTTCCAGGGCGTTTTTCATAAGACTCTTAAACTCATCTTCGTTTTCCGCAAAGCCGCCGCCTGTTCCTCCAAGGGTAAAAGCAGGACGGAGCACCACGGGATAGCCTATTTTTTTTGCGATCTCAAGTCCGCTCTCCACGGATTCGGCGATCTCCGAAGGAAGTACCGGCTCTCCGAGACCGATGCAAAGCTCTTTAAAAAGCTCTCTGTCCTCTGCTCTTTCTATGGACTCACTCTTTGTCCCCAAAAGCTCGGTCCGGCATTCCGCAAGGATCCCCTTCTTTTCCAGCTGCATGGCCAGGTTCAGTCCCGTCTGCCCTCCTATGCCCGGCAAAATGGCATCGGGCCTTTCGTAACGTATGATCTTGGCTATGAATTCCAGTGTCAAAGGCTCCATGTAGACCTTGTCTGCCACAGAAGTATCCGTCATAATAGTGGCGGGATTGGAATTACAGAGGATCACCTTATAGCCCTCTTCTTTAAGGGCGAGACATGCCTGGGTTCCGGCATAGTCAAATTCCGCTGCCTGTCCGATCACTATAGGCCCCGATCCTATGACCAAGATTTTCTTCAGATCCGTTCTTTTAGGCATATGTTCACCCTTCCTTTATTATGTTCATGAATTTATCGAATAAGTATCCGCTGTCCTCAGGCCCCGGTGCGCTTTCCGGATGGTATTGAACGCTGAACACTTTGTTTTCCTTACTCTCTGCGCCTTCCACCGTACCGTCCAGCAGATTTATATGCGTTACTTTTAACGGTGTAGCTTTAAGGCTCCCGTCATCCACCGCATAAGAATGGTTCTGGGATGTTATCTCGATCTTTCCCGTTTCCAGATTCTTAACCGGATGATTTCCGCCTCTGTGTCCGAATTTAAGCTTGTAGGTACGTGCTCCCATGGCCAGGGCGATAAGCTGATGCCCAAGGCAGATACCGAAGATGGGGCACTTTCCTATGAGTTTTTTTATGGTTTCTATGGTTTCCGGAACATCCTCCGGATCTCCCGGACCATTGGATACGAAGACTCCGTCCGGATTAAGCTTCATTATGCTTTCATAGCTTGTATTCCATGGCACGACGCTCACACGGCAATCTCTTGCAACAAAGGAGTGCACTATGTTCCTTTTCATGCCGCAATCGATTGCCACTATGTGCTTCGTTCCCGAAGGATTCACCTCATAAGCCTCTTTAACGCTCACTCTAGAGACCGCGTCTTTCGGAAGAGCTGACTCCTTCAATTTCTCAAGTCCTTCTTTAAGGGGAGTATTGCTGTCGGTAAGAAGGATCTTTTGACTTCCGGTATCACGGATCATTCGATTTATCTTTCTGGTGTCGAGTCCGCATATGCCCGGTATATTGAAACGCAGCATGGCGTTTCCGAGACTTTCCTCGCTTCTGAAATTGGAAGGGGCGTCGTTGTATTCGTGTACAATAAGGGCGCCTATAGAGGGAACGAGCGATTCATAGTCATCGGCCGCCATACCGTAGTTTCCGATCAGAGGGTAGGTCATCACCACTGCCTGATCCGTATAGGAGGGGTCGGACATGATCTCCTGATAACCTGCCATAGAAGTATTAAAAACGATTTCAAGCACTCGCTCTCCGTCGGCTCCGAAGGAATAACCGTAGTATTCCTCACCGTTCTCAAAAATGATTTTTTTGTCGAATTTAGTTTTCATGAAAGCTCCTTGATCACGTTATTCAATACCTGTTCATTATCTATCCTTGCTCTTTTCAAGCGCAGCACCCACAAATCCTTTGAACAGAGGATGGGGCTTATTGGGACGGCTCTTAAATTCCGGATGATATTGCACCCCGATGTAAAAAGGCCTGTCCGTAAGTTCTACGGTCTCCACAAGCCTTCCGTCGGGGGAAAGGCCGCTTAGGGTGAGACCATGCTGTGTAAGCAGCTCGCGGTAGTCGTTGTTAAACTCGTAGCGATGACGATGTCTCTCACTGATGCTTAAGGTACCGTAGAATCTCTCCATAGCAGTCCCCTTCTTTATCTCACAGGGATAAGCACCCAGTCTTAAAGTGCCGCCCTTGTCGATGTCATCGCTCTGCCCCGGCATGTAATCTATCACTTTGTGGGCACATTGCTCGTTAAACTCGCCGGAATCCGCATCCTTGATACCCGCCACGTTCCTGGCGTATTCTATTACCGAGATCTGCATTCCGAGGCAGATACCGAAGAAAGGAACCTTGTTCTCTCTTGCATATCTTGCCGCGACGATCATGCCTTCTATGCCCCTGTAGCCGAAGCCTCCGGGAACTATGATGCCGTCAAGCCCGGAAAGCATGCTGTCCGCTGTTTCGGGTCTGATCTCTTCGGAATCTATCCAATGGATGTTTATATGAACATCGTGGAAGAAGCCCGCATGTCTTAAGGATTCCGCCACGGAAAGGTAGGCATCGTGAAGTCCCACATATTTTCCCACCAGACCGATCTCCACACAGTGGGTCCGGGCACGGTTGATCCTTTCCACCATTTCCGACCATTCTTTGAGATCGGGTTCAGGGGTCTCAAGCTTCAGTTCTCTGCAGACCACTTCGGAAAAACGGGAACTTTCCAGCATCAAAGGGGCTTCATAAAGATCCGGCAGTGTAATGTTTTCGATAACACAATCCTGTTTTACGTTACAGAAAAGAGCTATCTTCTTAAAGATGGACTCCTCCAGATGTTCATCGCATCTTAAGACTATGATGTTGGGGTTAATGCCCATTCCCTGCAATTCCTTCACGGAATGCTGTGTAGGCTTGGATTTATGCTCCTCCGAGCCTCTCAGATAGGGTACCAGCGTCACATGAATAAAGAGGCTGTTCTCTCTTCCCACTTCCAGGGATATCTGTCTCACCGCTTCTATAAAGGGCTGGGACTCAATGTCTCCGATGGTTCCTCCGATCTCGGTGATGACCACGTCCGCATTGGTCTTCCTGCCCACACTGTAAACAAATTCTTTTATCTCATCGGTTATGTGAGGGATCACCTGCACAGTAGATCCCAGATACTCACCGCGTCTTTCTTTATTTAATACATTCCAGTAAACCTTACCTGTGGTAAGATTGGAAAACTTGTTCAGGTTTTCATCTATGAATCTCTCATAGTGGCCCAGATCCAGGTCAGTCTCAGCTCCGTCCTCGGTAACATAAACCTCTCCGTGCTGATAAGGGCTCATGGTTCCCGGATCCACATTGATGTAAGGATCCAGCTTCTGAGCAGCCACTTTTAATCCTCTTGCCTTAAGTAAACGCCCCAAAGAGGCTGCGGTAATTCCCTTACCCAGCCCCGATACGACACCACCGGTCACAAATATATACTTACTCATAGAATTCTCCTTTTCTATCCATACCGCTGTTCATCTGTATTATTTTATTTTCCGCTTTCCCCATAGTTTGCAAGTACTCGCGCCGAAGGATCGTTAACGTTGCATCCTTCCCATTCTTTGTTGGGCATCCAGAAATCCTTTATCATTTCTGCCTGTCCGGGATAGTACTTTTCGAAGATCTCACGATAAAGCAGGGATTCTTTTGTAAAAGGTTTTGCATGACCGTATTTTTCCTTCTTTTCCTCGAATTCCTCATCCGTGTATTTCCCGTTTGCATATTCCTTAAGATAATCCACCATGGAATGTCCCACAGCATCCGAAAAGGCTGCCTTCTCTCTCCAGAGGATACCGTCGGGAAGATAATCAAGACCTTCAAAAGCATGACGGAGCAGATACTTTCCCTTGTTGTATCTGTTCATTTTCATTTCCGGATCCAGACTCATCACATATCTTACAAAATCCAGATCTCCGAAAGGAACTCTTGCCTCCAGGGAGTTTACGGATATGCATCTGTCCGCACGAAGTACATCGTACATGTGCAATTCCTTAACCCTCTTTTCGGCCTCTTTTTGGAAGGCCTCGGCATTTGGTGCAAAATCAGTATATTTATATCCGAAGATCTCATCCGAGATCTCACCCGTTAATATTACTCTCACATCCGTTTTCTCATGTATGGCTTTGCAGACCAGATACATTCCCATGCTGGCACGGATGGTGGTGATATCATAGGTCCCAAGTAACTCAATAACCCTCTCCAATGAGGAGATCACTTCATCGGGAGTCATATAAACTTCCGTATGGTCCGAACCGATAAAGTCCGCTACCTGCTTTGCGTATTTAAGATCTATGGCATCCTCGCTCATTCCGATGGCAAAGGTCCTGATGGGCTTTTTGCTCCTTTTGGCCGCAACCGCGCACACAAGAGAAGAATCAAGTCCTCCCGAAAGCAGGAAACCCACTTTTGAGTCCGAGATCAGTCTTTTGTCTATTCCCTTGATCAGTTTCTCCCTGATCTTTCCACAGGCCGTTTCCAGATCATCGGTGCATTTTGTCACCGGCTTTGAAATATCCTCGTAGCACACGAAAACACCGTTTTTATAGTAATGGCCCGGAGGAAAAGGCATGATCCTGTCAACTATACCCACCAGGTTCTTGGGTTCGCTGGCCAAGACCATAACGCCCTTTTCATCGTGACCGTAATACAGAGGTCTGATACCTATCTGGTCTCTTGCGGCAATGAACTCTCCCGTTTCTCCGTCATAGATGATCATTGCAAACTCCGCATCCAGCTTCGAAAACATCTCCGTTTTGTATTCCCTGTACATGGGGAGGATGATCTCGCAGTCACTGTCGCTCTTAAAGGCATATCCTTTCTCGATGAGTTTCCTTCTTTCCTCTTCAAAGCCATAGAGTTCTCCGTTACAGATCACATAGCTTCCGTCAAGTTCGAAGGGCTGCATGCCCTCGGGAGTAAGTCCCATGATCGACAGTCTTCTGAATCCCAGAAGACCGTTGCCGGTATCAATGATACGGCAGTCATCCGGTCCTCTGGATTCAGTCTTTGCAAAGCCTTCTTCAAATTTACTCATGTCGGCATCACTGCCGCAATAGCCCATTATAGAACACATAAGTCAGTCCTCTTTCGATAGATTCTTCATAATATATAAGGATGATCATTCAACATCCTGCAATGCGTCATAACCTTCTTCGCCAGTACGTACCTTAACCACGTTCTCAACATCGTATACGAAGATCTTTCCGTCTCCGATATGTCCTGTATAAAGTACTTTCTTGGCTGTTTCAATAACATCTCTTACAGGGATGGCGGATACTACGATATCCACCTGTACCTTGGGTCTCAGGTCTGTTTCTACGGCAACGCCACGGTAAAACTCCGTATGTCCTTTCTGCATACCGTAACCCATTACATGGGAAACGGTCATACCGGTGATACCCAGATTGTTCATTGCAGCCTTAAGGGCATAGAGCTTCTCCTCCTTAAATACGATCTCAACCTTTGTGAACTTAGGTCCCTCAGAAGGGAATGCAGGCTCTCTCTTAACCTGTACCGCTTCGGCAACGGGTGTGGTTCCTGTAACAGCAACCGGAACTTCGCTGTTTCCGAAATCGGAATACTTGTCAACTGCAGGCATGAAGTCAGCATAGGCACTGGGAAGTCCGTGTTCGCTGATATCAAGACCCATAAGCTCATCAGCCGCATCTGCTCTGAGGACCTTTAGTTTCTTCAATAAAGCGAAGAAAAGGAACATTGTGATAGCCGACCATGCAGCCACGGTAACGAAGCCGAGAAGCTGTATGCCAAGCTGTGTAGCATCACCTGTGTAGAAAAGGCCGTTAAGCCCTGCAGGTGCATCGGGGTTAGCAAGAAGTCCTACAGCGATGGTACCCCAGATACCGTTTGCGCAGTGAACGCCTACAGCACCTACGGGATCATCGATGTGAAGCTTAAGATCAAGGCCTTCAACAACAATCACTACCAGGATACCTGCCACGATACCTACAACTGCCGCTCCGACGGCATCGAAGGCGTCACATCCTGCTGTTACTGCAACAAGACCTGCAAGTGAAGCGTTGAGACACATTGAAACATCAGGCTTACCATTCTTGATCCAGGTATAGATAAGGGTTGTTACGGTTGCAACAGAAGGAGCTATGGTAGTCGTAAGGAAGATAGCGGAAAGCTCCGAAGGAGTGGTAGCCGCAGCACCGTTGAATCCGTACCAGCCCAGCCAGAGGATGAACACACCCAATGCGCCGAGAGGAATGGAATGTCCGGGAATAGCATTGACTTTGGTAACCTTACCTTTTTTGTCATAAACATATTTTCCGATACGGGGTCCGAGGGCAATGGCACCGATAAGAGCGGCAATACCGCCTACCATGTGGATCGCACAGGAGCCTGCATAATCATGGAAGCCCATCTGACTGAGCCAGCCGCCGCCCCAGATCCAGTGAGCCTCAATGGGATAGACAAGAAGCGAGATTATGCCGGAATAAATGCAATAAGATGAAAATCTTGTTCTCTCTGCCATGGCGCCGGAAACGATGGTAGCCGTTGTCGCACAGAATACAAGGTTAAATACGAAATAGCTGGCATCCGTAAAGCCGTCGGCAGGGGATGCGATAAAATCCTTAAAATGTGTGAAAAGATCAAGATTGGGTCTTCCGATGAGACCGAAGAGCATGTCCTCTCCCATCATCAAAGTGTAACCCAGAACAGAAAAGACCACCGTTCCTATACAAAAATCCATCAGGTTCTTCATTATGATGTTTCCTGCATTCTTAGCGCGGGTAAAACCTGTTTCTACCATTGCAAATCCCGCCTGCATCCAGAAAACCAAAGCAGCACCGATCAAAAACCAAAATTCAACAGACATAATGTCACCTACTTTCATTTACTTCCCCCGGACTTTGCCGGGGGAGTGCAGTTATCAGTTAACTTCTATCCCAATACATTTATATTTCCTATTTTACGCCGAACAGAAGATCAGCATATGTGGGGAAGGGCCAATACTTCTTGGCTGTAAAGGTCTCCGCGGAATCGCAGGGAACTCTGAGCTCTGTCATGGCGGAAAGGATCTTGTCCCGGATATATGCGGATTCTTCAACAATATCCGTAATGCAATGTACCTTAGCGATGGCGCTCTCAAGCACCTCTGTCTTTTCGGTGATCTCATCGATGAAGCCGGAAAGCTTCTCCACAAGATCTGTTTCATACTTGCACTTTAATGCGGGAGAGATCACTTTCTTTGCGGAAGCTGCATCTGCCAATTCGGAAGCATATGCTTCGATGGCGGGTACGATCTCAGTTCTTGCCATGGTCACCATGGTATTTGCTTCGATCAGTACTGACTTGCAATAGTTCTCCAGCATGATGTCTCTTCTGGATCTCAGCTCATCCTCGGTGAAGACTCCGAGAGAGGTCAGCATGGTCACATTCTTTGCATCCAAGAGATGAGGCATGCAGTCTGCGGTGGTGCGATAGTTTGCAAGTCCTCGTACCTCGGTCGCTTCCTTGATCCACGCATCATCATAACCATTGCCGTTGAATATGATCCTTCTGTGATCCTTAATGGTCTTTTTGATCATATCGTGAAGAGCTGTTTCAAAATCCTCTGCCTTTTCAAGTCTGTCCGCATAGATCCTCAGGCTTTCCGCAACTGAGGCATTCAGCATTATGTTGGCACATGCGATGGAGTTGGATGAACCCAGCATACGGAACTCGAACTTGTTTCCCGTGAAAGCAAATGGTGAAGTTCTGTTACGGTCTGTAGTATCTCTGTTAAACTTGGGAAGAACATCAACTCCCAGCTTCATCTGTGTTTTCTTGGTGCCTGCATAGGGCTTGTCGTTTTCAATAGCTTCAAGGACCGCATTCAATTCGTCTCCCAGGAACATGGAGATAACAGCCGGAGGTGCTTCGTTGGCACCCAGTCTGTGATCGTTTCCTGCGGTTGCTACGGAAAGTCTTAACAGATCCTGATAATCATCCACCGCTTTGATGACTGCGCAAAGGAAAAGCAGGAACTGTGCATTTTCATAAGGAGTGTCACCGGGTGAAAGCAGGTTCTGTCCGCTGTCTGTGGAAATGGACCAGTTATTGTGCTTACCGCTTCCGTTTACTCCTGCGAAGGGCTTTTCATGAAGCAGGCATACAAGTCCGTGACGGGCAGCCACCTTCTGCATGATCTCCATTGTCAGCTGGTTATTATCCGTAGCCACGTTTGTGGTGGAATAGATGGGAGCCAGCTCATGCTGTGCGGGTGCCACTTCGTTGTGCTCTGTCTTTGCAAGGATGCCCAGCTTCCACAGTTCATCGTTCAGGTCTTCCATATATGCCTGAACCCCCGGCTTTATAACACCAAAGTAGTGGTCGTCCAGCTCCTGTCCCTTCGGGGGCTTTGCTCCGAAAAGGGTTCTGCCTGTAAAACGAAGGTCGGGACGTTTCTCGTACATTTCTCTTGTTATAAGGAAGTACTCCTGCTCGGGACCTACGGAAGATACAACTCTCTTTGCTTTGTCATTACCGAAGAGTTTTAAGATCCTTAAAGCCTGTTTGCTCAAAGCTTCCATAGATCTTAAAAGGGGTGTCTTCTTATCAAGTGCATGTCCGCCGTAGGAACAGAAGGCGGTAGGTATGCAAAGGGTCTTTCCTTTTATAAATGCGTAGGAAGTAGGATCCCACGCCGTATATCCTCTTGCTTCGAAGGTGGCTCTCAGTCCTCCGCTGGGGAAGGAAGAGGCATCAGGCTCACCTTTTATTAGTTCTTTTCCGGAAAACTCCATGATCACGCTTCCGTCGGGTGAAGGAGAAATGAAGCTGTCATGCTTTTCTGCCGTAATACCCGTGAGGGGCTGGAACCAATGGGTATAATGAGTAGCCCCGTGTGCCAGGGCCCAATTCTTCATGGCCTCCGCAACTGCATTTGCAACGCTTATATCGATCTCGCTGCCCTCGTCTATGGTCTTACGAAGAGAAGCATAAACCTTTGCGGAAAGGGTTGCCCGCATTACACGGTCATCAAAGACCAAACTTCCAAAATAATCGGATACTGTACTCATTGTGATTGCTCCTTTCTTTTTAAAAGAGACAAGGGCACCTTTCGTGTCTGAATAACACAAAAGACGCCCTTGCCTTTTATCATTCTTAAATAGGATTATTTTTTCACTTTCTCCGGAAATAATGAAAAAGCGTCTCCGAGCCTGTGCTCTGAGACGCCTTTGTCTTTATGAGTGCGGATTATACGCTTTTGTGTTTTCCCTGTCAATACCCTTTTTTAAATTTTTTTTGAGCAATTTTTTACTTTAATTCTGTGCTTGACAAAACAAAACATAAAGTCTATAATCCCCTCCAATGAGCAAGGGTGTTCGTGAAAGTACAGACTTCATTCCGTACTTTCATGAGCACCCGTTTTGTTTTATCCATAATAACAATACAGGATAAAGTGCAAATACCAAGGAGGATAAACCCCATGAAAAGAGAAGGCGAAGTGCGCATCCCTTCCGGTTGCGCCATAGCAGCTGTTATTTCAAAAGACGGTCATAAGATGTCCGGTGAAATGATAACCAACGCCATGAAGCCCATGCATGATCGGAGCAACGGTCTGGGAGGCGGTTTCGCGGCCTACGGTATCTACCCGGCTTATAAGGAATTCTATGCACTGCATATGTTTTTCGACAGCCGCACCACAAGAAAGGAATGCGAGGCTTTCCTTAAAGAATACTTTGAGATCGTTCAATCCGAGATCATTCCCACCCGAAAGATCCCTGAGATAACGGACGAGCCCATTATCTGGCGTTACTTCGTCGCACCGCTTAAATCCATGCTTTTAAGCAAGCAATTGGATGAAAAAGAGTATGTGGCCCGTATCACGATGAAGATAAATACGGATATGAAGGGAGCCTATGTCTTTTCCAGCGGTAAGAATATGGGAACCTTCAAGGCTGTGGGTTTCCCGGAGGATGTGGGCAGGTTTTACAAGCTGGAGGAATACGAAGGCTACTCCTGGACAGCCCACGGAAGATATCCCACAAATACTCCCGGCTGGTGGGGCGGAGCTCATCCCTTCACCCTCCTGGATTATTCCATAGTACATAACGGCGAGATCTCATCCTATGATGCAAACCGCCGTTTCATAGAAATGTTCGGATATAAATGTAACCTTCAGACGGATACGGAAGTCATCACATATATAATGGATTACCTTTTAAGAGTCCAGGGCCTCACTTTGACGGAAGCCGCAAATGTGATAGCCGCTCCCTTCTGGAGCACCATCGAAAGAGAAGCCGATGCCTCAAGGCGCGAGAGGCTCACCTTCCTTCGCACGGTCTTCCCCAGTCTTCTGGTCACAGGACCTTTTTCCATCATCTTAGGCTACACCGGCGGACTTATGGCCTTAAATGACAGACTGAAGCTCCGTTCCATGGTAGTGGGCGAAAAGGATGACCGGGTTTACATAGCCAGCGAAGAAGCCGCCATAAGGGTCATGGAGCCTGATGCAGAGAACATCTGGTCACCTGCGGGCGGTGAACCCGTTATAGTAAATGTGAAAGAAGGAGTGTGCATATGAGTATAGAATTCATATATCCGGAATTTGAAGTGGTACGAAATGCAGACAGATGCACCACCTGCCGCATTTGCGAAAAGCAGTGTGCCAACGGTGTCCACATCTACGATGCGGAACATAAGAAGATGATCAGTGATGAGACCAAATGTGTCAACTGCCAGCGCTGCGTTTCCTTCTGCCCCACCAGAGCCCTTAAGATAGTTAAAAGCGATAACACCTTAAGAGATAATTCCAACTGGTCCGGCAATACCATTAAAGAAGTTTTCAAACAGGCAACGGGAGGCGGCGTACTGCTCTCCTCCATGGGTAACCCCAATCCCCTCCCCGTTTACTGGGACAAGATCCTTATAAATGCTTCCCAGGTTACCAACCCTCCCATCGACCCCTTGCGTGAGCCTATGGAAACCAGAACCTTCCTGGGCAAAAAGCCCGAAAAGATACAGCGTAACGACCGTGGAGAACTTATATGCAAGCTTGAGCCCCAGATAGAGCTTTCCATGCCCATGATGTTTTCAGCCATGAGTTACGGTTCCATCAGCTACAATGCTCATGCGGCTCTTGCGAAAGCGGCGACGGAGCTGGGGATCCTCTATAATACGGGTGAAGGCGGTCTTCACGAGGACTTTTACAAGTACGGTCCCAACACTATCGTCCAGGTGGCCAGCGGACGCTTCGGAGTCCATGAGGACTATCTGGAAGCGGGGGCGGCCATCGAGATCAAGATGGGGCAGGGGGCGAAGCCCGGTATCGGAGGACATCTGCCCGGAGCCAAGATCGTGGGGGATGTTTCCAGAACAAGAATGATACCCGAGGGGTCGGACGCCATCTCTCCCGCTCCCCATCATGACATATATTCCATCGAGGACCTGAGACAATTGGTATTCTCTCTCAAGGAGGCTACCGAATATAAAAAGCCCATCATCGTTAAGGTTGCGGCTGTTCACAACATAGCGGCCATTGCCAGCGGTATTGCCAGAAGCGGCGCGGACATCATCGCCATCGACGGCTTCAGAGGCGGTACGGGTGCGGCTCCCACAAGGATCAGGGACAATGTGGGCATTCCCATTGAACTGGCCCTTGCGGCAGTGGACCAAAGACTCAGGGATGAGGGCATAAGAAACAATGTATCCCTGGTGGTGGGCGGATCTATCAGAAGCTCCTCGGATGTTATAAAGGCCGTGGCTCTGGGTGCCGATGCCTGCTACGTGGCTACCGCGGCTCTTCTGGCCATGGGCTGCCACCTTTGCCGTTCTTGTCAGACCGGCAAGTGCAATTGGGGCATAGCTACCCAGCGTCCCGATCTGGTGAGCCGTCTGGATCCGGAAGTGGGAAGCAAGCGTCTCGTAAACCTCATGAAGGCATGGAGGCATGAGATCATGGAGATCATGGGCGGCATGGGCATCAACTCCATCGAGACCTTAAGAGGCAACCGTCTCATGCTCCGCGGCATAGGTCTTACCGCCAAAGAGCTGGAGATCCTTGGCATATCTCATGCCGGCGAGTAAAATTTTTCACCTTTGGTAAACAGGTTTATTGCAATTTTAAATCATATATGCAAAAATGACAGGAGGAAATTATGTTAATACATGCAGACGGTCTCGATCATAAAACCCTGAACGAAACCATCAGAAGCACCTCTGACGACTGTACCATCGAGGGCTGCTGCGGCCAGCGTTTCATAGCGGCGGGTATGTCCCACAGGAATCTTGAGATACACGGTATTCCCGGAAATGCTCTCGGTGCTTATCTGAACGGCGGCAATATCACTGTCATGGGAAATACACAGGATGCAGTGGGTGATACCATGAATGAGGGAAAGATCATCATTCACGGAAATATAGGTGACGCGGCAGGATATGCCATGCGAGGCGGCAGGATCTTTGTAAAAGGAAACGCCGGCTACCGTGCGGGCATACATATGAAAGCCTACAAGGAAAAAATACCGGTAATGGTGATCGGAGGACAGGCAGGCAGCTTTCTCGGAGAATATCAGGCCGGCGGTCTGATCGTGGTCTTAAACCTTGAAGCCCCCGGGAAAAGGATCGTGGGCAACTTCCCCTGCACGGGAATGCACGGCGGAAAGATGTTTTTAAGATCCGATTGCAGGGATGTGGTCTTCCCGGATCAGGTAACGGCAAGGACCGCTACTTCCGAAGATCTTGAGGAGATCAAAGACTGCCTTTCGGAATTTTGTTCTTATTTTAATTATAATACAGAGGATGTGCTGTCAGCGCCCTTCACGGTGATCGAGCCCGACAGCAATAATCCGTACAGACAAATGTATGTGGCGAATTGATATGCCTTTTGCCATTTAACAAAACGGAGGAGACAAATGAAATATTCAAAGGATGAGATCTTACAATTTGCACAGGAGGAAGACGTAAAGTTTATACGTTTGGCTTTTTGCGACATTTTCGGAAAGCAAAAAAACATTTCCATAATGCCGGACGAACTGCCCCGCGCCTTCGATCAGGGCATAACCTTTGATGCATCTTCCATCCTGGGCTTCAGTGACGAAGCTCACAGCGACCTTCTGCTCCATCCCGAAGCAGACACCCTGATGCCTTTACCCTGGCGTCCCGAGCACGGCCGCGTGGTACAGATGTTTTCCTCGGTCTCCTATCCCGACGGAACTCCCTTTGAAGGAGATACAAGACATATACTTAAAAAAGCCGTTAAGGCATCAATGGATGCGGGCTACAGCTTTTCCTTCGGCTCCGAACAGGAATTTTACCTTTTCCGCCTCGACGATAAGGGCAAAAAGACAATGATCCCCTGCGATGAAGCCGGATATATGGACATTGCCCCCGACGATCA
This sequence comes from Lachnospiraceae bacterium, assembly GCA_016287765.1. The sequence continues at coordinate 17,612 of JAEEWS010000045.1, forward strand.
CGGTGAAAACGTTCGACGAGAGATATGCCTTACACTGGAAAAGATGGGCATACATCCCGAAAGCTCTCACCACGAAGAAGGCCCGGGACAAAACGAGATCGATTTCCGTTATTCTTCACCTCTTGAAGCGGCGGATAATTCCCAGATGTTCCAGCGTATAGTAAAAACAGTGGCTCACAGGAACGGCCTCTATGCCGATTTCTCGCCCAAGCCCGTGAAGAACAAGCCCGGTAACGGTTTTCATATAAACATGTCCGTTAATCCCTTCGATGAAAACAACAACTTTAAGCATATGCTGGCGGGAATAATGAAGAACATCGAGGATATGACCCTGTTCTTAAATCCCACTAAAGACTCTTATAAGCGTCTCGGAAAGGCCAAGGCTCCCGGGTACATCACCTGGTCTGAGGAAAACCGTTCCCAGCTCATCCGTATCCCGGCCGCGGCAGGTGAATACCGTCGCGCGGAGCTGCGTTCTCCGGATCCCGGTGCCAACCCCTATCTTGCTTTTGCTCTGCTCATATATGCGGGTCTGGAAGGCATCCAAAACAAGCTTGAACTTCCCGAGCCTGCCAAAATAAATCTCTACAAAGCATCCCCAGGTGAGCTTTCCCGATATAAGAAGCTTCCCAACAGTTATCAAAAGGCTTGCAGCCTGGCATCTTCCAGTTCCTTCATTAAGGAACACATTCCTTCAAAGATCCTTGAGATCTACGGCTCCCGTAAATTCTAGGAATCTTTGAAACGGGTTTGCTTTGGGTAAACTTTAACTCCCTAAAGCGGAGACAGAAAAAGAAAAGAGACAGATCCATATGAGTCTAAAAGAGCGTGTATACAGCGTACTTGTTGTATCCTCCGCCGAAAAACTGAATAACGCTCTTTCCTCAATGCTTGCGGAATCCCTTTGTAATCCTGTGCGTTTCGTTTCGAATGTCAGCCATGCCAAAAGGATCTGGAGCGAGAGCAGCTATGATTTTATCATCATCAACTCTCCTCTTCCCGACGATGAGGGTGTCCGATTTGCCATCGATGCGGCTGCTTCGAAGGGTACGGTTGTGTTACTCCTCCTTCGGGCAGAAGTCTATGACGAGATCCGGGAAAGAGTGGTGGAACACGGTGTGTTCACTTTGGCCAAGCCCCTCTCCCGCCAGGTGGTGATGACAGCCCTGGACTGGATGGAAAGTGCCCGTGAACGCCTTAAGAAGCTGGACTTAAAGACTTTATCCGTTGAGGAAAAGATGGAAGAGATCCGTACCGTGAACCGGGCCAAGTGGCTTCTGATCTCCGCTCTCAAAATGGAAGAGCCGGAAGCGCACCGCTACATCGAAAAGCAGGCTATGGACAGAGGGTTGACAAAACGTATGCTTGCGGAAGAGATAATAAAGACTTACGGTTAAACAATTGACAACTGAGTTAACAGCTAAAAAAAAGGATATCATATGTGTGGAATTTGCGGTTTTACAGGAAACATTGACGATAAAGAAGTAATACTTGACAGAATGATGAAGAAGATCATCCATCGCGGTCCGGACAGCGGCGGAATGCACATTTCCGACGGGATCGCCCTGGGTTTCAGACGACTTGCGATAATTGACCTGAACAACGGTAACCAGCCCATGTACAACGAAGACGGCTCGCTGGTGGTCACCTTTAACGGTGAGATATATAATTACAAAGATCTCCGATGTGACCTTGAAGCCAAAGGTCACATTTTTTCAAATAACGCGGACACTGAGGTTCTTCTCCACGGCTACGAGGAATACGGCCCTGACCTTGTAAATAAGCTTCGGGGCATGTTCACCTTCGTTCTCTGGGATCTTAAGACAAAGACTCTTTTCGGCGCCCGGGATCATTTTGGCATCAAGCCCTTCTACTATGCCCTTCCGGGCCGGGAACTGGCCTACGGCTCCGAGATCAAGTCCATCCTTGAGCATCCCGCCTATAAAAAAGAAATAAATCCCGAAGCTCTGGAAAACTACCTGACCTTTCAATATTCCGTCCTTCCGGAAACCTTCTTTAAAGGCATATATAAACTCAACGCCGGACATTATTTTCTCTTTAAAGACGGCGAAATGAAGATCACCCGTTACTTTGATCCCACCTTTGCTCCCGATGATACATTGGACTACAAGGATACGGTGGACCGGATAGACAAGGTCCTTCAGGAATCGGTAAAAGCCCATATGACAGCCGATGTGGAAGTTGGTTCTTTCCTGTCTTCGGGCGTGGATTCAAGCCTTGTCGCCTCTTCATTTCACGGGGACAAGACCTTTACTGTGGGCTTTGACTATGAAAAATACAACGAGATCGACTATGCCAAAAAGCTGTCCAAAGAAGTGGGCATAGATAATTACAGCAGGCTGATCTCCACAGAGGAATACTGGAATGTACTGCCCAAGATCCAATATCATATGGACGAGCCTCTGGCAGATCCTTCCGCTGTTGCCCTCTACTTTGTTTCCAACACCGCCGCAAAGCATGTCAAGGTGGCTCTTTCCGGAGAGGGGGCGGATGAATTCTTCGGGGGCTACAATATCTATCACGAGCCCTTTTCCCTTTCCGGCTATCAAAAGCTTCCTTTGGGCTTAAGGCGCGGTCTTGCTTCTTGTGCACGGGCTCTTCCCTTTAACTTTAAGGGAAAGAATTTCCTGATCCGGGGAAGCAAGTCGGTGGAGGAACGCTTTATCGGAAACGCCTTCATGTTTAATAAAGAAGAGCGTTCAAAGATCCTTAAAGCTCCCACAGGGAAATACGATCATAAAGAGCTTACGGCTCCTTTTTATAAAAAGCAGGAAGCTTCGGATGATGTCACCAAGATGCAATACATCGATACCAACTTCTGGCTCATAGGAGACATCCTCCTTAAGGCTGACAAGATGAGTATGGCCAACTCCCTTGAAGTGCGTGTGCCCTTCCTGGACCGAAAGGTGTTTGACCTTGCCCGCACTCTCCCCACCCGTTTCAAGGTGAACGACCAAAATACCAAGATAGCCATGCGTGCCGCTGCCCATCGTCATCTTCCGGACTTCGTGGCCGAGAAAAAGAAGCTGGGCTTTCCTGTTCCCATCCGCATCTGGCTTAAGGAAGACAAATACTACAGCATTATAAAAGCCGCCTTTACAAGCAAGGCGGCAGAGAAATTCTTTAATACTTCCGAAATAGTCCGGCTCCTGGACGAGCATCGTTCAGGTAAAGTCGATAACAGCCGAAAGGTGTGGACGATATATATGTTTTTGGTGTGGTACAAAGAATTCTTCGAATGAAACTTTAAGGGAAAATGAGCCTTTGGGGACGGGGTTATAGGTTCAGATTTTGACCCTTTGGGGACGGGGTTATAGGTTCACTTTTTGAGCCTTTGGGGACGGGGTTAGGGGTTCATTTTGGCGCTTTGCGCCGAAAAATGAACCCCTAACC
>JAEEWS010000082.1 GCA_016287765.1 Lachnospiraceae bacterium
TCTTTGGCTGTTGAGAGAATATAATCCAATGTGCTTTTTCTATCTTCTATGCTAAAAATCTTAACCATCTGCACCTCCTAAAAATTCAGTTCCTGATTATCGTATAAACTGAAAAAAGAACTAAGTCGCTGCGCGACGGCCTTCCAAGGTTGTGGCGCAGCGCTTTACTTTGTATAAAAATGGCAGTAGATAGTTACTCAAAAATAGAGTATCGTTTAAGTTACCACACTCAAAACATACTACTACTGCCATGAAAAGAATAACATTTATCACTTTATATTTCAATGATTTCTATTCGATTCGATAATTACCAAAAAGCATAATGCCTGATTTCCGAGGTCTCACATCTTACGTCGGTCAAGATTTCGCACTCAGAAAACTTCATCCCGTCCCTGTTCTGTGAAGTCACGTTCTGTATTGTGCTCTTCTATGATCTCTTCCAGAATATCAACTGCGCTTGCAACCATCTTCGGGCAGAGTTCCGTAAACAAGCCTTCTTCCCTTGCCTTCTGTCTCCCTTCCGCAGTTGAAACGTCATATCCAAGAAGATCATTGCATATGTAAGAACCGTTAGCTTCCTTAAATCGCCTCATCATAAGATCGTTAAGGCGATTTGAAATCTCGCGCTCCTCCTTATTTCCAATGTGAGTCTCACCATATAAGAGTCCCAACACCATAAGCGCGCCCGTGCATGCTCCGCACACCTCACCTTTTCGCATTCCGCTGCCAAAGCAGGATCCAAGTCTGAAAGCCTGTTCTTCCGATATCCCGCATTCTTCTGAAAAAGCCGCCGGCACTGACTGTGAGCAGTGCATTCCTGCGGCAAAATATTTGATCGCCCTTTCTTTTATGTTCTGCCTTGATTTTTCTTCAACTGTCATAACCTGCCCCTCCACAAGATGCTCTGTCTTCCGCCTTTCTGCACGCTTCATTATATATACGCAACGCCTCCAGGACTTTGTTCCGATCACTCTTTTCGATCATATCAAAAACTTTTTTAAACTCTATATACATGTCCTTCTCTATTTTTTCGAATCTTGCTCTTCCACTGTCGGTAAGCAGCAGAACAACGCTGCGTCTGTCCGTCTTCGATGGTTCCCTCGTAACAAACCCTTTTTTCACCAGTTCCTCAACACTACGGCTCACTCCGCTCTTGTCTATCTTTAGTACTTCGGCCAATTCCTTGATACAGATTCCGGGCTTGCGTCCGATCTCCACGATCAAAAAGCACTCTGCCTTACTAACAGTACATTGACAGCAATCAGCATGGTTTATATTATCCAGATGACATTCCAATTCTCTTGTATATTCACGAAACTGTTGTACTTTATCCATAGAATATTCTCCTTGTTTTTAGATGATAATCGCATTAGTTGCGTTTGTCAACTATTTTTTTACTAAAAAGAAGCTTCCGCATGCGATTGATTCCCATAATGTCCGCGATCACAAGGTCGAGCCTGCACATATATTTTGCAAGTTCAGGACATCCCTCGTCACTGCAGATCTTGCATACTCCGCACTCATGATAATCATATCCGAGATCATACTCATCACATCCGGGAATGACATCCACAAGAGCACGTTCCTCACGTGCCCTTTCTGCCTATCTCATCTTTACTTATCAATTCGTCTACTGCCTTACGAAGAGTATCCGCCTTTGACAATCCGTTTCTTTTGGCCTATAGGGTCGACAAAAGATATGCCTCTGCGTCGCACAGAGGCTGTTTTTGAAAAATGAACCACCGGGGACGGGGTTGAAGGGTCTTTTTGATCAGATGCCTTTAAGGCCTGTTGGGCCATGCAAAAAGTGACCACCGGCGGATACCACCGATGATCACTTGAGCAATTTTTATAAAGTTTCGCTTGAAAACCTCCGTAGAAGCGGACGTGCCAAGGTACGGTTAGAGGCACGTTTTTTATTTGCCGGATCAAGCCTTCTGGTATAATCTTACCAGTTCGTCGACCTGTCTCTGAACGAAAGCATCCTGCTTGATAAACCATTTATACTTAGGCTTACTGCCTCTGTTTTTCACCTGCTCCACCAGTCTGGAAACTGCAGTCTGTGAAAAACAATTATCTACATTTATACTCATTCCGTTATCTAAAAACATTTTTCATTCTTCCCTATTTGTATTCCCCAAACAGAAGTCATATTACACTTTTTCCTTCGGGATATCAAGAGGGTTTGTAAAAATTTTTAAAATGAACCCATAACCCCGTCCCCAAAGGTTCAAAATTACCACCTGCTTTTATGAACATCGTCTCTGAAATACAGATTTCCCTTTACATTTTCCTTGACCGGCACAAGGCTCTCCTGCTTCACCATATAAGCCAGGTTTTGCCTTGTGCAGGAAAGAATGTCGCAGGTCTCAGTAGTATCAAGAAGGCTCGCGCCCACAAAGGCAAGGAAATCCTCCTTTTTCACATTAAGTTCTGTCCCCCGGGCATATACCGTCGCGGCAGGCAGGTCTATGCTCTCGTTAAAGGTTACATAATACCCTCCGGAACCTATATGCCCGGAAGAAAGCAATTCTTTATTTGCCCGGATCTTATCAACACCCTTGACGTCTTCCAGATTCTTAAGTTCAACCCGCTTTGCAGTATCATCCGCAAAGAAGCAGATGAGCGAATCGCCGGATACAAACATTCCTGTAAGATTGGTTTTCATCCGATCCTCCACAAATGCCGGGACGGTATCGATCTTCTTAATGCACAAGCTGTCCTGTGAACACCTGCCGCCGGATAATTCCAAAAAGGTAAACTCATCATATGCCTTTAATTTATGCTTTTTTAGTATTGAACCGATATTCTGGCGGCCGGAAGGAATGATCCTCTCCTTCACCCAAAGCAGGCTTGCGCCCCGTGGAATCGTGTATATGTCCTTCTTCACAAAGCCCGCAAAAAGCAGCGGCGCGCTCCATTCATCCAGATCGCGGCTCAATTCGATGATGAAGTTTTTCTCCTTTTCAAAGTAGAGAAGCACCCCAACAGACCTGCTATTCTCTTCATCAAAGATTTCAAAGCTCTTCATACTTCTTGTACCTCTTGTAAATCATCTCCCATATCTTATCCATATGAGCCTTGGAGATCACGTCATCCAGCCCTTCAAAAATGATTTCCTTGTCGGCCTCTGTCAGCTTTCCTTTAAAAACCATTCTTTTATCCTTGATCAGAGAAAGGTTTTCCAGACAAGAACACCCTCCGATAAAGCATTGGCACTGCCGATCTTTCATCACGTCAAAAGCCTCGATCTCCGGCTCATTCGCGCACGTACACAAAAGAGAAAGCCCATGATCAAACAGCGGTGCAAGCCTCAGCGTCCTTTGCCTCGGATTTCTCAGCACCTCCATGTTCGCCCCGTGCCTATCCCTGTTAAGAATCAGATAATCCACGGCCAGCATGGTATCAACGTATTTCTGCCATCCCATCCTTACGCAAAAGTCATAGTGTGTCTCTCCTTTTTCCGCATTCAAGGCATAGTAATCGTCTACCGCCGCCTTGCTTTCTCCCCTTTCCTTAAAGTCTTCCGAGCAGCACAAAAAGGTCGTATACTCCTGCCCATCTATCTCAATGACAGCATTTATCAAGTCATAGTGAATATGCTCAACGCCAAGCACATTAAGCAGCCGGTCAACTATTAGCTCATTTACACACTCATGCCCCGTCACACCATGCAACTGATCGAAGTTCGACAGTTTGTAGTACTTTTTCCTTCCGTCAAAAACAGATTCCGACTTAAGGAATGTTCCCGCTGTTCCGCTTGAACTGCGTATATGCGACCAATTAAGGTAGGTCAGGTCCTGTTTTTCAAGTATGATCTTGGAATCCGCCATCGTTTTCCTCCAAATAAAACTTGACGCACGTCAAATATGCTATATAATTGTAGCATTATTTTTGACGTGCGTCAAATGAATTACTTTTTTTATTTATCAATCCAAATGACACCCGGGGACGGGGTTAGGGGTTCACTTTTTGACCCTTTGGGGGCGGGGTTGGTGGCTCACTTTTTGACCCTTTGGGGACGGGGTTAGGGGTTCAT
>JAEEWS010000083.1 GCA_016287765.1 Lachnospiraceae bacterium
CGAAGATTATTCAGGATAGTATTAAACTATCTCGCGGAGTACGACCCCGAATCTACGGCCAGACTTATCCCGTTGATTGCAGAGTATGGCCGTTATGATGATATCTGGGGACTTCTCATAACCCTACCAGTTCTTCGTGAAGCGGTTATTGAATATGTTCGCGTGATGATATCAGAAGACATGAAAAACCTCTCGAACGGTAATCCGATATCCCTCTTGGGAAAGTGGATGCCGTCCGAGAACGCATCCTCAGTGAACTCGCTGATATTTGCCCAAATTCTCAGAAAGGGGTTGGGAATGAGCTCTGCTCAATACCGGAAAACCCTAAGCAAACTCCGCAAATATCTGGATATCGTGGAGTCCAAGATGTCCTCCGGGCAGTGGGACGAAATCAACTATGAAGCAGTCCCTTCCCGCGCCAATTTGATTTACAACGACGCCTTCCTTCGCAATGACGAGGAGAGGCGTCGTGCTTTTCTCTCCGCTCTGGATAAGGGCGAGGCGAAAATCAACGCCTCCGTTCTGTATCCTCACGACATTGTGCATAAGTACAGCGAATGCGGTTATTACCGTGAGCATTTGAGGGAGTATGACGCCGCACTTGAGGCGCTTTGGCGGGAACTTCCTGATACGGTTTCCGGGTGTGAAAATACCATCGTTGTTGCCGATGGTTCCGGCTCCATGTGTTGCAGCGTTGGCAACACAAAAGTAACTGCTCTCGAGGTGGCGAACGCTCTCGCCATCTATTTTGCAGAGCGTTCTTCCGGCGAGTTTAAAAATAAATATATCACATTCTCCAAGCATCCACAGCTTGTGGATCTTGGTAAAGAGAACACATTGAAAGATAAAATCGAGATCGCTCTTGCTCATGACGAGTGCTCGAACACTAATATTGAGGCGGTGTTCGACCTCATTCTGAACACGGCAATTAAGAATCATATGCGTCAGGAGGACGTTCCGGCAAATGTTCTGATTATCTCCGACATGGAGTTTGACAGTTGTGCCGTCTGTAATTCCGGAAATGATAGACGCGGATATTATTACAACAACAGATTTATCTTTCAGGACGCTCGTGTTTCTGCGCCTCTGTTCAGAACAATTGAGCAGAAGTATCACGAGGCGGGATACAAACTACCGCGCCTCGTTTTCTGGAATGTCAACTCCAGAACAGGCACAATACCTGTTCATGAGAACGATATGGGTGTTGCGCTTGTAAGTGGTTTCTCCGTGAACATCTGCAAAATGGTGATGAGTGGAAAGCTCGACCCATATGAATGTCTCTTGGAAACCATTAACGCAGAAAGATATCGGGCGGTCGAAGACGCATGGAAGAATTGTGAACGGAGGGGTTAAATGAGAATTATATATATCAAGGCAAATGATGTGTGGGAATACTTTCATGAAAACCATGTCATTGAACGAAAGTGTATCGCCGAAGACACTACTTTCGACGTGAAAGCCTATGCATATATGGAAAATGACACAATAACTCTCACAGTTGAGAGTGAAGGCAAAATATATGAATGCATTGCAGCCTCGACCAAAGAGGATTGTGAGGACGCTGTCGAGGATGTCTACGAATTCTACATGTATTGTAACATAGATAACCTCGAAGAAGATTTCGACGAGGGTGAGAGCGAAGATGACGCTATTAATGACAGAGAAGATCAACTCTTCTATGCGGTATACGATTTCTTAAATGTGGTAGCCGAAGAGGAAGACCTCGACCGTGACGACGGACAGGAATTAATACGCAGAGTTCTTGAGGACATACTTGAGTACCTGTATAAAAAGTATAGACTCAAGATAAGACGTCCGATGTTTCTCGAGGACGGGAAAGGTAATGAAGTTTTCGTAGAATATCCATATGGATATATGAATACGGAAAGCGGGATTTAACATATTTCATGAGATGTGCAGTAAGGCAAAGTCACTGTGCATCTCATCTTTTTTATAGACCGTTTGCCGTAGAGGAAAACAAAAAAGCGAGGAAAACAAAAATGAAAATTAAAGACTATAAATGCAAATGCGGTCATGATGATTTTTTCTTTGCTGACAAAGGAAATCAAACAGGGATTTATTGTTCGTGCTGTGGTAAATGGCTCAAGTGGGCTGATAAAGACGAACAGAATTTGAGAATGAAATCGTCTATTCTCGACAAGATAAGAGCCGAATTTATCAACCAATACCCAAAAAACTACATGGGTGAATCCGAATTAGGCGGAGCACGTTGCGTGTTTAGCTTAAACGACGCGCTTGATGTGATTGACAAGTATAAAGCAGAAAGCGAGAATCTATGAACTATGAACATCCGTGGCGAGTAAACCTGTAACGATTTGCTGGTGTGGTTCAATGGGAGAACGGTAGGGTTCAGTCCAAAAACAAGCCAACTTATGGACGAAACCAACAGAGAAATGTTTGTTGGCACAAAGGTTCTCTAAGTGCGGGTTCGAGCCCCGTCACCAGCAGATTAATAACCATTTTGAGAGGAGAGAACGTAGTAAATACGGCTCGTTAGCTCAGTAGGGCAGAGCACGCGGCTGTTAACCGCGGTGTCATTGGTTCAAGTCCAATACGAGCCGCCATTGCGAGTGGTAAGGAACTTCTCGCAAACACCTCCATATAGGTTTTCTCCAAGCCCTCGGGTTTGCCTTCCCGAGGGTATGCCAATCTAAGCGCGGCCTCCGCTCGACAGAGCAGGCATTGGCGGGTAATGCGAACGGCGACTTTATGAACGAAAGGGTAGATTTAACCATGGCAAAAATCATCATCGCTGGCGACGCGGTCGTCGTCAAGTCCTCTCTTAAGTTTGAGGATCTTAAGAGAATCGCAAAGTACAGTCCCGAGTCTCTTATCCTCAAGGGAGGCGAAGACAACAAAGAGGATATCTTCCGCATCGGCGTTACCGGTGGCGAAGGCCACATCGGTACATACGCTGCCGAATTTAACTCTCCGAGCAGAGAGGGAGACGGACTTGCAACTCTCACGATGAGCATTGTGGTCTCTCCTGACGAGGATATCAAGGAGGTAATCGCCGACAAGCTCGGTACTCCGATGGCGCATCTCGCGAAACTCGAAGATAAGCTTCCTCATGTTCTCGAGTGGCTTAACCGCGAGCGCGAAAATCTCATCAACGGCATCGCCGTTGTGGGATAAAGGGCGGTCAAACCGCCAAAAGCTGCTGCTTTAGCAGTGTTTCCGGGAACCCAAGTTTATTGGGTTCCCGGCTGTAACAACACAATTCAAAGCAAAAACACAATACATATTAATTTAAAAGGAGTTTTTGATTATGATTAAGGTAACAATAGGCAATAACGTAAAGAGGGATGCAGTCATTATTGAGCGCAGCACTACGCTCAGAGAGGCTCTGGAGAACGCAGGGCTTGACTATTCTCGCGGTGGTATTAATCTCGATGGCGCCACCCTCGGCCCCGGAGACCTCGATAAGTCCTTCGAGGACATGAACATCCCCGAAGATGGAAAGTGTTTCCTGATCCAGGTGGTAAAGGCGGATAACGCCTAAACCACCTTAAGAACCCGGCTGAATAGCCGGGTTCTTTATTTGCGGGGCTGGCGAAATGGTAACGCATTAAATTGCAGGTTCAAATCCTGCGCCCCGCACTACGCTTCAAACAATTCAAAATAGGGGTGATTTTGTGTTCAAATCTCCAATAAACGTCACGAGTCTGTCAACAATGGACGCGCGGAATTATTTCGCTACAAGGAATATAACCGGAGCCGTATATAATGGAGACGTATCTTTCATTACAACACTATATTGTTTGTTAGATACAAGAATTAAGGATGAAGATAAACTTCTTATGGAGTGTATCAGTCGTCCCAACTCCATAGAATATCTAAAAGAAGAAAAAGGACTACTCGAAATTTTCTTTGATATTAATATAAAGGCGTTCGAAGAACGCATTGCTAAGTTTCCCGGTTATGTAAAACTGGACGTAATAACTCAGTTTTATGCAAAGAGCTTTAATGTCGTTTG
>JAEEWS010000046.1 GCA_016287765.1 Lachnospiraceae bacterium
CCATTGCTGATGCTGTTAGAAATGGGAAATATGTAGAGTAATAAATGACAGGGTAATATCAACCTAAGAGGAATCGGGAGACCGGTTCCTTCTTTGATGCCGGAATGGAGGTGGTCATTTGTATCCGGTCAGCAATGCTTTCCTGACAGCAGTGAATGGTAATGTTGCTGAAATACTTAAGGAAATGGAATGAATTTCGTGGTTAACAAAACATACTAAAAAAAACAAGGAATAATGTTGCGATAACTTGCGAAATCTGATCGCTTCTTGTACAATATGTACGAGAGGTGATTTTTATGAGCAAAATTATTGTTCCCGTGTACCGACGTCGAAACTTTGGTTCAACTTTTCAAGGGAGATATCGAGAAAGAAAGTTTTGAACCCCGGGGACGGGGTTAGGGGGTCATTTTTTGGATCTCAAATGGCCGGACCGACAAGTTGAGGCCGGCGGTTGCCGGAAAGCTTGAAGGCAGCTGAACTTTTTGTATAATATAGTCATTTAGGCAAAAGGAAGAATAGTTGAAGGCTGATTTAATAATTAAAAAGGCATTTATATGGGATCTGGATGGAACGTTATTGGATTCCTACAAAAATATCGTGGCATGTCTGGAAAGCATATGTACACGCTACGGGAAAGCCGAGACAAGGGAAGAGATATTTAAGTTTGTGATCAGGTATTCCGTGAGTGATCATATAAAGAAGCTGGCAAAGGAATGTGACAAAAGCTTTGAAGAGGTAAAGAAGGACTATGCCCGGGCAACGGAAAATTGCGATATCCCCATTACGCTTATAAAGGGGGCGAAGGAGATCCTTAGGGAAGTGAAGGAAAGAGGATATGAGAACTTCGTATACACCCACAAGGGCGCTACAACGAGAGCTGTGCTTACGGAACTGGGGATCATAGACTGTTTTTCGGATATGGTGACGAGTCTGGAGGGATTTCCCAGGAAGCCTTCTCCGGAAGGGCTGGAGTATCTGGTAGCTAAGTGGAAGCTGGATAAAGAAAATACATTTTATGTGGGTGACAGGAATCTGGATATGGAATGCGCAAGGAATGCCGGGGTGAAGGGGGTATTCTTCCTGCCGGCGGACAGCGTGGCGGAGTCTGAAGGATATGAATATACCGCTATTAAAGAATTAAGCGAATTGAAGCGCTTGTTTTAAACCAATGGGGATAAAACCGGACTTAAGAGCAACGTTCTGCCGGGATACGCAGGTGAAAGGAAAGACTTAAATGTCGGATGTGATCGAGAAAAACAGGCGCTTTTACGATAAGTATGTGGCGGGCATGATACATGAGAGATTTGGGGAGTATGAAGATCGGATAGCGGTGGGTATAGCAGGAGAAGGCTCCGACTGCTTCGGATACGACGACGAGATCTCAAGGGACCATGATTTTGGGACCGGGGTTTGCCTATGGGTAGAGGATGAGGACATGGAGAAGTTTGGCTACAGGCTGTCTATCGCTTATAATCAGCTGGTGGACAGTGTGGAGCGTTCCAATTACACGGAGCGTTTAAGAGAACGCAGAGGTGTGATGACCATTCATAACTTTTATTCAAACATCCTTCATGTGGATTGTGATACGAAGAATTGCAAAATGACGGAGGAGGACTGGTATCGCCTGGACCATACCTGCCTTAAGACTGCCACCAACGGCGAGATCTTTAAGGATGATCTTGGTGCTTTTACAGCTTTCAGGAATTATCTCTTAGGGTACTATCCGGACAGGGTATGGAAGACCAGGATAGCAGAGCAGCTTCATAACTACGCCTCAGCCTTTCAGGTGAACTACGCTCGGTGCATGACCAGACGGGACATGGTTGCGGCTGAGCTTTGCAAGGCAAAGGGTATCGAAGCGGCCATGGAACTGTTTTTCCTTGTGAAGCGGGAATATGCTCCCTATTACAAATGGACCTACAGAGCCCTTTCAAAGGCAGATGAGGAAGGCATATTATCCGCCAAGATAAAGGAACTGGCCGAAGAGCCTATCCGCCCCGAGACCTGGGAGGGCACCAAATATCTCCCCAACAGGCTGAATTATAAGGACAGGATAGTTTCGTTGTCGGAGGAGATAGCATCGGAACTGGAATTTTTGATGGCTGAAGCAGGCTTGATCAGCAGGAAGATCCGCTATCTGGAACCTCATGTGGATGAGATACTGCGGGGGATCTGAGAAAACAAGAGCAAAAAAAGAAACGTCCCCTTTGGCTCTTGACTAAAGGTAACGATAAGATATAAAATAATATTGGAATGATCTGACGCCAAGGGTACGTCCCGAGGAGCAAGACATGAAATTACAGTATAGGTGAATTCTATGCCCATGTTCGGATTATCCGCGCATGGGTATTTTTTATTTCAGAGGTGTTTATGCTTAAGCATGTAATGGAAAAAGAGCCTGTAAGAACAGGCAGTATGAAGATCAGCGAGGCGGCTTATCCCCAGCCCTTTTACATGGGACTTGAGTACTCCACTCCCGCAAGAGGCATGTGGAACATCGCCCAGACCGGCTTTTTGATGCCGGAGACCCACCAGATCTTCGTCTGCGCCTACGGCTGTGCCAGAGGCGTGGTGCTTACTGCGGCGGAAATGAACGCCCTGGACCGTTATTCGGCCATCGCCATCCGCGAGAACGACATAATAAACGGAACCATTGAGGAGCTGATGGTGAACGGGGTTACGGACATTCTTAACAAGCTTTCCTACAAGCCTAAGTGTGTGCAGATCTTCATCACCTGCCAGCATTTCTTTTTAAGCTACGATCACAACAATGTCTTTCAAAGGATCAAAAAAGCTCATCCGGGCATAGTTTTTCTCGACTGCTATATGATACCGGCCATGCGAAAAAGCGGGATCTCGCCGGATCAAAGGATGAGAAGGCAGATGACCAGAGTATGGACGGAGAGGACAAGATGTGATGAAAAGAAATTGAACATCATAGGCTCTAACTTAAGGCTTTCGGAAACCTGTGAGCTCAGAGGCTGGCTTAAGGAAAACGGCTGGGAGGTAAAGAGCATACATGACTGCAGCACCTTTAAGGAATATGTGGATATGGAAAATGCGGCCCTTAATCTCTACTATGAGCCGGTGGTGACGGCAGAGATGAAGGACCTTAAGGAAAGGCTGGATATGGACAGCTTTTACTTCTCCAACAGTTTTGACTTTGATGAGATAGATGCGGAATATGAAAAGCTGGCAGAGAGGCTGGGCGTTCCTAAACCTGATTTTTCAAAAAATCGAGAGATAGCGGAAGATATCCTGACAAATGTTAAAGAAATCCTGGGAGATGTTCCGGTGGCGGTGGATTACACCCTGACTACACGCATCTTCTCCTTCGCAAAAATGCTTCTGGATCACGGGATCAATGTGAGATACATCTGCACCGATCTGGTGCAGCCGGATGATAAGGCGGTATTTGAAGAGTTACAAAAAGAGCATCCGGACATAGAACTTCTGGCTACCAACCAACCGGAGAGCAGGTTCTTTGCGGGGATCCATGAGAGAGAAGAAAAGACGGAAAACAACAAGGTGCTGGCGGTGGGACAAAAGGCAGCCTACTTCTTTGCTACCGATCATTTTGTAAATATAGCCGAAGGCGGAGGATTCCTGGGATATGACGGCATCATAAATCTGGGAGAGCTCATGATCGACGGTTTTCTAAATAAAAAGGACAGGAGAAAGCTGATCCGCATCAAGGGATTCGGCTGTGAGAGCTGTATATGAAGCAGACCTTTGCGCTTATAAGTACATACTCATCCGATGAATTCGGTATATGCTCCGCTCTTTACGAGCTGGGAGGGATGGTGGTGATCCACGATGCTTCGGGATGTAATTCCACTTATACCACTCACGATGAGCCCCGTTGGTACGATATGGACAGCATGATCTACATCTCCGCACTTTCAAGAAATGAGACCATCCTGGGACGGGACAGTAAGCTTATTGAAGATATTTTGGACGCTGCGAAAAAATATGCCCCGAAGTTTATTGCAATCGTTGGGGCGCCTGTGCCCTACATGATAGGAACAGACTACAAGGCTCTGGCAAAGCTCGTTGAAGATGAGACGGGTATACCTTCCTTCGGCTTTGATTCCAATGGGATGCAATATTACACCAGAGGAATGAAGGATGCCTTTAAGGCGATCACGGAAAGATTTGCGGTAAAGCGGGAAGCGGGAGAAAAAGCCGACAGACCCATAAAGGTGAATCTTCTTGGTGTGACACCTCTGGACTTCGGAATGACGGGTGCTGCGGAGAGCTTAAAAGAGTGGCTTAAGAGCCGGGGCATGGAATGCAATATGTGCATGGCCATGGGCTGCAGTCTTTCGGACATAGAAAAAGCGGGCGATGCAGATATCAGCCTTGTTTTGTCCTACGGAGGTTCCGGAGCGGCCAGGGTACTTAAGGAAAGGTTCGGGATACCCTATGTCTACGGCGTTCCCGTGGACGGAAGTTCTATAGCGGCTAAGATCCGGGAGAAAGGCAAAGCCCGGGGCGATATCGTCCTTATAGGAGAGCAGATCTTAAGCCTCAGCCTGGCGGAAGCCCTTAAGGCGGAAGGTATTTCGGTGAGGGTGCTCTGCAGTCTGGACCGGGTGAGAGATGTTAAGGTAAATGCGGAAGAGATCCTTTTTACATATACACCGGAAGAGGATGATGTGATAAGAGAAGCAGCAAAAGCAGATCTGGTCATTGCCGATCCTCTTTACGAAGCAGTTACCGGCAAAGAAAAACTGATCACACTTCCTCACATGGCATTTTCCGGGAGAATGTTCGAAAGTGATATCCCTGACCTTATAGGGCGGGGAGATAATGTGTATACAAGGATAATAAATGAATTAAAGAATCGAGGAGTCACATGTTAAAGATTGCGGTATACGGTAAAGGCGGAATAGGAAAGTCCACCACAACATCAAACCTGGCAGCTGCCTTTGCAAAGCTGGGTAAAAAAGTCATACAGATAGGCTGCGACCCTAAGGCGGATTCCACCATGAACCTGCTCAAAGGAACTCCCGTATCCCCGGTAATGCACTATTACAGGGATCATGACAGGGAGCCGGAAAGCCTGGAGGAGATCTCCAAAGAGGGTTACGGCGGTATATTGTGCATAGAGACCGGCGGCCCCACACCCGGTCTCGGCTGTGCGGGAAGAGGTATCATCACCACTTTTACGCTGCTTGAGGATCTGGAGCTCTTCGAGACCTTTAAGCCCGACGTGGTGCTCTATGACGTGCTGGGAGACGTAGTGTGCGGAGGTTTTGCCGCTCCCATACGAGAAGGCTATGCGGAAAAAGTGCTGATAGTGACCTCAGGAGAAAAGATGGCATTATATGCGGCAGGAAATATATGCTCTGCGGTTAAAAACTTTGAAGACAGAGGATATGCCAAGGTGAGAGGGCTTATCCTTAACAGGAGAAATATAGATAATGAACTTGAAAAGGTGCAGGCTTTTGCGGATGAGAGAGGGCTGGAGATCGTTGCGGACATTCCCAGATGTCAGGATATAAATGATTATGAGGACAAGGGAATGACAGTCATAGAGGGTGATCCGGATCTTCCCATAAGCCACATTTATCTGGATCTTGCAAAGAAACTATTGATCGAAGACGGTCAGGAAGTAAAGGAAGTATAGATGGAACCATTCGGAATGACGGCAGCAGAGCTGGCGGAAAAAGGAAAAAACAATATACCCGATGAATTTCAGTCGAAGGAGCATTTGATCTACAGTTCCCCTGCCACCCTTTCATTCAACTCTCCCGGAGCACAGGGCTTCGGAGTCAAGAGAGCTGGGCTTGCGGTACCGGGCTCTGTGATGCTTCTGGTGGCACCGGGCTGCTGCGGCAGAAATACAGCCATCTCCTCTGTCCCGGGACAGTACAGAGACCGTTTTTTCTTCCTGCTTCAGGACGAAACGGATATAGTGACGGGAAGACATCTTCCGAAGATAAAAAAAGCGGTTAAGGAAGTGGTGGATTTTCTTGATACCAAACCTTCCGTTGTAATGATCTGTATCACCTGCGTTGATGCTCTTCTGGGAACGGATATGGAAAGGGTCTGCAGAGAAGCGGCGGAATATGCGAAAGTACCCGTTAAGGCCTGCTATATGTATGCCCTTACAAGAGAAGGCAGGATGCCTCCCATGACGGCAGTGAGGAAAACGGTTTATTCCTTACTGGAACCCGCTGAGAAGGATCCTCTGGCAGTGAATCTTCTTGGTGAATTTGCAACCTTCGATCCCGACAGCGAGCTTTTCGATATCCTTAAAGGCATAGGTATAGAGAACATCCGGCAGTTGGCGGGATGTGAGGATTTTGAAGAATATAAAAAAATGGCGGAGGCCAATTTTAATATCATTTTAAATCCCGAATGCAGAAGTGCTGCGGATGAAATGAATAAAAAGCTGGGAATACCTGCGATCGAACTCACCAGGCTTTATCAGACAGACAGGGTTAAGAAGCAATATGCCTTGTTTGCGGAGGCTTTGGGGGTGGAAATAGATACGGCCCGATATGAGGAAGAGGCGAGTGCGGCGGTGGACAGGCTTAAGGAAGCCTACCCCGATCTCACTTTTTCCGTAGGCGAATGGCTTAACGGAGATGCTTTTGAGATTTCTCTTTCTCTTTTGGGATACGGATTTAAGGTGAGCGAGATCTTCGGAACCATTACAAACGAAAACTTTGTCTATATTAAGGCCATCGCAAAGCTTTCACCCGATACGATGATCTATTCCAATCTTTCACCCACCATGCTGAACTACGGTATCGGCACGAAAAAAAGCGACTTTACTTTAGGGAAGGATGCGGCATACTACCATCCCGGATGCCCGGGGCTGGACTGGAATGAGGAAAACAAGCCCTTCGGTTTTTCAGGCATAAAGAAGCTTTTTAACAGGATAAAAGAAGTGATGGATACCTCAAAGATTCAGGAAAACGGGGAGGTAGTACAATGAAAGGATTACTTAAATATCTGTCTCCCTTTGCCCCGGATCAGTCAGGAGCCCAGGCGGTGTTTTATGACCTGGGAGGCATCATCGTGATCAGCGATGCGGGAGGCTGTACGGGAAACATATGCGGTTTCGACGAGCCCAGGTGGTTTGGACAGAAGAGCAGGATCTTTTCCGCAGGGCTTCGTGATATGGATGCCATTTTGGGCCGGGATGACAAGCTGGTGGAAAAGCTTAAAAAGACTCTTTCTCAGGTGGGAGGAAATTTTGCGGCCATAATCGGAACTCCTGTTCCGGCAGTTACGGCTACGGATTATAGGGCTTTAAAAAGTCTGGCTTCAAAGAAAACCGGGATGACCATATTGGCAGTGGAATGTAAGGGTACAGCCCTCTATGATGAGGGAGCGGAAAGCGCCTGGATGGAGCTGTTTGAAACCTTCACAAAAGACTGTGAGGAGGAAAAAAAAGACTCGGTGGGTATCATAGGAATGACACCTCTGGATCTGAGTCTCACAAAAGCAGATACTTTTATTGAAAAGATAAGAGAAAAAGAAAAGGCAGAGGAAGTGTTGCCCTATGGAATGGGAGCGGGACTTAAGGAAATAGAAAAGGCAGGAGCTGTAAGCAGGAACCTGGTGGTATCTCCCGGAGGATTAAGGGCTGCGAGATATCTTAAATCCAGATTTAACACTCCTTACAGCATGGTTTTTCCCTTCTTTAAGGATAAGGAAAAGGAAGATTTTCTTACAGCTGCAGGAAAGAAAGTGCTGGTAATACATCAGCAGGCTGCGGCAAACGAGATAAGAGACATGCTGGAAAAGGCGGATGAGGAAAGCAGGGTTACATGCGCTACCTGGTTTAAACTTGATAAGGAATTTGCCCGCTCACAGGATCTTCGTTTTGAGACGGAAGATAAGTTCAGGGATCATGTGTTAAATAACGATTATGATGTGATCATCGGAGATCCCCTGTTTAAGAGATGTATAAAAGAATTTAACGGAAGATATATTGATGCCGTGCACTATGCGGTATCCGGATATGACGGAGAATAGAATGGACAGGATCATAAGGATATACGGGATCGTACAGGGAGTAGGCTTCAGACCCTTTGTGAGCCGTCTGGCCCGGGACTTAAAAGTCAGGGGCAGTGTGGCAAATAAAGGATCTTACGTTGAAGTGCTTGCCAGGGGTGACGAAGCTGTCCTTGAGCGTCTCGAAAGAAGGATAAAGAGTGAAGCGCCGGAAAGATCCACCATCCTTAAACTGGATTCAAAGCCCTATAAGGGTAACGGACTTCATGATTTCCCGGAGGATGCTCCTTATACAGAAGACAGTTTCATCATAAAGGAAAGCGAAAAAGAAGCGGGGGATATATTTGTTTCCCCGGACATCGCCACCTGCGATAAATGCGCAAAGGAGCTTTACGACCCCAATAACAGAAGATATATGCACCCCTTCATCAATTGCACTGCCTGCGGGCCCAGAGTCACTATCCTGGATGCCATGCCCTATGACAGAGTGAGGACCAGCATGGGGGAGTTCCCCATGTGCCCGGATTGCGAAAAGGAATATACCGATCCCGCAACAAGGAGATACGATGCACAGCCCGTTTGCTGTAATGACTGCGGGCCCAAGGTGTATATTGTTGGTTCCGAAGCGGAAAATTCCGAAGCCATCACCCTTGCAAGGCATTCCATAAAAGAAGGCAAGATCATCGCGATCAAGGGCATAGGCGGATTTCATCTCTGCTGTGATGCTAAGAACGAAGAGGCGGTGGCAACTTTAAGAATAAGAAAGAACAGACCTGTAAAGCCCTTCGCCGTAATGATGAGGGATATGGAGACGGTAAGAAAACATTGCGAAGTTTCGCCTCTTCAGGAGGAGATACTTACAGGTCATCAAAAGCCCATCCTGCTGCTTAAGAAGAAAAAGGACAGCACTCTGGCTGCGTCCGTGGCTCCGGGTAATCCCTGTATAGGTGTCATGTTACCCTATGCACCGGTACAGATGCTCTTATTTAAATATAACGACAGCTTTGATATAGGGACCGACTGTTTCGTGATGACCAGCGGTAATGTGTCCGGAGCGCCCATATGCAGAGACGACGGGGACGCTGTTAAGGAGATAGGCGATTATGTGGATCTGATCCTTTCCCATAACAGAAAGATCCGTTTAAGATGTGATGACTCCGTCATGGATTTCTATAACGACGAGCCTTATATGATAAGGCGATCCAGAGGATATGCACCTCTTCCCGTGATGATGAGCGAACCCTTTAAGGGAACTGTGCTTGCCATAGGAGGAGAACTTAAGAATACCTTTTGCATAGCGAAAGATACCCTTTTTTATCCTTCTCCCTATGTGGGAGATATGGAGGATGTAAGGACAGTGAAGGCTTTAAGAGAGTCTGTGGTCCGTATGGAAACCCTGCTTGAAGCAAAGCATAGAATAGTTGCCTGTGATCTTCATCCGAGGTATAACACCACCGCAGTGGCGGAAGAGTTTGAGGGTGAGATCTTCAGGGTCCAGCATCACTATGCCCACGTGCTTTCCTGTATGGCGGAAAACGATCTGCCGACGGATAAAAAGGTGCTGGGAGTTTCCTTTGACGGAACGGGCTATGGCACCGACGGTACCATCTGGGGCGGTGAGTTTTTGATAAGCGACTATGACGGTTTTACAAGGGCAGGAAACATAAAACCCTTTAAGCAGCCCGGAGGAGATGCATCCTCAAAGGAAGGCTGGAGGAATGCGGTTTCCATGCTCTGTATGATATACGGAGAAGAAGAGGGCTTAAAGATATCCGAAAAGCTTGGACTTGATGCGTTTCCTGCCTTTAAGGCCATTCCCGGAATGCTTAGGACCGGGATCAATACAGTGATCTCCACCAGCGCGGGAAGACTCTTCGATGCGGTCAGCGCGCTGCTTTCCATAAAGCTTTTTTCCACCTTTGAAGGGGAGGCGGCTACTTCTCTGGAGGTTAAGGCGGAAGAATATGAAGACAGATGCCTGGCAGAGGGATCCGATCCCGAGCTCGAGGCAGAAAAGCTTTTGAACCCCCTTATCTTTAAAGAAGAGGAAGAGGAGGACAGGTACATCATCCGTACCGATCTTTTGTTTCATGATCTGTGTGAGTCTGTGCTTAAGGGCGAAGATAAGAGGAAGCTTGCTTTTACCTTTCATGTGGGCCTGGCAGAACAGACAGCGCATTTATGTAATAGGATCATCACCGAAAGAAGTGAAGGATCCAAGACCCTCGGAAGTTCCTTGACCGGAGTTGCTCTTACGGGGGGAGTTTATCAGAACAGGCTGCTTTTAAGACTTACGGAAAAGCGGCTTAAAAATAGAGGTTTAACAGTTTACAGACACAGGCTGATCCCTCCCAACGACGGAGGTATATGCCTGGGGCAGGCAGTTGCTGCCATGAGATATTTAAACAAAAAGGAGGCAGATTTATGTGTGTAGGACTTGCGGCTAAAGTAGTCGGACTTAAAGACGGTGTTGCTCTTGTGGATGCATCCGGAGCAAAGAGAGAGATTTCAGTGGAACTTGTGGAGGATCTCATGCCCGGAGATTATGTAATGGTACATGCGGGCATGGCTATCGCCAAGATCAAGAAAGAGGCAAAAGATGAAACATTACAGCATTGAAGAGGCAAAGGAGATCATTACGGGATATAAAGGCCCTCACATCCGCATTATGGAAGTCTGTGGTACTCATACCCATGAGATCTTTAAATTGGGCATACGTTCCCTCCTCCCGGAGAACATCGACCTGATCTCCGGACCGGGCTGTCCCGTTTGTGTTACTCCTGTGGGATACATTGATGAAGCTGTTATGCTGGCATTGGAAAAAAATGCGATCATATGTACCTTCGGCGATCTGATCCGTGTACCCGGTACCAAAATGAGCCTTGCGGATGCCCGCAGACAGGGCGGAGACATCAGGATGGTCTATTCACCCATGGATGCTCTGGATCTGGCAAAGGAAAATCCGGACCGTGAAGTGGTGTTTTTGGCAGTGGGCTTTGAAACCACCACGCCTGTTACCTGCCTTTCCGTAAAGCATGCAATAAGAGAAGGAGTAAAGAACTATTCCATCCTTACCGCCAATAAGACCATGCCCAATGCCTATATGGCTCTTAAAGACAGTGCGGACGCGTTTCTGTATCCCGGACATGTTAATGCCATCACGGGAGAGGCGATCTGCCGGGAAATGCTGGAAAAGTACGGAGTTTCCGGGGTTATCGCAGGCTTTACTCCGGAGGAACTGATGGATGCCATAGCGGTCATCATCGTAGGTCTTGAATCCGGTAAGCCTTTCTTTGAAAACTGCTATAAGAGAGTGGTAAGAGAAGACGGTAATGTAAAGGCAATGGAAGCCATAAATGAGGTGATGGAACCCATAGACACAGAGTGGAGAGGGCTGGGTATCATTCCCAAATCGGGACTTAAGCTCAGAGAGGATTTCGCAGCCTATGATGCACGTAAGAAGTTTGAACTTCCGGACATTAAGGGGGTTCCCAATCCTGCCTGCAGGTGCGGAGATGTCCTTCAGGGTAAATGTAAGCCTTCGGACTGCAAAGTCTTCGGTAAAGGCTGCACGCCCCAGCATCCCGTGGGAGCCTGTATGGTTTCCGATGAAGGAGCATGTTCGGCTTATTATCAATACGGCGGTGCATTTTAAACACAGATTTGGAGGATATCATGGAAAATGAAGTAGTAACCCTCGCCCATGGTGCGGGTGGTAAACAAACATCTGAACTTATAAAAAAGGTTTTTGCAAAGCACTTTTCAAACCCGGAATTTACAGCAGACGACGCGGCGGTGCTTTCTGTGGGAGACGGGCAGATCGCCATGTCCACCGACGGATTTATAGTTTCTCCCTTTGAATTTAAGGGCGGAAACATAGGAAAGCTCTCCATCTGCGGAACGGTGAATGACCTGGCATGTATGGGAGCAAAGCCCGAATATCTGACCTGTGCCTTTGTTATAGAAGAGGGTTTCCCTTTGGCAAAGCTGGAAGAGATCGCAACCGCAATGGAAGAAACGGCGGCTAAGGTGGGCGTAAAAATAGTTGCGGGAGATACTAAGGTGGCAGGAAAGGGTCAAGTGGATAAGGTCTTCATTACCACAACGGGTGTGGGAAGACTGACTCCGGGAGTAAAGACCTCAGGGGCCTTTGCAAAGCCCGGAGATTGCGTTATCGTGACCGGAGACATCGGCCGTCACGGCTGTACTATTTTACTTGCAAGAGAGAATCTGGGTATCGATGCGGATGTGACCAGTGATTGTGCACCCCTTTGGGATGCGGTTAAGGCCATGACCGATGCCACTCATGACATACACGTTATCCGCGATGCAACAAGAGGCGGCGTGGGTACTGTGCTCTATGAGATCGCTGCCGAGAGCAATGTGGGTGTGACCCTGGATTCCGATAAGATCCCCGTGGAGGGCGCTGTGTCCGGAGTCTGCGGTATGCTGGGACTTGATCCTCTCTATCTTGCAAATGAGGGTACCATGGTGGTCATTGCCCCCGAGTCTGAAAAAGACAGGATCCTTGAGGCTTTAAGAACCATAGATCACACAAAGAAAGCAGCCGTAATAGGAAGGATCACGGATGAGATGCCGGGAAGAGTGGTGCTTACCACTAAGATCGGAACAAGGTCCATGCTGCCCGAACCCGGCGGCGAGCTCCTTCCCAGGATATGTTAAAAGGTCTTTTATTCCCTTTTCTTATCCCATTGATAAAATATTACAATTATCCCGAGCCTTGTGTTTGGGATTTTTTTGAAATATACTGAAAAATGACAGAGGTTCTCTCTGCCTTCTTGTTTAATTTCACTTGGGATAAGAAAAGGAGTCAATATGAGCGAAAAAGTACAAAAATCCGGCGGATGGCGCAATAACAAATGGGTTAGGGCAGCAATCCCCGCACTTTTGCTTCACTGCAGTATCGGA
Source organism: Lachnospiraceae bacterium (assembly GCA_016287765.1). Next base: position 12,904 of record JAEEWS010000046.1, read on the forward strand.
ACGGTTTATTGCTGGTCTTTGTTCAGCCAGGAGGTAGCGGACTACATCGGCTTTTCAAAAGGAGCCATAGAATGGGCCTTTTCCTTCGCCATCTTTTTTCTTGGCATGAGCGCCGCTTTCCTGGGCAACATGGTTGAAAAGGATATTCACAAGTCTTCACTTATTTCAACTATTTGTTTTTCCGTGGGTATGGCACTTACGGGACTTTTCATCTACTACGGCGGTCAGCACAGGGGCAGTGTGCTTGCTCTTATCGGCATATATTTAAGCTACGGATTTATCATGGGCATAGGCTTAGGTACAGGCTATCTTTCCCCGGTAAAGACCTTGATGCTCTGGTTCAAGGATCATAAGGGCCTGGCTACGGGGCTTGCGGTTGCGGGTTTCGGTGCAGCCAAGGCCATTGCATCTCCCATTATGACTTCCATGCTGAACGGCCTCGGAGAGGGCGGCATCTGGAAGATGTTCGTTATACTTGCGGGTGTTTACTTTGTGATGATGCTCCTGGGCTCACTTCTTCTTAAGAAGCCCGACGGCTGGTACGAGCCTCAGGGCAAGGGCGAAAAGCCAAGCATCATTCAGGTTATAAAGACCAGGCCCATTTCAAATTACATAGGCATCTGGTTCATGTTCTATATTAACATAACCTGCGGTCTTGCACTCATCTCTCAGGAAAAGATGATCTTTAAATGCATAGGTTTTGCCGCATCTGTGGGAGTCCTCTCCACCATTTCCGCCGTATTTAATGCAGGCGGACGTATCGGTTTCTCTTCCTGGGCAGATAAGATGAAGGACAGAAATACCATATATAAGATGATCTTCATCCTTTCCGGTGGCTTTACCCTTATTGCCATTCTTACACAGGGTATTCTTAAAGGTAATGACTATATAGTTCTTGCTATTCTTGTACTTGTTCTGGTATATATAGTAAATGCAGGATACGGCGGAGGCTTTTCCAATGTGCCCACCCTTCTTTCCGACCACTACGGTATGGGAAGTATCTCGGCCATTCACGGCATCACCCTTTCTGCCTGGGCTTTTGCGGGACTCACGGGAAATCAGGCGGCAGCTTTTATCGTAAAGCATTTCGGTAAGGAAGAGACAGTAACTTACCTTGAAAAGGGTGTGGAGCATACGGTAACGGTCAACCCCACAGGCTATCACAATGTTTTGATCTTTACGATCGTATTGTATGTTCTGGCTATGCTTGCCTGCCTGATATTGGTAAAACCCACAAAGAAAAAGGCTGAATGATAAGAAAGGCCGTTTATGAAGATCGACATAAAGCAGATAAAAGAAGGAGAGGACAGCGTAACAGTCCGTTACAGGGAACTCACTTCTCCCATAAACAGGATAATAAACATACTCCGGGATGAAGGTAAAAAGTTTTGGGGTAAAAAGGGCAGCGAAAGCATATGCATTGGCTGCGAGGATATCCTTTATCTGGAATCCGTGGATGATAAGGTGTTTGCTTATACCGTTCAGGATGTTATTAAACTGGAGGGTTCATTAAACTCTTTTATGATGGATGCGGACAGCGAGATCTTTTTCAGATGCAGTAAATCCATGGTAATAAACGTGAACAGGGTGAATTCCCTTAAGAGCCTGTCTTCCAACAGGATAGATGCGGTGATGGAAGGCGGAGAGCATATCATAATCTCAAGAAGATATGCGGCGGAATTCAGGAAGCTTTTGCGAGGTGACCGTGATGAAGGATAAGAAAAAAGTTTCTATATGGGAAAGATACCTGACCAATGAGATAGGTATAGAATTCAAGTCATGCCTTTATTTCTTTGCGATACTGTTCTTTTATTGTGTTTACAGGATCATAAACGGCAGTTTTGAAGCGAGCATCCTTCATATGCTGGAGATGATACTCACCTGCTACATTATCGGTTATATCCAGGTGTACCTCCTTTGGAATTTTGACGAGGCAGATAAGCTTGGGATCAAAGAGGTCGGCGGAATGCTTATATGCACCGCTGTTTACAGCCTCGTTTCCTACTTTTGTAAATGGTTTGACGGGCGGATCATACCCACATTGATATTGGCGGCTTATATCCTGGTCTGCTATATCTGTGTGTTTATAATATACAGATCCAAACGCAGGATAGATGATAAAAAACTTAACGAAGAACTCAGACTTTTCCAGACAAAGCACAAAAAAAGTGAACCTTAGAGGCTTAATAGTGCATCTTACGGGAGCAGATATTGCTCCCGTTTTTATTTCTGGTATAAATAAAGCAGTAAGTTAAATTAAAAAAAAGGAGAAATATATGGAGCACGTTATCGAGATCAGCCATTTAACAAAAAATTACGGTAAGAACAGAGGAGTGGAGGATGTGTCTTTGACAGTGGACAAAGGAGACATCTTCGGATTCCTGGGTCCCAACGGAGCCGGAAAATCCACTACGATAAGGTCGATGCTGGGCTTCCTTAAGTTTGGAGCAGGGAAGATACGGATACTTGGAATGGACAGCGTAAAGTATCACGAAGAGATCCTTAAAAATGTGGGATATATGCCTTCCGAAGCCTGGTTTTACATGAATATGAAAGTGGGAGAGGTTATCGCGTATGCTGCGGATGTAAGACAAAAGGATTGCGGTGAAGAAGCTGCCATGCTCTGCGAGCGGCTTAAAGTGGATACGAAAAAGAAGATAAAGGATCTGTCTTTGGGAAACAGAAAGAAAGTAAGTATTGTCTGTGCCATGCAGCATAAGCCCCAACTCTTTGTTTTTGATGAACCCACCAGTGGTCTGGATCCTCTTATGCAGAAGGTGTTTTTCGAATTGATAGAGGATTATGTGAAAAAAGGAGCCACCTGCCTTCTTTCCACCCACGTTTTGGCGGAGGTGAACAAGTATTGCAGACATGCGGCCATAATGCGGGAGGGCAGGCTTACTATGCTGGAGTCTCCAAAGATAGATGACGAAGAGTTTTTAAGATTTTATATGTAAGGATCGATCAAACGGAGGAAAACTATGAGAGCAATATTTTTAAATGAGATAAAACTTAACCTTAAGAGCTTTTTGATCTGGAGCCTGGCAGTGGGCGGACTTGGATTCTTTTGCGTTCTCCTTTACAGCAGCATGGAAGGCGAGATGCAGCAGATGGCCGACGCCTTTTCAAATATGGGAGCCTTTTCCGATGCTTTCGGAATGAGCACCTTAAGCATATCCACCCTGACCGGTTACTTTGCCACAGAGGTCGGCGCGGTTCACGGCCTTGGCGGCGGAATGTTTGCCGCCATCCTGGCTATAGGCATTCTTTCCAAGGAAGAAGAGATACATACGGGTGAATTCCTTTTCTCCCTGCCGGTTTCAAGAACCGGGGTGATGGCCGCTAAGGGACTGTTTCTGATACTTTCGCTTATAGGTTTTACGGTACTTTGCGGTTTTTTATATGCACTGGGCTTTGTTATTCTCGAAGAAAGTATCCCGGCAGCGGATCTTCTAAAATACATGGCTTTGCAGCTACTTATGGACTTTGAGATCGCAGGCATATGTTTTCTCGTCTCTTCATTTTCCGGGAAAAACCGTATGGGAATGGGAATAGCTCTGACCATGATATTGTATTTCTTTGACGTGATCGGAAGAGTGGTACCGGATCTGAAGGGATCGGTAATAATAGGCCCTTATTCTTATTCCAATGCATCGGAGATCTTTTCGGGAGAAGAAATAAAGATCGCCGCGATAGGGATCGCGGCGACAGTGACTGTAATATGCATAGCATCTTCATTTATCATCTATAACAGAAGAGACCTGGTCAGTTAGTGGTTTCTTCTTTTCACGGAGTATGAGCAGCATGGGGATATAATCGATCAAAAGGAGAGGAAGGAAGAAGTAAACTGCATATACTCCCAGCAACAGGTACTCCTTTGTTCCGGAAAAAGCCAGGAGGTAGGCGCAACTGCCTGCAAGCAAAAGGAAAAACTCACATCCCAAATGGATATAAAGATTTTTCTTGCCGTAAGTCCATCTGTAGGTCAGGAAGAGCTCAAGACCTATGACCAGGGCCAGAACGGGCAGGGTCCAGGAGGTATTATTGTGCTTTAATACAAGTACTATAAATTTTGAAGCCAGCATCCGATAGGTCAGTACGACCGATGCTATGACCAGAAAAGCCATTCGGAGCTTCATCAGGTTTAATATATATTTTGCGGCTGTTTTGTTGTTTTCCATATCATTTATCTCCATTGGTATAATAGCCTACGTTTCTCATGAGCTCATGACCTTCGTCGGTTGAAATGAGAAAATCCACAAGTTTTCTGTAGATGCTGTCTGTAGGCTCGTCTTTACGGATCGCTGCATAATACTTGGTTTCAAAACGATAATATTGGTTTAATATATTTTCTTCCGAAGGATACCACCCATTTACGGACAATACTTTCAGATCTTTCATATTTGAGTACTCGGTCTTAAGGTTAAAAGAAAAAGTGTATCCTATTGAAGAAGGGGTGTTAATGTAACAGGGATTTTGAATCAGGCTTTTTGCCAGAGGGCGGGGATAGTAACTTCCGTATCCCAAAGGCGACAGGCAAAAGGGAGCATCCCCCATTAGGGACGCCTTCATTTCTTCATCACAGTAAGGAGATTCGCTGCTTTGGAAAGCCAGTATCAAACTGTCGTTTCCACCCACATCTTTCCAGTTTTCTATGTCGCCCGTATATATATCTTTGAGCTGAACAATACTTAAATCTGTCACAGGATTGTCCTTGTGAGTGATGAAAACCAGGGCTGAAGAAGAGACAGGGATAATGTCGTAGTCTTCTTCCTTCAAAAGTTTGTTCTCGGAATAAAAGAGCAGAACAGGCGGATCTTCAGAGTTTTTATTTTCTGAAATAAATTCTTGGATTGAAAGTGAAGAAGTATTAAAGATCGTTTCTCTATCCAACCTATAATAGGAATACATTTCTTTTCCCGGAGGACAAAATTGTCTGAAGATCTCTGCTACCAATGCAGCTGTTTCCGAGGTGGCTTTGATCTTTTTGATCTCTTCTTTTTCCAGGATAAACGGAACGGTAATGTCTGCCGCTTCCTTGGGTGGGGTTAATACGGTGTCCTGCCAGAGATGGGATATCACGGGACCATGGACATCTGAAGCATTTACGTCCACGATCATTCTCGGTTTTGTCAAAAGAAATCTGCACCCCATGATCACAAAACAGAGGCTTATCAGGATGATCGACAAAGCCACCGTGTTATTGGCGGAAGATCGTTTGAGATAGTAAAAACCGTCTTTTTTTTCTGTATCCGGGAGTGGTTCATTTTTCTTTTCCAATCGTAATTTGACTGCAAAAAGAGGGAAAAAGGAAAAAAACCATAGCAATAAGCCCAGAGGAAGAACGAGGAACACAGCGTATCTTAAATGGCCGAAGATCGCACAGGAACACAGTTTGTAGTAAAAGTAGCCGGGAATAAAGTTAAGGAGCAGGTGCAGTTTTATCCCTTGTTCTTTAAAAAGCCAAAGACAGGTGAGGACGGAATCCGCCAACAGTCCGATAAAAGGAAGGGCGGTAGATATGACGAGTAACGGAACGCCCGGAGCACTATTATAAGGCAGGCTGATCGAGAAAGGTATTGATTCTCTGACCATTACAAAAAAGGAATTCGGATCAATGAATATGATCATTAAGATTAAAAGGATAACATTAATAACAGCCTTGCAGATCGCCGCACGCAAGACAGTCCTGTCATTAGAAATATTTTTCATTTTTTCTCCCCCAATGTAATAAATCCAGTTAACAGTAATAACTAAAATTTTCTACATCCATATGTTAACATTTTGTTCATATTCTGACAAGTGAAATTTTGGATCAATAACGTGAGATATACCAGGTATGACAATCCTCAAGACGGTCCCTTGTATATATACCTCCCCATCTGATCTTACAGGTCTGATAATCGTAGTTTACTTCTGCCACCACCACATGATCATCATATTTTTCTATTACCATTGCCGAATGGCAGTTTTGTCTCATGGTCCCCGGGATAAACATTATGCGGAATATATCTCCCACCTTCAGATCATCGTAATTTGCAAAAGTGCGGACCTTTGCGTCTTTACCGAAGATCGAGTCGCTTAAAAGATTACTGAAGCCTCTGCACTGATCACTCACGTTTCCGTGAACATATACTCTGTCCACAACACTATTATAATGATTGCAGGTCCTCTGAGACACTCTGTGATCGCAGGGAATGTCGGTAACGCCTCCATGATTCCAGTATTTATCCGTAGGGTATTGGCTTTTAAGGATTTCAAGTTTTTCGAGTATCTCTTTTTCGGAAAGCAGGTCTTTTATTTCACCGAACCATTCTTCCATATATCCGTTATAGACAGGATCTTCGGCTCTTTCGGGAAGTCCTTCCGGCAGCTTATAATAAAAATAGTATTTGTACAGGCTTATGGTCATGGTATTTACCTGTTCATCCGTTTGCATAAAACAAACATAATTACCGTACTTTGGAGTAAAATAATCAAAGTGATACCACATACCGTCTATGCAGCACAGATTCCAGGTGTGGTTGTATTGGGGATCTTCGGAAGAAACCGTCATATGTTCTATTCCGAAGTTTTCAACAAGAGCGGCGAAAACCGCATTTTTAACGGCAGTTCCGCCGTTAAGGTCTTTCAGGCCTGCATATGCATTCTTGATTTCCTCATTAAGATCCGGTCCCTCCTGAACATTTTCAGCTGTCCACTTCCATATGGCAAGTGCCGCATCTTTGGTTTCAGATCCGGAAAGCTCAAGATTATCAAGTATCTCTTTACTCATTTTATCTATGGCAAGAAGCATGCCCTCCTCTGTCATAAGATCCGGATCAAGGTAAAGCAGAGGAGTGCAGGTGGGAGTTGAAGTTGGAGTTGAAGTGGCAGCCGGAGAGGGCGTTGCCGTGGACTTAAGGATGACGGTTGGGGTGGGGGTAAACACGGGTGCAGGAGAAACAGAGGCCGATGTTCCGCATCCGCCTGTAAGCACGGCACCTGTTAACAGTATTATAATGATAGGGATTATACCTTTCATGATCGCCTTCCCCAAACAGACATCATACTATTATTATACCAGTCATACAAAATGGTCTGTATCCTAGTACATCGGTTATTAAATAACTGGACCGAATGCTTGCCTGCTTACCCGACTGCCCGTACATGAAAGCCTCGGAGTAGCCCGCTACACCTGCGTTTTCACGCACGAGCATTCGAGCAAGCAT
>JAEEWS010000047.1 GCA_016287765.1 Lachnospiraceae bacterium
TAGAGGTTCATTTTGGCGCTGCGCGCCGAAAAATGAACCTCTAACCCCGTCCCCAAAGGGTCAAAAAAGTGAGCCACTAACCCCGTCCCCGGGTGTCAAAAAGTGAACCCCTAACCCCGTCCCCAAAGGGTCATTTTAGTTTACATATTGCGGGAAATATGCTATTTTAGATGTGGAGTTTAGAAAAAATTTAATAAAGGGGGAACTTGTAATGAAGGAAAAAAAGCCGGAATTACGTGACATTGTGAGATGGATCCTGTTAGGATTCATGGCTGTAGCGGCAGTGGTTTTTTTGGTGCTTTATATAAAAGCATCGAAGACCTTGTATTTTGATTATGACGGATACCTGCTGGAAGTTTATGAGCAGGATGGGGTAATCGAGTATACGGGAAAGATCGGCGGAGCTCGGATAACTTTTACGGCAGATACGGTTAACCGGGTGGTGTCGATAGTTGCCGATGAAAAGAAACTCGGACCTTACAGAGTTATGACCGATCCTTATGATATCAGCAAAAAGGAAGGGGAAGAAGAAAAGTTTAAGTTCTATCTTTCCGAGGGCGAAAATGTCATATATGCAGCCGATGTGAATGTGGTCTGGGGAGTAAGCGCAGACTTCAGAAGGACGGATGGCCCGAAGTACAGCGGTAATCCGGAATGGACACTGAACAGAAACGGTCTGGTAACGGTAACGAACGGTGAGCAATTTGTTTATATAGGGCCGGAACCAAAGTGTATGTTTGAAATGCTCTTTGATAACAAAGCAACAAGCACCGTATGGTGGGGATTGTATGTTTTCGGACTGATCCTTTTTGCGGCAGGCGCCGGAACTCTGCTTATCAGGGAGAAGTGGTACAATCTTAAACACCCGATACCGATCACTTATCGTGACGAATGGTACAATAAGACGGATCCGCTGGCAAATGTAAAATATTCCAGGGAATTTAAAGAAAGCGATTACAACGAAGCAAAACCTTCTAAGACTTTTGTGGTATTAAATACCATATTGGCATTGGTTTTTGTCTTTGCCGGTGTGATAGTTCTGATACTCGGAGCGGTATAAAGGACATAAGGGGCCTGATAAAGGCCCTATTTTTTTGTTGAAGAGTTTAAGGATTACGGATATAATTAGACGAAATACAAGATAAAAATTGTATGGAGGCAACATGATCCAGGACATTTATCCGAAAAGGTTAAATAACAGCTTTACAGACCTAAAGCTTAGAGACGAGGATATCCTTCTTTTTTTTGATGAAACGGGAAAAATACTGGTAAATATTTCTGAAGGGCATATATCTTATCCACGGGGAAATGAGAAACATAACGGAAGGTCCGTGTATCTTTTTTCCATAGATGAAAGGTACTTTCTTTCATTGGACGAAACGGAGCATACAAAGGAAGGCTTTTCCTATTATAAACCCGCTGATATGAGAAATATGTGCAGGGAAGAAGAAATGCTGGCTGTCTTTACCGCCTATCATTTGTGGAGATGGTACGCAGACAACAGATTCTGCGGCAGGTGCGGTACAGGTCTTGAGCTTGATAAAAAGGAAAGAGCATTGAGATGCCCCAAGTGCGGTAACGTGATCTATCCACGCATAAATCCGGCTGTTATAGTGGGAGTGATAAACGGTGATAAGATCCTTATCACCAGATACAATCGGGGCTTTGCCCATAATGCGCTGGTGGCAGGGTTTACCGAGATCGGAGAAACTCTGGAAGAGACTGTGGCAAGAGAAGTCAAGGAAGAAGCAGGCTTAAATATAAAAAACATAAGATATTATAAGTCCCAGCCCTGGGGAACGGCTCAGGACGTTCTTATGGGCTTCTATTGCTATGTTGACGGAGATGATACAATAATAAGGGACAGTAACGAACTTAAATATGCCGAATGGGTAAAGCGTGAGGACATAGTTCTGCAGCCCGACGGACTTAGCCTTACCAATGAGATGATGAAGATGTTTAAGGAAAACAGGGAGAGCTGACAAAAGATATGCTCAGATATTGCGCCAAATGCAAAAAGGAATTCGACTTTCCGCCCCGGGCGATAACGGCGGCGGCTCCTCTAATATGCCCGGAATGCGGCAGCGAGATACCCAAAGAGAGCAGAAGACCGGATCATGGTCTGGAAGCGGACAGAAGTGAGGAAAAGATAGGAAAAGCGGCATCGGTGATCTTTCATATGATATATATCTTTTATATATCCATGGCCCTTATCGGAAGCATAGGTTATGTTACGGGCTTCCATGCGCTGCTCTATGTTACCGCGGGGATCTCATTGGCAGTTTACGTGGTCCAGGCCATAGCTCATGTTACCGCATTTCCTACCGGAGTCATATTCATCCCGCTGGGCGCAATAGCCGGCTACCTTATATTTAAAGGTCTGCCGGGAGCATGCCTTGGCATAAATATTGTCTTCGCCGTAAGACATATACTAAGGGACATAGTGTTCAGGTTTATCTTTTGGCTTATCGGAAAAAGTCAGCAGTAAAGGATATATGAGGTTAAACTGTTTATGATCAGAAACGTGGATCTTAATGAGATCTCAGACGGAAAACTCTATGAAGCCAATGATATGGTGAAACTTGGAGTGGAGGAATGCGCCGGCTGCCATGCCTGCTGTTGCGGAACGGGAGCAACATTGAACCTGGATCCCTATGACATATATCGGCTGGAAGCGGGGCTGGGACTGAGTTTTAAAGAACTTCTGGCAAAGCATTTGGAGCTTCGGGTGGCGGACGGAGTCATCATGCCTTTTTTAAGGATGGATAAGGCATTGACGGTTACATCGGGGGAAACTCCGGTAACAGAAAAAGAGGCCTGCACCTTCCTTAACGATCTTGGGAGATGCAGCATCCATGACTGTCGGCCGGGCATATGCAGACTCTTCCCGTTAGGACGGATATACGAAGGAAACGGACATAAGTACATACTTATGGAAAATGAGTGTCACAAGGAACGAAGGGTGAAGGTCAAGATCAAAAAGTGGCTGGAAACCCCGGAATTTCAAAGGTATGAGGAATATGTGGACAGGTGGCATCATTATTTATCGCAGATCACGGATCATGCGAGAGAAATGTCTGAAGAGGAACTGAAGAGGAAAAACATGGCTGTGCTGCAATTGTTTTACTTTTTGGACTATGAAACTTCAGAGGATTTTTACGAACAATTTTACAAGAGGATCGGATGATACGGATAATTCCGGGATCATCGTGAAAACAGCCCAGGTTGGAACCCGGCTGTTTTTTTTGCCTTGCGCCTTGCTATTCAGCCTTGTTTTATGGAAAAAAGAAAAAAATTATCGATAAACGTTAAAAAGGTGTTGACAAACATTAAACAGGGTGGTAATATACAGCCATAGCAAGTTTATCGATAAACATTAAATAATTAACTTTAAACATTTTATGGAGGATTGTTATGAACAAGGAAATAGCTATAGGAAAGATCAATAAGATCGGAAGAGTTGCAGGAATAATCACTATTATCGCAAGAATATTTGTTATCCTGGGTATAACCGGATGTATATTGGGCACAGTGGCAGTTGCCCTTCTTCCCAAGAATCTGATCAGTTATAAGTTTGAAGGCGGTTTTCACGGGTATTTTGACACTACGGTGCTGGGCGGTGAAGAAGAGCAAAAGGCTGCACAAAAGATCGTGGATCAGGCAAATGTAAATATTAAGTTAAATGGTGTTGATTACGATGATGTTCATTTTGAAATTTTGGACAACGGTAAGGTTGAGATGATGGCAAAGGCTCATGCACATGAAGTTGATTTCAGAAAGAGCATAATGAAGGTTACCGTGACCGGAGCTGTAGTCTGTGCTTTTGCCATAGTTTCTCTTACTTTCCTTATTATCCTTTGCAGACATTTTGAGCATTGCACCACACCCTTCAGTGACGAGATCATAAGAAGCTTAAAGAATTTTGCATATTCCCTGATCCCCTGGGTTTTGATAAAGACCATTACAAATACCATATTTTCCGGCAGTATAATGGGATCCTTTGATATGGATGTTACCATTGACCTTTCAATGGTTGTCATAGTGCTTGTTATATTGGCTCTTGCTTATATCTTCAGTTACGGCGCGGTTTTACAGCGTGAATCGGATGAAACTTTATAAGAGAAAGGGGTAAAGATGGGTAAGATAATTTTAAGACTGGACAGGGTCATGGCAGACAGGAAGATGAGCCTGAATGAACTCTCGGAAAAAGTGGGAGTAAGCAACGTAAACCTTTCAAAGATAAAGACCGGAAAGATAAGTGCCATCAGATTTTCAACCCTGGAATCCATTTGCGATACTTTGAACTGTCAGCCGGGAGATATACTGGAATACGATCCCGATGCAAGATCGGAGGAAAGTGAATAAAGAAAAACAGGACGGAATCTGATATGTACCCTCTTTACCGGATAACCGGTAAGGAGGGTATATTTTTGTGCTCACTCATCTTTTTCTGCCAGATGTTTCATGGCACGTGCATCATTAAGGACAATTGCAAGGGATGAAGTCAGATGTCTGTATTTTTCGGCTTTTTCTTTATCGGCTGCGAAATTATATGCCTGAGACAGATAGTAATTAATGTTCAGCAGGTTTCCGAGATGGAAGCTGCAAGAACTAAAATCCCATTGGTCCATACGGGCCAAAAGAAGGTCGTACATCCTGTTCTCACCCAGATATCGTACGTATTTTGACAGGGTGGGGGCAAGATGATTTTTCTTCCATAGCAGTCCAAAATCATTTTGAGTGGAGTATTCGTAGATCTTTTGAAAGTAGTAGGGGGCGTCAAAATGGTTTTCGGAAAAAGCAATGGCATTTACCATGACAGTAACAAGACTCATTTCGGCCCAGGATAATCTGTAAGAGGAAATATTACTAATGTCAAAGCCGGGCAAAGTAATGTTCAGGGCCTTTTTGCAAAGGGATATGATCTCATCTTTGTTTTCTGTCAGCTGGGTCATAAAAAGAAGGTATTGCTGCCTGATCAGAGGATCCGTTTCCGACAAAGGCTCCAATTGGACAGTGTATTGCCGGTAGTGCTCTCTGTCCATCTTATAGTGACCGGTCAGGATCTCTTTGATATGGTTAAATTCCGCCTCTTCCCGATCACCGTAGAAAACAAATTCATTGGTAAACCCAAGACGTTCAAGCAGATATTGTGTTACCGGGATACCCGGATTTAAGGAGCCGTTTTCGAACCTGCTTAAAGTGGATTTATTGCAAAGACCGTTACAAAGGGTTTGCTGGGAAAGACCCTGAGCCTTACGTGAAGAGAGGATGATGTTTCCCAGAGTAACCACATTTTTTTTATAAATATCAAAGAAACCGTCGGTCATTCCTTCGGGCATATCAAGTGAAAGCGGGTGAAACTCCGGGAGGTTTTTGGGCTGTTTAAGATGAGCCGGAATATCTGCATCCGATAGATCGTATTTCTTCCGCAAAAAGTGGGCCCAAAAGGGAAAATAAACATCTGCGGTTTCCAGTGAGGCATATATCCCGTCAACCTTTTTGTTTGAACCGCTTACACCCATGAAAAACACCGCCGGGATCAAAAAGGTGTGGATACCTGTCTTCAAAGACAATATTTGAAGCTGTTTTGAAGAACGGAAAGTATTTTTACGATCCTTTATGAAATATAAATAAAGGCTTTGGATAAATGCATATAAAAGATGGGCATTAGGATCATCCTCACAGTGATTTTTTAACTGATCGAGAATTGAAGAGCAAATGAGTTTATTACCTTTTTTTAAAAGCTCAAATAAGGCAATAAAAAGGATAAGTTTCTTTTCGGTAATGTTATAGCAGGAAGGCTGAAGGTTCGAAAGATCAAGATCGGGCTGTGCAAGTTTCACGGCTTCTTTTAAAGCAGCGATCATCCGGTCCGGATCCTGTTCTTCATCAAAGATCAATATATAGGAATAAAGAGACAGCCAGGTTTGATAATAAAATTTATTTGAGTTGAATTTTTTGGCTGCCGTTTGTTCAAGTTCGGAAAAAGCCGGTTCGATCTTACCGTGATCTATGTAGTGCTTTGCTGAGGAAAGATGTATGTAACACTCATGATCGTTCATGCTTTCGAACAGGGGATATACTTCCAGAGGCTTTCCCAGCTTTGACATCAGTGCCGAAAAGGTGGATGGGCTTATTCCGTACTTCCCTGTTTCAAAATTGCTGAGTGCGATAGCGGAACAGATCCCTTCGGCCAGTTGATTTTGGGACAGACCGGCTTGTAACCTGGCATCTTTAATTGTTTGAGAAGCACTTAAAATTCCCATATTTAAATTCCCCGCCTTATCAAACGAACCGTGTCCGCTTGTAACCCACTTAAACTGTACCGCTTCAGTATAGCAAATGTAGGGGAGGCGGGCAATGGACAGATTCGGATTTTTTGTGAAAAATAAAGAAAACAGAAACTTTTTTGTTGCCTTTATAATAAATTGTGGCAGAAAGAGAGGTGAATTATAGTAAAACCGTGAATATACACAGACCCGGAAGATTTTAAAGGGTTTGGAGGGAGGAAAAATGGAACTTAAGGTAAATGATCTTTCAAAGGAAATAGAAGGTGTCCGGATACTTGAGAACATAAATATGGAGATAAAAAGCGGAGAAGCCGTGGCACTTGTGGGAGCAAACGGAGCGGGAAAGACCACACTTTTAAACTGCATATTGAACATATACACAAAGTATACCGGTGAGATATTTTTGGAACGGCAAAATATCAAAGATAAGATAGATCCCGGAATCCGCAGAAAAATAGCCTTTATCCTTGATACTACAGGATTGTTTGTGCCGCTTACCGCATGGGAAAATATTGAATTTTACGATCGATTGTACAATCCCGACAGCAGCAGTAAAGAACGGAGCGAACGTCTTTCGGAAATATTTGAAAAAATATCACTTAAGAGAAAAGAAAAAGGGAGGATAACCGGGTTTTCCAAAGGGATGAAGCAAAGACTTGCCATAGGACGTACAATGGTTAATGAACCTGAAATGATAGTTTTGGATGAGCCTTATCTGGGGCTGGATGTGGAAGGTAAATGTTTTCTGACGGAATATCTTTTAAATCTTAAGAAGAGGGGATGCACCATTCTTTTAAGCTCCCATGATCTGACCGAGATAGAAAAGGTGTGCGACAGGGCAGTGTTCATAAAAGAGGGCAGGGTGAAGGACGAAAAAAGACTGGATCACCAAAGTGACAATGAAACAAGAAAGTCCGAGCTGGAGAAAATGTATGAAAAGGTGCTGATGTAATGAATATGAAATTAAACAGAGCCATATTGTGGCTTGAAAAAAAGATCTGGGATCTTCATAAAAAAAGGACGGTGGCGGCATTGATCCTCTGCCTTATATCAGGGCTCGGAGCATCTGCCTTCAGGCCGGAAACAGCCGCTCAGATACTGGGGGTGGTATGGATGATCCCGGTGCTGATCGCAGCGAATAAAACAGCAATGTCGTTTTACAACGGGAGTCTAAAGCAGATCCTGGCAACGGGAGGAGACGTGACGTCGGTATTATATTCCAAACTGTATTATCCCGTCTTAAGGATGGAGATCTTTCTTGGGATATATACACTTTCTGCTGTAGTGATAATGGCTGTAGCCCACCATCATCCGGGATGGCTGCTTTTAAGAAGCCTTATCTGTATTTTGGCCACTCCCATTGTAATGGGAGGGACAACTGCAGCTTCACTTTGCTTAAAGGAACCTGCGAAAACAGTGGTTAACATTCTTATAGTTTTGATATTTAATCTGTTTATGATCGCGGAAGCAATGGTTCCGGCAGCATATGCCGTCGAAGTGCTGATCCTTGCGGTATCCGCAGTGGGAGTTACTGCCACGGTAAAACGAGTGCCCGGAGAAAAGATATTGTCCAAAGGGGGTAGATGATGAAAGCATTTTTGTGGTATAAGGCCAAACTTGTATTAAAACCCTGTAAGATAGCGGGGCTGGTGATCCTGCCGGCAATATATATGCTTTTATATACATTTCTTAAGATCGGATATGAAACCATGATGTCCTTTGCAGGGCTTGCAATTCCGCTTATTTATTCCTATGTGATGTTTTCGGCCGGCGATCTGTTCAGGATAAATTGTTATATAGCGGCGGGACAGGATTCAAGAAAGATATGGATGGCAAATCTCATACTTATCACAGCGACCGGAGCCATCATGAGCCTCTTAAGCCAGACAGTAACATCCCTTGCCATGGGGCATCCCGTATCGGAAACTCTCAGATATCTTCTCACCTCACTGTGCCTGATACCTTTTACCATGCTGATGTTGGGGTTGTCCATGCTGCATTACAGGAGTTATTCAAAGTTTGAGATCGTTTTTGCTTCGGTGTTTGCTGTAATGAATATCTTTGCTTTCTTCATACCGTTGTTGGATCTTTTGATCCCGATAGCGCTAAGCCTTCCCATAGCCGCCTGCCTGGGTGGAGGAGGTCTCTTAGGCATGATCGTTTTGTTTTATTATATGGGCACGGGAGACAACGAGACTCTGGTCCGAAATGCCTGTAAAGAGGTCTCGGACTATGACCGGGTTATGCTGGGAATGGATGAAGGGTGATCCGGAATTTATAAAAAGTTTATCGGCTATGACAATAATCCGTCAAAAGAGACCAAATACCTTCGTTGACAAAGAAAACGGGGAATGGGATAATTGAGCCACCAACCCCGTCCCCGAGGGTCAAAATACAGAAAGGACTTGCGTATGAGTGTAAAATGGGGTGTTCTTGGAACGGCAGGCATAGCAAAATGGGCCACCATCCCGGGAATGCAAAAAGCTGAAGACTGTGAGCTTTATGCCGTTGCGGGAAGAAGCGAAGAAAAAGCAAAGCAGTACAAGGAAGAATTCGGTTTTGAAAAATACTATGTGGGCTATGAAGCACTGCTCAATGACCCTATGGTACAGGCAGTATACATACCTCTGCCGAATCATCTTCACTGCGAATGGACCATTAAGGCTCTGAAGGCGGGAAAGCATGTGCTGTGTGAAAAACCTCTGGCCTTGAATGCGAAGGAAGCGGAAGAGATGTTTGCCGCAGCACGGGAAAACCATGTGATCCTTATGGAAGCTTATGCCTATCTCCACAATGAATTTATTGCGGAGGTTATGAAGGACCTGAAGGCGGGAGTCATTGGCAAGGTGGACTACGTGGACACGGCTTTTCTCACACAGAATTATTCCGAAAATGTGAGACTCTACAAGGAACAGGGCGGAGGCGGCGTCTATGACGTGGGCTGTTATTGCACATCCCTTATCCTTAAGATCCTTGAAACTGTCAGTGAAAAAGGGATAAATACAAAGCCCGTAAGTGTGATGGCTGATGCAGAGTTTTCCGAAAATGGAGTGGATGAGCTGGCTCAGGCCATGATACGCTTTGAAAACGGAATGAGGGCTACCTTTAATGCGGGCATGAATCTGGGAACAGACACAAGTCACAGGTATGACAGGTTCTTTATCCACGGCAGTCGCGGAAATATATGCTCGGCTGTGGAATATAATCAATCGGGAGAAATAGAGTACACCGTGCTGTCCGATTGGAAAAAGACTGTCAAAAATGTGAAGGTGAGCAACAATTACACTCTTGAGGTGCAGAATCTCAGCCGGGCGGTGATGGGGCTGGAAAAACCCGACATTAGCCGTGAATTTTCTGTGGCAAACGCAAAGCTTTTGGATGCAGTGCTTGAAAAAATAAAGTATTAGTGTGATGTAAAATAATGAAAAGGAGATCCTATGAATAATTTCACATTTTATTCCCCCACGTTTTTTGCTTTCGGCAAAGATACAGAGAATGAAGCAGGTTCGTACGTTAAACAGTTCGGTGGCAGCAAGGTGCTTATCCACTACGGCGGCGGAAGCGTGGTAAGAAGCGGTCTTTTGGACAGAGTTAAAAGATCCTTGGAAAATGCAGGAATCGAGTACAGGGAACTGGGAGGCGTAAAGCCCAATCCCAGAAGCGGTCTTGTTTATGAAGGCATAGAACTCTGCAAGAAAGAGAAGATAGATTTTATCCTGGCGGTAGGCGGCGGAAGCGTTATCGATTCCGCCAAGGCCATTGCGGCAGGCACTTTGTATGACGGAGATTTCTGGGATTTCTATTCGGGAAAGAGCAGGATCGAAAAGGCCCTTCCCATAGGAACCATTCTTACCATAGCTGCGGCCGGCAGCGAAGGAAGCCCCGACTCCGTTATCACAAAAGAGGAAGGCATGTTTAAGAGAGGCGCCAGCGGCAATGTGCTCCGTCCCAAGTTCAGTATCTTAAATCCCGCTCTCACCCAGACTCTGCCTGCCTATCAGACAGCTGCGGGAATTACAGACATCATGGCTCATCTTCATGAGCGTTATCTTACAAATACCAAGGAAGTGGAGGTTACGGACAGACTTATTGAAGCTCTTTTGTTAACCATGGTACACGAAGGTCCCCGTGTTATCGCGGATCCCAATAATTACGAAGCCCGGGCAAACATCATGTGGGCAGGGATGATGGCGCACAACAATGCAGTGGGTGTAGGTCGCAGTCAGGACTGGAACAGCCACAACATAGAGCATGAGCTTTCAGCACTTTACGACTGTGCACACGGTGCAGGGCTGGCAGTAACTATGCCTTCTGTATTCAGATATGTTTACAAGCACGATGTGATGAGATTTGCCAAGCTGGCTACCCGTGTATGGGGAGTTCAGATGGATTTTGACGATCCGGAAAGAACAGCTCTTGAGGGCATAGATATGTTCGAGCGTTTCCTGAAGAGCATTGGTATGCCCACTACCTTTGGAGAGCTGGGAGCAAAAGAAGAGGATATCCCGAAACTTGTTGACATGCTTTGCTACGGAGACGGCAGAGACGGTAATATTTACGGCTTTGTGAAGCTCAGCGCCGAGGATTGCACCGGGATCTACAAGATGATGGTGAAGTAGATAAGAGGGGCAGATAACCGTCCTTCTTATAAGAAAAATAAGTAATAATTTCTTGCGTGCATACCTTTTCTGTGCTATAGTGATGCACGAATTAAATATTAGACAAGGGGAGCCGATAAAGCTGAGAGGTGCAAATGCACGACCCTAAAACCTGATTTGGATAATGCCAACGTAGGAATCGTCGAACATTGGATATTTTAATGTTTAAATTTTGCCATAAAGCGTCATCTGAACAGATGGCGCTTGTTTTTTGCCTTCTGTCAGTTTCGGATCGCAGGTCTGTAATCTCTCAAGCTTATCGCAAAAAGATCATGGATTTATATCTAAAAAATCATCCTCGGATCCATATTTTAAACAATTACATAACTGCCACGGATGCGGTGAACGCTGTTTTGGCGGTGGGAGGAACGGCCATCGGAGGTGATGCGCCGGAGGAAGTTTCGGAACTTACCGCAGCTTCCGATGCGCTTGTACTTAACACGGGAACACCTTCCGCCGATCGGGCCAAAGCCTTTTTAATAGCGGGAAAGACCGCAAACGAAAAGAAAGTGCCCATAATCCTGGATCCGGTGGGAGTGGGAGCCACGGCTGCCCGAAAAAAAATGATAAAGGGCCTTTTAAAAGAAGTCTCTGTGTCCTGTCTTCGTGGTAATGTTTCCGAGATTCGGACAATATGCGGATTTTATGGACTTCTGGGAGAGTCCGGAGAGCCGGGCAGTGTAGAGGCTGCGGAAGAGAAGTTGGACGAAAGAGTGATCCTGGACCTTTCAGACCTGCTTAAATGCGTGGTGATAATGAGCGGTGAACGAGTAGAGATAGCATATGCCAATGAGGGCTATTTTGAAGTACTGCCCGGGGGCAGTCCCATGCAAAAGTACTTTACCGGCGGGGGCTGTATGATGACGGCGGTGCTGGGAAGCTTTATGGGAAATGCGAAAAAAGGGGGAAGTACTCTGCTTAAAGCCCTGCGGGACGGGGTGATGGTTTATGAAAAGGCAGCCGGGCAGGCGGAGATCCGGTGCTTAAGGAAAAAGACCTTTGGGACCATGAGTTACAAAAATACTCTGCTGGATCTTTTAAGCCTTAGCGGGAAAAGCCCGAGAAAAGTTTTTTCAGGCGATGAACTGGCTTTATATGCGGTTACGGACAGAAAGGTGACGGCCGGGAAGAACCTGATGCTTGCGGTGGAGGAGGCGATACTGGGCGGTGCCACCATGATCCAGCTGAGAGAGAAGGAACTGGATGATGAAGCCTTTATAAGCAGCGCGATCGTGATAAAAAAAATGTGCGATAACTACCATGTGCCGCTGATCATAAACGATAGAGCAGATATATGCCTTAAAGTCGGGGCTTCCGGAGTGCATCTGGGGCAGGATGACGGGGATATAAGAAGTGTGCGGGAACTTTTGGGGAAGGACTGCATCATAGGTGCCACGGCCCATAACCTTAAAGAGGCCTTAAAAGCCGAGGCTGACGGAGCGGATTATCTGGGTGTGGGTGCGGCTTTTGGGTCCGGGACCAAGACGGATGCCAAAGCCCTTACGAGTCTTGATACCTATAAGGAGATCACGGGAGCAGTGTCTGTTCCGGTGGTGGCCATAGGCGGGATCAACTTGGAAAATGCGGGAAAGCTGGCAGGAACGGGAATTGCCGGGATCGCTGTGATCTCAGGTATATTTGGGGCTATGAATATTGAAAAAGCGACTAAAGCTTTAAAAGAAAAGGTTAAGGAGGAAATTTTAAAATGAAAAAGATCGAACTTAAGAAACTGGTTTTGGCAGGATTGTTTACGGCGCTTGCGGTGTCTTTATCAGCGCTTTCCATTCCTGTGGGAGGTTCAAAATGCTTTCCCATCCAGCATATGGTGAATGTACTTTCTGCAGTATTTCTCGGACCCTGGTACGGTGTGGGCATAGCCTTTTGCACATCTCTTATCCGTAATATCCTGGGAACGGGAACGCTTCTGGCATTCCCCGGAAGCATGGTGGGAGCTCTTTGCTGCGGTCTCATCTACCGTTACACGGGCAAATTGACCCTGACCTACATCGGAGAGATCATCGGAACAGGCATCCTGGGCGGGCTTCTTGCTTTCCCTGTGGCAGCCTTTATTATGGGCAAGGAAGTGGCACTTTTTGTTTATGTGGTACCCTTCCTGGTCAGCACCATCGGAGGAACACTTATAGCAGTCTGCCTTATTTCGATCCTTTATCAGACCCATATTCTTAAGAATCTCCAGACCATGCTGGAGCAAAAAGGATGAAGAACATGAAAAAGGCAGCGGTACTTACAATAGCCGGAAGCGACTCTTCCGGAGGAGCGGGCATACAGGCGGATCTTAAGACCATGGAGGCACTGGGAGTCTTCGGGATGAGTGTGATCACTGCGGTCACTGCCCAGAATACGCTCGGAGTAAGAAACATTTTAAAGATGCCGAAAGATCTGCTTAAGGACCAGCTGGATGCGGTCTTTGAAGACATATTTCCGGATGCGGTTAAGATAGGAATGACGGCAGATGAAGAGCTTATATCAGTGATCGCCGACAGGCTTGAGTTCTATAAAGCCCGTAATGTCGTGCTGGATCCTGTAATGGTGGCCACAAGCGGTGCCAGACTTATGGAAGAGACAGCGGTAAAGGCCCTTTGCGAAAAACTGATCCCGCTGGCGGATCTAATAACTCCCAATATCCCCGAAGCCTGCGTGCTGGCGGGTGTATCGGCCATAGAAACAGTGGATGACATGAAAAAAACAGCGAAGAGCATATCCCGTGACAGAGGCTGCCGTGTGCTGTTAAAGGGCGGTCACATGGCTGATTCCCGGACTTCAACGGACATACTTTGCCTTAAAAACGGAAATATTTATGAATTCACGGGGGAAAGGCAGGATAACCCCAACACCCACGGCACGGGCTGCACACTTTCAAGTGCCATCGCATCTTTTCTGGCCCAAGGTTCAACCCTTCCCGACAGCGTGGCAAGAGCTAAAAAGTACCTGGAAGACTGCATTTCCCAAGGCCTGGATCTTGGCAAAGGCCCCGGCCCTTTGTGGCACAATTTTTGAACCTCTGACCCCGTCCCCGTGGTTCAAAAAATGAGCCTTTGGGGACGGGGTTAGTGGTTCATTTTTTAAAAAAATATAACATATAGGAGATTTCAATGGAAAGAAATTATCATACACAAATGGAAGCTGCCAGGAAAGGCATTATCACACCGGAGATCAAGGCGGTGGCTGAGAAAGAAGGCAGGGATACCGAATTTATCCGGCAAATGGTGGCGGAGGGAAAGGTAGCCATACCCGCCAATAAGAACCACAAATGCCTGGATCCCAACGGCGTGGGCAGTATGCTTAAGACCAAGATCAATGTGAACCTTGGTGTCAGCAGGGACTGCAAGGACATAAATATGGAACTTCAAAAGGTGCAGCGGGCTGTAGACATGGGCGCGGAAGCCATAATGGATCTTTCCAGCCACGGCGATACGGAACCTTTCAGAAAAATGCTCTGCGAGAAGTGCAAGGCTATGGTGGGTACTGTTCCCATCTATGATTCCGTGATCCATTTTAAGAGAGACTTAAAGGAGCTTACCGCCGGGGATTTCCTGGATGTGATCAGGCTTCATGCGGAAAACGGAGTGGATTTTGTGACCCTTCATTGTGGCATCAGCAGAGATACCATAGACCGGATCAGAAAAGGCAAGAGGGAGATGAACATAGTCAGTCGCGGCGGAAGCCTGGTTTTCGCCTGGATGGCCATGACAGGGCAGGAAAACCCCTTTTACGAATATTATGACGAGATACTTGAGATCTGCCGTGAGTACGACGTGACTGTTTCTCTCGGAGACGCCTGCAGACCCGGCTGCCTTGCGGATGCCACGGATCGCTGCCAGATACAGGAGCTTTTGCGCCTTGGAGAACTCACCGAAAGAGCCTGGGAAAAGGATGTTCAGGTAATTGTGGAAGGCCCCGGCCATGTGCCCATGGATCAGATCGCGGCCAACATGAAGATCCAGCAGACCATTTGCAAGGGTGCGCCCTTCTATGTCCTGGGACCTCTTGTTACAGACATAGCTCCCGGCTACGACCACATTACTGCAGCCATCGGAGGTGCCATTGCGGCGGCAGCGGGTGCAGCCTTTCTATGCTATGTTACACCTGCGGAGCATCTGGCGCTTCCCAATGTGGATGATGTTCATCAGGGTATTATCGCCAGTAAGATAGCGGCTCATGCGGCGGATATCGCAAAAGGCATTCCCGGAGCCAGGGACAGGGATGACAGGATGGCCAAGGCCAGAAAGAAGCTGGACTGGGATGCTCAATGGCTGGAGGCACTGGATCCGGAAACGGCCAAAGCCATACGAGCAAGTCGTGCTCCCGAGGACGATCACAGTGAGACCTGCAGCATGTGTGGTAAATTCTGTGCGGTCCGCAGCATGAACAAGGCCTTGGCGGGAGAAGTGATCGATATATTGTAACAGAGGCTGAGAAAGGGCAGTGAAATAAGACTGTTGAGAAAATATATGCACGAAAAAAGGTTGATCTGCAGAAGGATTATCTGCTGCAGTCAACCTTATTTTTATAACCCCAGGGCATATCCCGTCGCGATACCTACCACTGCGGAGAGGCAGATGATCAGGATGGGATGCTTTTTCTTAAAGGCAAGAACAGCGCATACGAGGAACAGCAGGATGCTGATCAGGAGGGGCAAAATGTCCGTTAGGAAATTCAAGGTAATCCCTGAGAAACCTTCCTTAAATGCGGCACTCAGGTTTTCCGACGGAGTGAAGACACTCATTCCTACGCTTAAAAGGGCTGATGCGATGAGACCCACCACCGCGGGACGAAGGCCTGTCATGGCACCCTCAACTACGTTATTTGCTTTGAATTTCGCAAAGAATCTTGATACGATCAGTATCACGAGAAATGAGGGCAGCACCACTCCGAAGGTGGCGCAAAAGGAGCCCGGGATGCCGGCCACGGTGCGCCCTATAAAGGTAGATATGTTCACGGCAAAGGGACCGGGGGTGCTTTCGCTGATGGCTATGAAATCCACGATATCCTCGGTTGCAGCCCAGCCGTGGCCGATAACCTCGCTCTCGATCAGGGGCAGCATGGCATATCCGCCGCCGAAGGTAAAAAGCCCTATCTTAAAGAAGGTCCAGAATAATTCCAATAAGATCATTTTCTAACCCTCCTTATCTGAAACGATACGATCCCGATAGCAGCACAGGCAAGGATCACAAAGATCGCATTTATCTTTAAAAATACCACCGCCGCAAAGGCAAGCGCCATAAGGCAAAGGCTTAGCCAATCCTTCTTACATTGCTTGAACATGGTCCAAAGGGCTTTAAGTATCAGAGCCGTGACGCCGGCACGTATGCCCCAAAAGGCGTATTCCACTGCTTTCAGGTGTTTAAAGGCTTCGAAAGCATAGGAGATGGCCACGATGACCAGAAAGGATGGCATTACCACGCCCAGAGTCGCGCAGACAGCTCCCGTAACGCCTGCCACACGGTTTCCGATAAAAGTGGCGGCATTGATCGCTATGGGGCCGGGAGTGGATTCCGCGATGGCGATCACATCCAGCAGATCTTTGTCTGTGATCCATTTTTTATTTTCAGCCACTTCCCTCTGGATCAGCGGTATCATGGCATATCCGCCGCCGAAGGTGAAGCCGCCGATCTTGGAAAAAGTAAGAAATAATTCAAGTTGTTTATTCATGTACAAATTCCTTTTATTTTTTTGGAAAATTCCCCGAATAGGATACACCCAAGCCCTTGATTTGTAAACATAAAGCAGTGCGCCCCGCCTTACGGGCAAGGGAGCAGCCGGGCAAGGGAGCAAAGCTAACCCGCTACCCTTCGGATTACAACTCAGCCCCGCTACCCTTTTTATAGAAAAGTATATTACATTCTGTAAAATATACTTGACAAAATGTAAAGTGCATGTTATGGTGATAACAGAAAGAGGCTTGTACAAGGCTTATACAAGGCAAGGCTTATACAAAAGGAGGATATGAAATGTCAAAGAAGAACAGGTTGATTTTGGGCTGTGTTATGGGAATATTGTTTTTACTCTCTGTTATTTTATTCTTTTATCCGAGACATAATTATGAAATAAGTTTTGTAAAGAATGTGGAAGTGAAGAACGGAATAGCCGAGCCCGGGGAGTTTTACTACGGGATCAATGTAAACAGGAAGGGTACTTACGACCTTTTTGTTGACTGGTATGATAATGAGGATGCTGCATTTGTTTCGGGTGTTTCACTTATCGATGGATCGGGAAAAGAGGTATGGAGTACGACAGCGGCCAGACTGTATCTGGAGACTTATTCCAAAAAACTGGAAAAAGGCAGATACAAGATCAAGATCGAGGTCTTAACAAGCCCCGAGGCCCAGAATAGATATGCCCGGCTTCGCGGGCAGGGAGAATTGGATCCCCATGATCCCGATGTCATTAGGTTGTTTAAGGACTGCAGTGTGGCCATGAAGTACAGCTTCAAGATAAGGGAAAACCAATATATGTTTTATCTGGTAGCGATGATATCCCTGATGCTGATCGGAGCGCTTATCATGGTGATCATTGTAAATGCAGCCAGAACGGGGGATCCGGACAGGGAAAAATACGACGAACGCCAGCTGATATACCAGGGAAAGGCATATAAGTATGCTTTCTACACATTGCTCATCTATTCAGGGCTGATCCTTGCTGCCTTTATCGCCGGCGATGCTGCCGGCACATATAAGCTGCCGATAGACAACAGCATCCTGATCCTTGTCGGCATTATGCTGTCCGTACTTGTATTCGCCATATATTCCATTCTGAAGGATGCATATTTCAGAATGAACGAAAACAAAAAGTTTCTTTTGGGCGTCTTTTGGGTGCTGGCGGCTGTAAATCTGGGCTTAGGTATATTTCACGTCATTAACGGGGACATTGCCACCGGAGGGATCATTACTTTTGAAGGCGCGGGAAGCCTCCTTTTGGGAGTGACGATGCTGGCGGTTGCTTCGGTTGCAACCTATAAACGCATTCAGGATAAAAGAGGTGATGAAGATGACTAAAAAGGAAAAGATGATCACATTTTCTGTATTGGGGATCCTTGGCGTAATATGCCTTTTGATCTGCCTTGCACCAAAAAAGCTTGCGTCTGATGAAAAAAATGTCCCGGTGAAAATAAAGGAATCCGTTGCGGATCCTGCTTATACAGAGCTCTCCGTTAAGATCGAAAAGCAGGGGAAATATGATATCGTGATCGATTGTACAGATAACGAGACTCCTAAATTTATCACCGGTGCCACTTTTATGCACGGCAAGGATAAGATCCTTTATACCACTGCGGGCATATGTTTTCGCGACAGGCGGAAGGCTTTGGAACTGGAGCCGGGTCTGTATGTTTTAAGAATTGATCACATCGCTTCGGCGGATGCATTTATAAAGCTTAATAATGCACAATACCCCGGGGGTATGCAGGATATGCCCACAGTCGGATCCTCCGACGATGGGGAGTACTTCATGTCCTATAAGCTTAAGGCAGTTGAAAGCAAGCCTTATTATACCTTTGTCCTTGCTCTCGGAATAGTTCTTATAGGCATAATGGTGAGCGTGATCTTTTTGAGCGGCAGTGACAGAAAAAGCAGAGCAGAAGAAAAATATGACGAGAGGCAGACTGCTGTCCGGGGAAGATCATACAGGCAAGCATTTTATGTGTTGCTGATCTATTTTCTGGTATTGGTCGTTCTCAGACTGTTTAATGCAGACCTGCCTTTAAGCGACTGGACGCTCATTGCTATGGGACTTTTGCTGGCGGAAGGCATACAGAGCTCCTTCAGTATCTATAATGATGCCTATTTCAAATTTAAGGAAAATCCGCTGATCGGGATCCAGATATTCTTTATATGTGCGGTGATCCTTGGAGCCTGCGCATGCATCAGTTATTTCGGTCAGATCAATAAAAATCTTCCGAATGGCAGAGAGATCGGGCTGATCTATTTGCTGACAGCTGTATTTTCAGTTTTTGATGCTGTCCTTTTGTGCATGAAAGAAGCAAAGAATAAAAGGGAGGAGCGATATGAAAAACCTTAAATTAAAAGCCGCCAGAGCTGCTTTGGACATGTCCCAGCAGGAGCTTGCGGACAAGGTCAACGTTTCCCGACAGACCATAAATGCCATTGAAAAGGGGGACTATAACCCTACCATAAACCTGTGCATAGCAATATGCAAAACCCTGAATAAAACCCTCGATGAACTATTTTGGGATATATCCTAAGAAGTGGGAGGATTACCCTTTTCTATTTCTCCGTTTCTTCCCTTGATTTACCGGGCCTTAAATGTTATCTTTATCCCAAATACATACACAAGGGGGAGAAAAATGTTTTTCAGTCCGTTTAATTCATTTAATTTTTTTAATTTTTTTAACATTGCATTCTTTACAATTTTCTTTATTGTTATCGCTGCCTTTATCACCGTATTTGTAAAGGGGATCGTAACCTGGTCAAGCAACAACCGTTCGCCTTTACTTAATGTAAATGCCAGGGTGGTTGCAAAAAGAGTGAACACCCGGTTTAGAGGCGGTCATATGGGATCCGACGCATCAATGCGTATGAGCTCAAGCTCCTATCATACCTATTACGTGACCTTCGAAGTGGACAGTGGAGACAGGATGGAGCTAAGTGTTCCCGAGAGCGAATACGGCTATATGGTTGAAGGAGATCAGGGAATGCTTTCCTTTAAAGGTACAAGATTTATAAGTTTCGACAGAAAATGAGCCTTGGGGACGGGGTTATAGGTTCAGATTTTGACCCTTTGGGGACGGGGTTATAGGTTCACTTTTTGAGCCTTTGGGGACGGGGTTAGGGGTTCATTTTTCGGCGCAAAGCGCCAAAATGAACCCCTCCCCCCGTCCCCAAAGGCTCAAAAAGTGAACCTA
>JAEEWS010000048.1 GCA_016287765.1 Lachnospiraceae bacterium
GTTAGAGGTTCATTTTTCGGCGCAAAGCGCCAAAATGAACCTCTAACCCCGTCCCCGGGTGTCAAAAAATGAACCCCTAACCCCGTCCCCAAAGGCTCAAAAAGTGAACCTCTAACCCCGTCCCCGGGTGTCATTTATTACGCTGTCATAAAAGGGACTTCCATTTTTGGTGGAGATATAGTATAATGGAAAAACTTTCACGTTAAGTTACATTGATTTTTAATGTATCACAGGAGTTATATATGGGCATATTTGAACTGCTGCTTTTGTCCGTCGGCCTGGCTATGGATGCATTTGCTGTTTCCGTGTGCAAGGGGCTTTCGGTGAAAAAGCTGACTATTAAGGAATGCATGATCTGCGGGACATGGTTCGGAGCCTTTCAGGGGATCATGCCGTTTATAGGATTTTTGATAGGATCGGGTTTTGAAAAATGGATCCGCATGGTGGCACCCTGGGTGGCATTCGCGCTGCTGACACTGATAGGTGTAAACATGATCAGGGAAGCTTTTTCCGAAGAGGCAGAAGAAAAGTCGGGCTTTGATGTAAAGACCATGTTTATAATGGCGGTGGCAACCAGTATTGATGCGCTGGCCATTGGAATTACATTTGTAGCTGTGCCGGTAACGGTGTTTGAAACCGGAAAGCTGCAAAATACCATATTTGCGGTTATAGTGATCGCTGTTGTGACTTTTTTTATCTCAGCCCTGGGAGTCAAGATCGGAAATCTCTTCGGATCCCGTTATAAATCGGGTTCGGAGGTAATGGGCGGAACGATCCTTCTCTTTATCGGGCTTAAAACCTTGATAGAATATCTGGATACATCCAATGCTTTAAGCGACTCGGACAATATCTTCGGAATGCTGATCCCTTTGATAGGAACAGTGCTTGGTGCCGCGTCCGTATATGCCAAAAAGAAATTCCTGTCGGATAAGATACGTGTGATGATGGCGGGAGCCACGGCGGGAATAATGTTTTCCATATCCATCTGGGGAATGATAGAACCTGCCTCAGGCGGTTTCAATAATTCTGGAGTAAAAGCCATAATCCCGCTGTTCGTATGTTTTTGCGTCGGAGTTGCGGTGCAATATGCACTGGACAATGCAGTGCCTCACACTCATGCGTTTGTAGGTATCACGGAAGGCCCGCAGAGCAGTTTAAAGGATGAGACCAAGATGATGCTGGCGGAGGTGATCCATCACATTCCCGAGGGCATTGCGCTGGGTGCGATATATGCGGCTCATTTCATGGAAACCGACTGGATCCCGGCTTCAACGCCATTGTTTCTGGCAGTGGCAATAGCAATACAAAACTTTCCGGAGGCGCTTTTTGTGTCCCTTCCGGTCTATGAAAAGGGTATGGGAAAGGGCAAATCCTTCTTTATGTCGGTGGTTTCCGGAATCCCCGTCCCCATTGCAGCCATATTTATTTTGATCATAGTCGTTCTCTTCCCTGTAACCCTGCCCTATATCATGGCAATAGCGGGAGGCGCCATGGTCTACACCACGGTGGAGGAGTTTCCTTTGATGGTGGGCGGCAAGGATAACGACAGCGGAGCTTTTGCTTTTGTGATAGGATTTGCTGTCATAATGCTTATGATATTTGCGAAATAACCACATAAAGCCGGGGGGGGCATATCTATCCTCGGCTTTTTAATTTTCCTTTATTCTTACAGTCGACTTGTTCATTTCGGACGAATTATGAGTGAAAATTCCGTAAAATGCGGTTTATTTATAAGCAAATCAGAATACTTTATTAAATAATATTTATTTGCAATAAACAATAAGATGTATTACACTTTATTGCGTTGAAAGAGTAATACTATATTAAATAAAATTGTTGAAGAAAAACATGATATCGGTAGTGAGAGCTGCGTTTAAAGTATCACTTAAGAACCCTAGTACATCGGTTATTAAATAACCGGACCCAATGCTTGCCTGTTTACCCGACTGCCCGTACATGAAAGCCTCGGAGTAGTAGAAATCAGGTAGAGGTGTTGGGTTTATTGGGTCAGACTTTTAGAAACGTTGCCACCGGCTCCTATTTCTATAATTATGCCCGGATTAAGTGGGGGAAAAGCAAATCTTCTGTTCATCTGTATTCATTTAAAAGATTGGCGAAGTGTGTTGGGACCGGTCTTTTCGCAGTTAAACCATCGTACCTGAGTTCTCGGGGGAGTGTTAGGGAGTCGGTGGGGGCGTTTCTCAGGGGATATCATAAGAATAATAGTCATCCCGGGGAGGATGACTATTTTTAATGCCCGGATCGGTTTTTGATACAGATACAGTTTATACTTTTTTTCTTGACTTGTTTCTAAATAGATGAGATAATCAGTTTTGCTAAATCAGTTGCGCAAAACTGATTACAGAAAGAAAAACCATCCGAACCTAAAATGCAGGTGTCGGAAAACAGATCGAGAAAGGCCGGTTCTATGGAAAAGGAATTCAATATTCAGGAGTATATGACCAAAGGGGTTGAACAGGTGGTGTCGGACGCACTCAGAGCTACCTTTAAAGACCCGAGGGAAAGCGCTTATATAGTCAAGTTTGCGGCTGCAAGTAAAAAAGCTTCCAAAAAGAGAGCAAAGGCAGAGAAGGAAGGAGAGCACATCCCGCCTTTTCTTATCGCCAGCATCACTTCAGCCTGCAATCTGCACTGTGCCGGATGTTATTCAAGATGCAACAATGCCACGGTGGATGCGGAGCCTGTTAAACAGCTCACGTCTGAGGAATGGAAAAAGATATTTGACGAAGCGGAAGAGCTGGGTATCAGTTTTATCCTTCTGGCGGGAGGAGAGCCTTTACTTCGTGCGGATGTTATAGATATGGCTGCCAAAAAGCCCAATATCATGTTTCCTGTTTTCACCAACGGAACATTTTTGGCCGGCGATTATCTGAAACTGTTCAATGAACACAGAAACCTTATCCCTGTTATCAGCATCGAAGGAGATCGTGAGATCACGGATGCCAGAAGGGGCGAGGGTATATATGACAAATTGATCGAGGTAATGAACGATCTTCACGAGCATAGCCTGATCTTCGGTGCTTCGGTCACTGTTACGACGGAAAACGTAAGGGAAGTCCTTTCGGATAAATTCATAAACACTCTTTCGGAAAGAGGATGCAAGCTGATCGTTTATGTGGAATACGTTCCCACAACAGAAGAATCCGCGGATCTGGCACCTACGGATGCGGAGCGGGATCTGATGGCAGAAGAACTTAGGAGGGTAAGAAAGGCTCATCAGGAGATGGTTTTCGTATCCTTCCCCGGAGATGAAAAGAGTTCGGGAGGCTGTATCGCAGCGGGGCGCGGCTTCTTCCACATAAATTCCCACGGCGGCGCGGAGCCTTGTCCTTTCTCACCTTATTCAGATATAAATGTAAGGGATACATCCGTAAGAGAAGCCTTAAAGTCCAGGCTCTTCAATGCTCTGCAGACCGGCGGAGTGCTGGCGGACGATCACAAGGGCGGCTGTGTGCTTTTTGAAAAGAGAGAGCAGGTGGAAGATCTGCTGGCAGCGGAATAAAATAAAAGAAGTGCCAAAGGAACGTCTCCTTTGGCACTTTTTCTTGGCAAAATCACATTACCTTTATAATCTCCAGTTCCGAACGCTTCATAAGATCCACAAACTCCGAAGCCACCTTTACGATGGGGCGGGTCAGGCGCTCGTTCAGCATGATGATCTTTCCGTCGGTACCGTCATTTAAAATGACATGAGATCCGATGAGAGACTGGGCAAGACAGTTAAGGAAGGGGATGAGGCCTGCCACATCGTACTTGCTGTAACCGTCTTTTTCAAAAGCGGATATGACATCAAACGTGCATATATCTTCTCGATAAGGTCTTTTTGATGTCATGGCATAGTAAACATCCGCAATGGCTACATATCTGGCATAGAAGGGTATGTTCTGACCGGAGATGCCGTCCGGATAACCGCTTCCGTCATAACGCTCATGATGATAGAGAGCGCAGAGACTTACATGTTCGGGAAGATTGGTCTGGGAAAGGAGCTGATAACCCAACTGGGTGTGAGAACGGATCTCCTCAAGTTCATCTTCCGTGAGACGGCCCTGTTTGTTAAGGAGCTCTTCGGGAATGGTGATCTTTCCGATGTCATGGAAAATGGAGCACAGGATGAGATCATGGATCTGTTCCTCGCTGAACTGAGCCTTAAGGCCGATTATTATGGAAATAAGAGACACGCCCACGGTGTGGATGTAGATACTGTCATCAAAATCTCTGGAAGCCTGCAAAAGCTCCAGAACGTGGATGGTCTCGCCGTATTTTTGGGAAAGGGAACGGATGGCTGTGATGAGATCTTCCGAATTAATGTCGGAACGGGGATTCATCATCAATCGTTCAAATACTTCCGAAAGTTCGCCTGCCACAGAAAGAAGCTCTTTTCGGAAATCCTGATATTCCTGGGAGTCTTTTATACGGTTTTCCTGGGCGGCGCTTTCCTTTAATTCTTCGGGAGTAGCAATGTAATCGGGAATATAAACACTGATGGCTTTTACACCGGCGCTTATAAGACGGGCGGTGTATCTTTGAGAGAGGACTGTACTTTTGGAAACCACAACAGACCCGCTGGGGCCAATGGCATCCGCGGCCATGATCATTCCTGCACGGATATCGTTAATCATTATGTTTTTGGTGATCATTGCCTTACCTCCCTTACCTGCAGCTTTAAATATTAAATATATCTAAAGTCTAGTGTATACCTAATCCCATAGTACACTAAATGTAGTATAAAAGCAAGAAGAAAAAGGAAATGGAGATATAAAACTCCATTTCCAAAAACATAAGCTCCCCCAATATGTTCTTTGTTTTCTTACGCAGGACCCTTAAACTTTTGATAAGCCGGGTCAGATGCGGTTCTTAATGATGTTTTTACTGCTGAAGTAGGTGATCGTAAAGTATCCGCCGTAGATCGCAAAAAGTATGATGCAGGTGAGTATCAAGGACTGAAGGGTGTTGGTGGTGCCTGCGGTCTCCAAAAGGCTGATGGCAAACTTCATACCAAAAACGGAATGGACCGCCGCAACAGCCAGAGGGAACAGGAAAAACAGGCCGGTCTGAAGGAACAGGGATCTGTTCAGGTCACCCTCGTCTGCTCCCAGTTTTCTGAGCATGTCATATCTCTGAACGCTGTCAACGCACTCGGTAAGGGACTTTAGAGCAAGGATGGCGCCGGAGGCGATAAGGAAAACAATACCGATGTAAAGTCCAAGGAAGGTGATGACAGCGCTGATACCCATACCGTTGGAGTACAGCTCTATCCTGGAGGTGAAGCCTTCGTAGAAGGTGGGCATGTTCTGTCCCTTTCTTTCTGTGTACAGGTCTCGGTAATAGCATTCGTAAACCTTTTGATGTATATCGCTCATCTCTGAGTCCATGGCTTTGGTCTGAGCTTTTGTGGCAGCATCGTAATTTCCGAAAAGATAGTTTGATACCCTGGAATCCTTGTCCGCCACGCTGTCAGGGATCACAAATATGCCCGAACAGGTAGCGTTGAGGTTAAGATCCAGAAAGCCGTCGATGCAATGGTCATATTTACTCTTTAGTTCATGGCCGAATATGTTTTCCGTGCATCCGCCGGAAAGCACCATATTTCTCAGAGGGATCATGTTTATGTAGTTTGCCACCAGCATGAACTCGTCGTCTTCCAGAGTGAACGTGTCTCTTCCGAAGAGCTCCATCAAAGCGTTGTAGTCGCTTAAAATCATTATCTGCTCCGGGCTGTCAAACCTCAAGAACTGAAACTGCTTTCTCACTTCCTGTTGATAGGGACCGAAAAATTCTCCGAAATTAAAGGAGGGATCCAGATACACATCGACAAAAACGTGATCCTTAAATTTCTCCGTTATATCATATCCGTATTCTGCATATATTTTCTCGATGTCCACGTAGGTGGGCTTAAAATCCCCTTCGTATTCGTTTATGCCTATCTGTACATCCACGGGACAGAGAGTGTTCACGGTCTGATTGATGGCGTTTCTCACGGAAAAGGCTGAGGACAGGGTGCACACAGTGACAAAAAGCATGAGGCAGATCACTGTCATGGAAAATACCATGGTGTTCACCTTGCTGCTGATCTGGCGAAAAGTAAAGCTGTTCAATCCCCGGAAGTAGGCTTTCTTAAAGGACATTACTATCCTTAAGAGCAGGCCTGAGAGGGAAAGGAAGACCAGAAAAGTGCAGACCGCGCCAATAACTATGCATAAGATAATAGTCTGCCGGTTAAGGGCAAAAAAATCTCCGGTAACCTTGCGGTAGGCCCAGGCAAGACCAAGGACTGCGACAAGGAAGATGATGACCGAGAGGACAGGGTTTTTAACCTTGATCTCCTCAGAACGTCTCTCGCTCTGGATCAGGTCGATCAGCTTCATTTTTGTAACAAATGCACCGTTAAAGAGCATTACCACAATATACATGATGCTGAAATAGATGACAGTGAGGACCATGGAGCTTGAGGAGAAGGAAAACCTGTATTCCGACATGTCGGCTGCAAAGAGAGAAGCCACCAGAGCGCTCATTAGCTGAGAAAGACCGATACCGATGACCAGTCCCACAGCCAGAGATCCGAGACCGATAAAGAAGGTCTCGATCAGAAGGATGGCGGATATCTTTCCCTTTCCCATTCCCAGAAGCATATAAAGAGCAAACTCTTTATTTCTCCGCTTCATTAAGAAACGGCTGGCATAAATGATCAAAAGGGCCAGGACTACAGCGACGAAGACGCTGACTGCCGAAAGGGCTCCGGACAGGAGATCCAGGACTTCCAGATCTATGCTTTGGATCGTCAGAGTAGCTGTTTGATCATCTATGGCATTAAAGATATAAAATATGGAAACACCGATGACCAGGGTAAAGAAGTAAATGGCATAGTCTTTAATACTTCTGTGCAGGTTTTTGACCGAGAGTTTACAGAGCATCGCTTACATCACCTCCCAGAAGAGTAACAACATCGATGATCTTGTCAAAGAACTCCTTGCGTTTTGCGCTGCCCCGGTTGATCTCTGTAAAGATCCTTCCGTCTTTTATGAAGAGGACGCGGCTTGCATAGCTGGCGGCAAAACTGTCATGGGTTACCATCATTATGGTGGCATTGTATTCATTATTAAGGAAATTGAAGCGTTCCAGAAGGAGGCCGGAGGATTTGGAATCAAGAGCTCCCGTAGGCTCGTCCGCAAGGATCAGCCTGGGATTGGTGACTATGGCTCTGGCGCAGGCAACTCGCTGCTTTTGACCTCCTGAAAGCTGAAAGGGGTATTTTGAAAGAATGTCGCTTATACCCAATTGTCCGGCTACAATCTGTATTGCCTTATCAATCGTCTCCGCGGGCCATTTTTGGATGGTGAGGGAGAGCGCAATGTTTTCGTAAGCAGTAAGAGTATCAAGAAGATTAAAATCCTGAAAAATAAACCCGAGTTTTTCACGGCGAAAATGGTTCAGCTCCTTTCCTTTAAGTGCGGTGATGTCCTGATCTTCAAGAAAGATGTGACCGGCTGTCACTCTGTCGATGGTGGATATGCAATTAAGAAGTGTGGTCTTACCGCTTCCCGAAGCACCCATGATAGCCAGGAATTCCCCTTTGTCCACTTTAAAGGATATATCATCAATAGCCTTTGTGAGACTGGATCTGTTGCCGTAATATTTTTCCACATTTTGTACTTTGAGTAATTCCATAAAACTGTTTCCTTTCATTTTTTCTGTATTTTAATCCTATTTCCGGGCCTTGTCGTTTTTCTAATATTATTTAACCTTACATTTTTGAAAGGAAAGCGGCCTTCTTTGGATGAGGGCAGTGCGCAGCTTTAGGACATTTTAAGATGTTGATCCTCGGAAAAGAAGATCTTGAATTCCGTATATTCGTCCTTTACAGAGGATACTTTGATGCCGTGCCCTAAGCGCCGGCAGAGGTTCTTTACTATATAAAGACCCATGCCCGTGGAACCCGGACTCTTATGACCGTTGGTTCCGGTAAAGCTTTTTTCAAAGATCCTGGGGAGGTCTTCCTCCGGTATACCCATACCGTTGTCTCTGTAGGAAAGGACGGTGTACTCCGGAGTTTTTTCTGCGGTCACGGTTATGACCAAAGGCCTTTCCAAAGACATGTATTTAAGGCTGTTGGCCATTAACTGACCGATAATGAACTCCAGCCATTTTCCGTCGGTAAGAACTTTTACATCCAGGCCCGAGGCACGGATCTCGGCATTTTCCATCTGCAATGCATCCCTGTTCTTAACAGCCACGCCGCCAAAGATCTTTTGCAGGGAAACGTCCTTTATTATATAGTCTTTTTCAGCATTTTCGCTGCGGGCGTAATACAGTACATTTTCTATATAGTCATCCAGCCTTTTTATCTGAGTCCTGATCTTTGTGATAGACGGATCAGCCTCCCGGTCCTGCCGGAGATCTGCGCTGTTTTTGCAGATCAGTTCCATTGTAGCCACGGGTAGCTTGGCCTCATGGACCCACATCTCTATGTATTCCCTGAATTCTTTGTTCAGCAGCCTGTATGAAGCCACCTGATCCGCCATGGATTTGGAACAGGACAGGAGAACGTCCGACAGGATCCTTCCCTCAAGAAAAGAAGGGTCCGGTAGCATTTCCGAAAGCAGGTACTTCTTGTCCAGATCTCTCAGGGAGTTAAGGACAGGCTCATAAAAGTCTTTTTTTCTTTTATAATCCATAATGTCCGCAATAAGGGTGCAGATCACAAAGATCACGGCCAGAGCGACCACCGCGCCGGCATTTACTTTGAAGGCAACGAGAAAGATCGCCGCCGTAAGAACTGCCACCGCCCTTATAATAAGAACAAAGTATTTGTCTTTTATATATGATGCATATGTCATCTCAACACGTACCCCTGTTTCTTTCTTGTCTCTATTGCTTCGGGGATCCCCAGATCCGCAAGCTTGGAACGAAGTCGGCTTATATTAACGGACAGAGTATTGTCATTTATGAATTCATTATTGTCCCAGAGGACAGTCATGAGGTCATCTCTGGAAACTATCTCCTCGGGGTGATCCAAAAGAGTCTGGAATATCAGCATTTCGTTTTTTGTGAGGAGGATCTCATTGGTGTCCGAGGCCAGGATACCCTTCAGGCTGTTTATGCGTATGTTTTTGTAAACTCTTTCCTGACCGGTCTTACGGGCTCTTTTTAGCACGGCAGAGATCCTTAAAAGAAGGATGGTGGGGTTATAGGGCTTGGTGATATAGTCATCCGCGCCGTAGCTCATGGAAAGCACTTCGTCAAGTTCGCCCGTTCTGCTGGTAAGCATGATGACGGGAGTGTCCTTTACTTTTCTGAATTCCTGCAAAAGGGCTTCTCCGTTGGAATTCGGAAGATTAATGTCCAGGAGAAGGAGATCTGCGTCCGTGTTTTTGATCAGAGTATCCACAGCCGAAAAGTCCGTGGCCTTTTCGGCAGAATAGCCGGCATTGGTCAAAAGCAGTGACAGCTCGTCTCTAAGGGTCTTGTCATCTTCTATTATAAGGATCTTGTTCATGTCTTACCTCCGGGGTTATGGGAATATAACGATTTTACAACTTTTCGGATAATAAAAAAACCGTCTTTAAGCTATTTCTTAAAGACGGTGAAAATTTACTAGTACAGCGGTTTTAAAATAAATGGACTAATGCGCAGAATGCTTGCTCGAATGCTCGTGCGTGAAAACGCAGGTGTAGCGGGCTACTCCGAGGCTTTCATGTACGGGCAGTCGGGTAAGCAGGCAAGCATTCGGTCCAGTTATTTAATAACCGATGTACTAGTTATTAAGCTGATTGTTCTTGTACTTCTCGATGAATTTCTGTATACGGGCCGTAGGACTTAAGAACTCGCTGATGGAGCGGTCGTGGTTCATGGCGTCGATGAGAAGCGCAATGTACTTGGCCATTTCTGCGGTAGCATAGTAAGGACGGGACAAAAGCTCGGGAGTCTGATAAACAAGGTTTGTGGTGATCATGAGATCGAATACCTTTTCTTCAAAGGCCTTGTCGAAGGCTGCCAGACCGTTGGTGAAAAGTCCGAAGGTGGAACAGAGGAAGATCCTCTTTGCTTTTCTTGCCTTGAGCTCTCTTGCGGTGTCCAGAAGGCTCTCACCGGAGGAGATCATATCGTCGATGATGATGACATCCTTACCTTCCACATCGGAACCCAGGAATTCGTGAGCAACGATGGGGTTTCTGCCGTTTACGATCTTTGTATAATCGCGGCGTTTGTAAAACATACCTACATCGATACCGGTAACGGAACCGAAGTAAACCGCACGTCCCATGGCTCCTTCATCAGGGCTTATTACCATTGAATGCTGGGTATCAAGAGTGATATCGGGCACTTTTTTAAGAAGGGCTTTAAGGAACTGATAGGTAGGCTGTACTGTCTCGAAAGAATGTAAAGGAATAGCGTTCTGAACTCTGGGGTCATGAGCATCAAAGGTAATGATGGAGTCAACACCCATGTTGATAAGATCCTGAAGAGCAAGGGCACAGTCCAGAGATTCTCTGGCACTTCTCTTGTGCTGTCTGCCTTCATAGAGGAAGGGCATGATCACGGTGATCCTGCGGGCTTTACCACCCACGGCTGCGATCAAACGCTTAAGATCCGAAAAATGATCGTCGGGGGACATGTGATTTTCATGACCGCTGACGGTGTATGTAATGGAATAATTGGTAACATCAACAAGGAAGTAGATATCGTCTCCGCGCACGGTCTCTTTGATAAGACCTTTGGCTTCGCCCGATCCGAAACGAGGGCATTCTGCATCTACAAGGTAAGAATCCTTCTTGTAGTCCTCGAAATTGATGGTGTTCATTTCCTCGTGAGTACGTCCGCTACGCCACTCAACGATGTACTTGTCCACCTTCTTTGCAATGTCGTCACAGCTTCGCAATGCTATAATGCCGAGCTTGCCGACGGGAATGGTGCTCCAGATTTCATCCTGAGACATTTTTGGTCCTCCAGCTAATTAACAATATAATATGTAAATAGTTGCTTTTGTAAACCCGCGACACACTTTACAGCAAGTTTTTACGTTTGTCAAGTCACAGAGCACTGTACTTTTTCGCCAAACGGATGTCCTTGCCATAGAATTTATATAGGGTGTAAAGGCCAACAACTCTTGAAAAATTTCTTTCTCCATAGGTCTCTTTCATTTCCAGAGGGGTGAGATTTGTGGAGATGATGGTGGAGTGTTTGCCCAAAAGCCTTTCATTGATGACCGTGTTAAGCTCGGATACGGTAAATTCAGTGATGTTTTCGGTGCCGAGATCGTCTATGATCAGAAGATCGCAGTTAAAAACATATCTGCCGAGTTCGGTTGAGGTTTTTTCATCGCCGTTTTTGGATATCAATTCTTTTCTTAAGATATCAAAAAGCTGGGGCGCCGAAAGATAGAGGACAGTATATCCTTTTTTTAGGAGCTCATTGGCTATGCAGTGGGAGAGGAAGGTCTTTCCCAGGCCTGCATTTCCGGTAAAAAGCAGGTTTTCCTTGGAGGTTGAAAAGTTGGCAACAAACTCCTTGGCGTTCTTAAGGTACATGGACATAAGTTCGTAGCAGGTGAGTTTGCTGGCGGGATCTATATCATTTTTGCTGAAATAATCAAGACGGAAGGTGGAGAAATTTTCTGCTTTCAGAACCTCATTGAGGTTTGACTGGGAATAGAGCAGATCAACTATCTGTTGTTTGAAACAATGACATTTTTCATTTCCTATGTAACCCGTGTCCTTACAGTCGGGGCAGGTATAGACAGGATCCAGATAGTTTGCGGGATAGCCGTTCTGCTGAAGAAGCAGGGCCTTTTGCTCAGCTATCCGGCCGATCTGTACTTTAAGGTCCCGAAGACGCTTATCGGCGTCCTCCACTCTGTTAAGTAAAGTCATCCGGGCATATTCCATGGAAGCGTCTATGGCTTCGTCATCCAGGATCTTATATTCGGGGATCTTAGTGATCACCTCGTTTTTTCTTGCATCCTGAAGCAGCCTGGTCTCGTTCTGCTTTTCTTCATAGTCCCGCATTATCTTTGTATATTGACTGTTAGTCAGTGCCATGTTCATCCCTCTTGCTTAATTGAAATACCCAACGATTTTTCAAGCATTAAACGTTCTATTTCTTTCATATCTTCAGCGGAATATTCTCTCTGGGTGTATCTGTTCAGATAGTTTTCCGCAGATTTTGACACGGATCTTCCGGTTTTGGATCTTTTTGCACTTTTGGCCTCACTGAAGCTCTTGTCCTTTTCCGCAAGGGCGGAAAGGGTCTTTATGCCCTCTTCATTCCATGCCACAAGTATCTTATTGGCATAGGCAAAACTGGGTTTGCTGCATTTTAAAAGGGTTCTGTCGCAGGCTTCCTTGACCATTTCCGGGGAGAAGCCCAGATTTTCCCAGGATCTGATATATTTTTGCTCCTTATCTCCGGGAAGACGTCCCAGATTAAAGGCTTTATTGACTGCACTGAAGTAGTTACTGTAAACCACCGAATAGCCGTCTGCCTCTTCGACGGTAGATATGCCATGCTCGTACCAGTCGATGGCCACACTCTGGATGTAGGAAATGTTCCGCTTGTTTCTGCCTATGCACACCTCATAAAGATGAAGGAGCAGATCGCTGGAAAAGTGAAGATCTCTGTAAAGGAAGATGACAAGGTTCTGATCGGCCTCGGTTAAAGGACGCTCCAGGTACATTTCCACCGCGTTGGTGAGCCATGAAACAGGCTCGGAAACAAGAGCCTTATTGATCTCCTCTCTGGTAAGAGTGGGAACGGACATGGGCGCGGGAGCTTCGGGAACTTTTTCAACAGGAGTTTCCGAAACCTTTGTTTCGGGCTTTTGAGCCTCGGTGCGTATATTATTAATGGAAATTACATTTGCTTTGGTGGATTTGGTCGTTGTCTTTAACTGATCAACGGTAAGATCAAGGAGTGTGATGCCTGTGATCTCGGAACCGTTGCGGGTGAGACGGATAACCTCGTTCTTTTCCCAATACTTTAAAGCACGGGTTATGTCACTTTCCGTTTCATCAAAGAAATCAGCTGCCGAAGAAATGGAAAACTGCATTTCATTTCCAGTAAGACAACGTAAAAGATAAAGATAGACCTTTACATAGGATCCGTTAGCCGAAGGCAGGAAACGATCTATAAAGACGTTCGGGATAACGGTTGCTGAATATTTACGTTCTGTATTGATCATTATGTCGCTCATTACTACTGCCCCTAGTGTTCACATTTTTTCATTTCCCATTGTCATGGTCGTAAAGGAAGCGCCAAGGCACGCTTATAGGGCGCGATGCCTTTAAACAGCGGCTTTTTGGCCTTGCCTTGTAAACCCGACAGCAGGGATTATAGCACAGAAAAACGGAACTTTGAATTGATAATTTTTGGTTAGAGTCTTGTAGAATGGGATTGTGGATAATGTGGATAAAAAAACTCTTGACAAGCTCAAAACCAAAAATTATGGGCGGGGGAAACAAAAAAGGCTTTCCCGGGATTTTTCCCCGGAAAGCCGTGGATAACGTGGAAAACTATAGACCGAGGAGCTCATTTCCAATATTTACAACGTCTCCGGCACCCATAGTTATCAACAGATCATCTGTTGATGAAAAATCGGATAAAAAATTTTCAATTTCTTTGAAGGTCGAAAAATAGTATGCTTCCTTACCATTTTTCACCAGTAGGTCCCTTATGGTTTTTGAGGATATGGTTCCGTCATCTGTCTCTCTGGCGGAATATATGTCTGCCATAATGATGATATCCGATAAGGACAGGGCTTCGACGAATTCCGGCAACAGGGCTTTGGTCCTGGAGAAGGTGTGGGGCTGAAAGACCGTAACTATCCTTTTGCCCTTAAAGCGGCGGGCGGTTGTAAGGGTGGAACGGATCTCGTCCGGATTATGGGCATAGTCATCGTAAACCGAAGCGCCTTTAAAGGTCCCCTTGTGTTCCAGACGACGTCTGGGACCTGCAAAACTTTTAAGAGTTTTTAACATGGAAGGAACAGGTACGTTGTATTTCCGGGCAACAGCTATGGCAGCCAGGGAGTTGGAAACATTGTGACGGCCCATGAGTCCCAGAGATACATGAGCGATAAAGAGGCCGTCTTCGTAGAGGTCGTAGCTTCCGCGGCCCATATCGTCATAGGAGATATCCGCGGCCATATAGTTGAAGGTCGAAAGATCCGCCTCCCTGTCTTCAGCAAGACCATAGGTCTTCATGGTGCTCTTTATACCTTTAAACAGTTCCTTATAGTTGTCTATCTCGCCGTTCACTACAGTGATACCGTCTGCCGGAACCAGCTCTGCAAAGCGGCGGAAGGAATTTCTTATATCATCTATATCCTTAAAGAAGTCCAGATGATCCTCTCGGATGTTAAGGATGATGGCATCGGTGGGGAAAAAGTCCAAAAAGGAATTGGTATATTCACAGGACTCCACCACGAAGTGTTGGTCGCCGCCGATCCTGAAATTGGTGTTGATCTCGGGGATGATACCACCTACGGAAATGGTGGGATCAAGGCCCGCATCCAGGAGCATCAGGGACAGAAGAGAGGTGGTGGTGGTTTTTCCGTCGGTTCCCGAAATACCCACGGAATGCCGGAAGTTCTTCATCAGTTCCCCCATCAGCTGACCTCTGCTCAGCATTGGAAGGTTTTTGCTCTTGGCTGCGGCAAATTCCGGATTATCCGGATGAATGGCGCCTGTGTAAACCACAACATCCATATCTTCCGAGATATTTTCTGCCTTAAGGCCGAGGAAGATCCCGGCTCCCAGGCTTCTGAGCTCATTCAGAAGAGGGGAATCATGGTCGTCGGATCCGGAAACTTTAAAGCCTCTGGATAATAAAAGTTTTGCGAGACCGCTCATTGAGATCCCGCCGATGCCGAGAAAGTGCACATGAACGGGATGATTAAAATCTATCTGGTACATAATTGCCTCCGTATATATTAAGGATATTATAGTGATTTGAAGTGCCGGTGGCAAGAGGGGAATATAGACACTGTTCGCACCGCTCCCTCGGAATTCGCAATCCGCTTCGCTACTTGCTCATTTGGAGGGGGCGGTCACTGCTACGCAGTATCTGTGACTTGCCAAACCTCTTTGAAAGACGACTTTCAGAGGTTTAGCAAGCCACAGATATGCGAACAGTAACCTTTTTACGAAAAAACACGAAACTTTTATTGACAGATGGAGAAAATAAGTGTACTATAATTATACATTACGAAAATTTACGAAAATATGTCGACTAAAAAATTACACATAAGAGAAGGTAAGATTATGGTTTACAGCCGTTAAAACGGCGGAAATGTTTGGGAGGCAAACATGAAAAAAGAGAGAAAAGAACTGGAAAGAGGA
Source organism: Lachnospiraceae bacterium (assembly GCA_016287765.1). Next base: position 15,354 of record JAEEWS010000048.1, read on the forward strand.
GCAGGATTGTTAATGCCCATAAGCGCCCTTAATTCTCCCTACGGCATAGGGACAATGGGAAAGGCGGCTTATGAATTTGCGGATCTTGCAAAAAAGACCGGAGCCAAGTACTGGCAGGTGCTTCCTGTGGGGCCTACAAGCTACGGAGACTCTCCTTATCAATCGTTTTCTGCATTTGCGGGCAATCCTTATTTTATCGATCCCGATATGCTGGCAGAGGAAGGACTCTTAAAAAAGGAAGATATGGAAGGGATCTGCTGGGGAGGCAACTCTTCGGATGTGGACTATGAAGCGGTTTACAGGAACAGGTTCAATGTCCTTAGGATAGCTTTTGAAAACAGTGATCACAAAACAAAAGCTTCCTATAAGAAGTTCGTTTCGGAAAATGCTTACTGGTTACCGGACTATGCTTTTTATATGGCGGTAAAGACGGAAAACGGCGGCAGATCCTGGCAGGAATGGGATGATGATATAAGGAAGAGAAAACCTGCAAAGGTAAAGGAATTACAGAAAAAACTGGCGGATGACATAGATTTTTGGATGTTCCTGCAATTCAAGTTTGAAGAGCAGTGGAACAAACTTAAAAAGTATGTGAACGGTCTCGGCATTGAGATCATAGGAGATATCCCTCTCTATGTGGCACTGGATTCCACCGATGTATGGGTACATCCCGATCTTTTTGAACTGGATGAGGATCTCAGAGAGATAAATATCGCGGGAGTTCCGCCCGACATGTTTTCCGCTACGGGACAGCGCTGGGGCAACCCCCTCTATCGCTGGAAAGTGATGGAAAAGGACGGATTTTCCTGGTGGGCGGAAAGAATGAGATCTTGCGGAAAGCGTTACGATGTGGTAAGAATCGACCATTTTATAGGTATAGTTAATTACTGGTCCATCCCCGCCACCTGTCCCACAGCCGTTGAAGGCAAGTGGATAAAGGGACCGGGTAAGAAGCTTACCGATATGATAAATGAAGTGATACCCGATACCAAGCTTATCGCCGAGGATCTGGGAGTGCTGACCAAACCCGTAAAGGACCTTATAAATAAGAACCATTACCCGGGGATGAAGATCCTGGAATTTGCTCTGGACGGTAATCCGGACAATCCTTATCTTCCCCATAATTTCACCACCGACAATCTCATAGTGTATATAGGAACCCATGATAACGAGACTCTGGCAGGCTCTTTATTGTCATGCAAGGTGGCGGAGTTAAAGAAACTTATGAATTATTACAATGCAGCCACCGAAGAGGAACTGCCGAAGATGATGATGAGAGCAGCCTATGCATCCGTTGCAAGAGTTGCCATCCTGCAGGTCCAGGATCTTTTGGGCCTTGACAACAGGGCAAGGACCAACTTCCCTTCCACCATTGGAGAGAACTGGCGCTGGAGAGTGACTGCAGAGCAGCTTAAGTCCATAGATACGGAATACTACAAAAACATGGCTGAAACCTACGGAAGGGCATAAAATAAGGGATTTAAGGATCCACTAAATGTCGGAGGACAAAATGGAAAATTTTAAGACAAATGTTGTTGAAGCTTTGAAACTTGATTACGGAAAGACTGTGAAAGATGCAAGTGTCGACGAATTATATGCAGCGGTGGCAAAAGCTGCCGTAAATAAGCTGGGATACGACTTCCCGGAGAAGGCACTGAATGCTGAGGGCAAAAAGGCAGCCTATCTTTCGGCGGAATTCCTGATCGGAAGACTGACTTACAATAATCTGCTGAACATGGGGCTTTTGGGGCAGTTTACCGAACTCATGTACGAGAACGGAAGAGATCCCGGGGAACTGGAAGAGACAGAGGATCCGGCTCTCGGAAACGGTGGTCTGGGACGTCTGGCAGCCTGCTTTTTGGATTCCGGCGCCACTCTGGGTTACAACCTGAACGGCTATGGCATCCGCTACAAGTACGGCCTTTTCAAGCAGTCCATTAAGGACGGTTTCCAGGCGGAAGAGCCCGATGACTGGATGAAGGACGGAGATCCTTGGTCAAAAAGATGCGAAGAGGACAGGGTGCAGGTGCACTTTAAGGACGGCGATGTATGGGCTGTGCCCTATGATATGCCGGTCATCGCTTACGGCGGCAAGAAGGTGAACACCTTAAGACTTTGGCAGGCTGAGCCGGTTAAGGAATTCGATTTTGACATGTTCAACAACCAGGAATATGCAAAGGAGGCGGCAGACAGAAACGCAGCTTTCGGCATTTCCGCTGTGCTATACCCCAACGATTCCATGAAGGCGGGAAAACAGCTTAGGCTTAAGCAGCAGTACTTTTTTTCCGCAGCTTCCGTTCGTGATATGATCCGGAATTTCAAAAAGAAGAACGGGAACAATTTTAAAAAGTTCGCCAATGAATATGCCATCCAGCTGAACGATACCCATCCCACAGTGGCTATCCCCGAGTTTTTGAGGATAATGGTGGAGGAAGAGGGACTGACCTTTAAGGCGGCATTTAAGATCGCAAAGGAGACCTTTGCCTATACCAATCACACGGTCATGGCAGAGGCGCTGGAAAAGTGGGATGTGGCACTGTTTAAGTCGGTGATCCCCCACGTTTATAAGTATGTTCAGGCTTTGCAGCGTGCTATGGTCAAGGAACTCTCAAAAGAGGAGCTTGCTCCCTATTCCATAGAAAATTACAATATTATAGACGGAAATCTGATACACATGGCCAGAATGGCTATATATGCCACCCATTCCACCAACGGCGTGGCGGCTATCCACACGGAGATCCTTAAAAACGACGCTTTAAAAGAGTGGTACAAGATCTACCCCGAGCGCTTCAACAACAAGACCAACGGTATCACCCAGCGCCGTTGGCTGGCACTTTGTAACCGTGAACTGACCGGCTTTATAAACGATGCCATCGGACAGACCTGGGTTACCAAACTTGAGGAACTTAAAAAACTGGAGCCCCTTGCGGAGGACCCGGAGGTCATCCGGAAGTTCAACGAGATCAAGAGAGTGAAGAAGATGCAGCTGGCGGACTACATCCTGGAGAAGGAAGGCGTTCAGATCGATCCCGACTTTATCTTTGATGTTCAGATGAAGCGTCTTCATGAGTACAAGAGACAGCTCCTTAACGCTTTTTCGATCCTTGACATCTATTTCGGCCTTAAGGACGGACGGATCAAGGACTTCACACCCATGTGCTTTATCTTCGGAGCCAAGGCTGCTCCCGGTTATTTCAGAGCAAAGGGCATAATCAAATATATCAACGAGATCGGAAGACTCATTAATTCCGATCCTGAAATGAAGGACAAGCTGCAAGTGGTCTTCGTTCAGAACTACAATGTTTCCTATGCGGAAAAACTCTGCACGGCAGCGGACCTTTCGGAACAGATATCCACCGCGGGAACGGAAGCTTCCGGAACCGGCAACATGAAGCTCATGCTTAACGGCGCGGTTACTCTCGGCACCTATGACGGAGCCAATGTGGAGATCGTGGCTGAAGCCGGTGAAGAAAACAATTACATCTTCGGTAAAAGGGTGGAGGAGATCGAGGCCCTTAAAGCAAAGGGCTATGATTCAAGGAAGATATACAACTCAAATCCCCGCCTTAAGAGAGTGGTGGACACTCTGGTGGACGGAACCTTCTCCGATAAAGGTACAGGCATGTTCAAGGAACTTTACACCTCCCTTCTGGACGGTGCTTCCTGGCACAAGCCCGACCACTACTTTATCTTCGCCGATTTCGATTCCTATGTGGAGACCAAGCTTCGCGCAAACCGCGATTACAATGACCGCACGGCTTTTGGGCATAAATGCCTTATGAATGTAGCCAATGCAGGAAAGTTCTCCTCCGACCGCACCATAAAGGACTACGCCGAAGAGATCTGGGAACTGTAATATGCTAAAAGCAAACTATCACCGAAGTTTTTCGGGTTAGTTTGCTTTTTTTGACACCCGGGGACGGGGTTAGAGGTTCACTTTTTGACCCTTTGGGGACGGGGTTAGAGGTTCATTTTGGCGCTTTGCGCCGAAAATGAACCTCTAACCCCGTCCCCAAAG
>JAEEWS010000049.1 GCA_016287765.1 Lachnospiraceae bacterium
CTTTGGGGACGGGGTTAGAGGTTCATTTTGGCGCTTTGCGCCGAAAAATGAACCTCTAACCCCGTCCCCAAAGGCTCAAAAAGTGAACCCCTAACCCCGTCCCCGGGTGTCAAAAAGTGAACCTCTAACCCCGTCCCCGAGTGTCAAAAAATGAACCCCTAACCCCGTCCCCAAAGGTTCAAAAAATCTGTTTACTAAATATAGAGGTTTGTGATAAAATAACTCTTTAAAGTGGGATTTATGAACACATAATAAGAAATAGGGGAATGAAAGCATGTACAGATTTTACTTAATGATTTTTTTCAATATGCTGAGAATTCCGAGACTTTTACACCGTTTGAACAGAATGGTGAGAAATAAGGATAAATACAGCGCAGAAGAAAGACACGCCGAAGTAAGACGAGTTATTAATATGATAAAAACCGCATCTTTTATAAAGACCAGAGTCTTCGGTGCGGATAAGCTTCCTTCCGAGGGCGGATACATAATGTATTCCAATCATCAGGGAAAATACGATGCACTTGGTATTTTTTATGCTCATGACAAGCCCTGCTCCGTGGTCATGGATGAGAAGAAATCTCATATGGTCCTGACACGGCAGATCATGGCACTCTGTGACGGAAAGACATTGGTGCTGAATGATCCCAGAAGCGGATTAAAGACCATTCTGGAGATGGCTGAGGAAGCTGAGATGGGAAGGAAGTTTTTGATCTTCCCGGAAGGCGGTTATCATCACAATCATAATTCCTTACAGGAATTTAAACCCGGTAGTTTTAAGGCTTCTCTTAAGTCAAAGACTCCCATAGTGCCCATAGCACTTGTGGATTCCTACAGAGCTTATGAAGGGTTTGCCTTTGGGTTTATAAACACGCAGGTCCATTTTCTCGATCCCATTCCCTATGAGGAGTATAAGGATATGAAGACTCCCGAGATAGCGGAAATGGTCAGAGGCAGGATCGAAGCAAAGATCAATGAAGTGTTGGAACAGAGAAAAGCAAGAAGAAAGGTATAAAAGCTATGTACAAAAAAGTTGACACAAACATGAACTTCGTGGAAAGAGAAAAAGAAGTCCTGAAGTTCTGGAACGAAAACAAGATCTTTGAGAAGAGCATCGATTCAAGAAAGAAATGCCCTACCTATACTTTTTACGATGGACCGCCCACCGCTAACGGAAAGCCTCATATCGGCCATGTGGAGACAAGAACCATAAAGGATATGATCCCCCGCTACCGTACAATGAAGGGATACAACGTGCCCAGAAAAGCAGGCTGGGACACCCACGGACTTCCGGTTGAGATCGAAGTGGAAAAGATGCTTAAGATCGACGGCAAGGATCAGATCGAAGCATACGGACTGGAGCCTTTCATTGAAAAGTGCAGAGAAAGCGTATGGAAATATAAGGGAATGTGGGAGGATTTCTCCGATAAGGTAGGCTTCTGGGCTGACATGGAGCATCCCTACATTACCTATGACAATAACTTTATCGAGTCCGAATGGTGGGCTTTAAAGACACTTTGGGACAAGGGCCTTCTTTATAAGGGCTTTAAGATCGTGCCTTATTGCCCCAGATGCGGAACTCCTCTTTCATCGGCAGAAGTTTCCCAGGGTTATAAGACCGTAAAGGAAAGATCGGCCATCGCCCGCTTTAAAGTAAAGGGCGAGGAGGCATATGTTCTGGTATGGACCACCACACCCTGGACACTTCCTTCCAACGTGGCTCTCTGCGTAAATCCTGTAGAGACCTATGTAAAGGTTAAGTGCGCAGACGGTTACACCTACTATCTGGCAGAGGCTCTTTGCGATACGGTTCTGGGTAAATTTGCGGATAAGGAAAACAACAAGCCCGCATACGAGATCCTTGAAAGCTACAAGGGTAAGGATCTTGAATATAAGGAATACGAGCCTCTCTTCGACTGCGCCGTGGAGCTTTGCAGGAAGCAGAACAAGAAGGCTTTCTATATCACCTGTGACGGTTATGTTACTCTTACCGATGGTACAGGTGTGGTACACATCGCTCCCGCTTTCGGTGAAGACGATGCCAAGGTCGGAAGAAACTACGATCTTCCTTTTGTACAGCTGGTTGACGGAAAAGGCTGCATGACCGCAGAGACAAAATATGCAGGATTGTTCGTTAAGAAAGCGGATCCGGAAGTACTTAAGGATCTGGATGCCGCGGGACTTCTCTTCGATGCTCCCAAGTTTGAGCATGAGTATCCTCACTGCTGGAGATGTGACACTCCTCTGATCTACTATGCACGTGAGAGCTGGTACATCAAAGAGACTGCGGTCCGTGACGATCTGATCAAAAATAACAATACGGTTAACTGGATCCCCGAATCCATCGGTAAGGGACGTTTCGGTAACTGGCTTGAGAACATTCAGGACTGGGCTATCTCCCGTAACCGTTATTGGGGAACTCCTTTAAATATTTGGGAATGCGAATGCGGCAATTTCGAATGTGTGGGAAGCAGAGAAGAACTTAAGAACTTAAGCGGCAACGAGAAGGCTCTTACCGTTGAACTTCATCGTCCTTACATCGACGAGATCACCATCAAGTGCCCCAAGTGCGGTAAGCCCATGCATCGTGTGCCCGAAGTACTGGACTGCTGGTTCGACTCCGGAGCAATGCCTTTTGCACAACATCACTATCCTTTTGAAAATAAAGATCTTTTTGAACAGCAGTTCCCGGCCCAGTTTATCTCCGAGGCCGTGGATCAGACCAGAGGCTGGTTCCACTCTCTGATGGCAGAATCCACCCTGCTCTTTAACAAGGCTCCCTATGAAAACGTTATCGTTCTGGGCCATGTTCAGGATGAGAACGGACAGAAGATGAGTAAATCCAAGGGTAATGCGGTAGATCCCTTCGAAGCTCTGGAAAAGTTCGGTGCGGATGCCATCAGATGGTACTTCTACACAGCTTCCGCTCCCTGGCTTCCCAAGAGATTCTCCGATAAGATCGTTGTGGAAGGACAGAGAAAGTTCCTGTCTACCCTTTGGAACACCTATGCTTTCTATGTACTTTACGCAAATATAGATAACTTCGATCCCACCAAGTACAAGCTGGAGTATGATAAGCTTCCCGTAATGGATAAGTGGCTTCTTTCAAAGCTCAACTCAACGGTTAAGAAGGTTGACAACTGCCTTGATAAGTATGCTATCCCCGAAGCGGCTACAGCTCTTGAAGTATTTGTGGATGAGATGAGTAACTGGTATGTTCGCCGCGGACGTGAACGTTTCTGGGCTAAGGGCATGGAGCAGGATAAGATCAATGCTTACATGACTCTCTGCACGGCTCTTGTGACCATTTCCAAGGCTGCAGCTCCCATGATCCCCTTCATGACCGAAAGCATTTATCAGAACCTGGTGGTTTCCGTAGACAAGAATGCTCCCGAGTCTATTCATCTCTGTGATTATCCCGTTGTGGATGAGAGTATGATCGACACCGAGCTTGAGAATCACATGGATGAAGTTCTTGATATCGTTGTTCTGGGACGTGCGGTAAGAAACGCTTCCCTCATCAAGCAGCGTCAGCCCATGGCGAAGATGTATGTCAAAGCCGAAAAGGAACTTCCCGAGTTCTTCAGAGAGATCATCGAGGATGAGCTGAATGTTAAGAGCGTGATCTTTACGGATGACGTAAGATCTTTCACATCCTACACCTTTAAGCCTCAGCTTAAGACTCTCGGAAGACGTTTCGGTTCCAGACTCAATGCGCTTAAGGAAGTGCTGGCGGGACTTGACGGAAATGCTGCCATGGATGAGCTGAATGAAAAGGGTGTTCTCACAGTTACCGTGGAAGGTGTAAGTGAAGAACTTTCCAAGGATGATCTTCTCATCGATATGGCTCAGATGCCCGGTTATGTTTCTCAGGCAGATAAGGATGTTACGGTGGTAATGGATACCAACCTTACTCCCGAACTCATCGAGGAAGGCTTTGTAAGAGAGATCATTTCCAAGATCCAGACCATGCGTAAGGATTCGGATTTCGAGGTTATGGACAGGATCAGGGTTTATGTTTCCGGAAATGACAGGATCGCAGAGATCGCTGAAAAGAACGGAGCGGAGATCAAGAGAGTCGTTCTTGCGGACGAGATCCTCTTCGGAAAGATGAACAACGCAGGTAAGGATTGGAACTTAAACGGTGAAAATGTAACGCTTGGCGTAGAAAGAGTGTGAGAATGGAAATTATTAAGGAAGAACTTCAGAAATCCATAGCATACAATATGAGGATGCTTTACAGAAAGGACATCGAAGAGGCTACTCCCCAGCAGATGTACCAGGCTGTATCATATGCACTCAAGGATTATATAATTGATATGTGGATGAACACCCACAAGACCTATGAGGAAGAGGATGCCAAAACGGTATATTATCTTTCCATGGAATTCCTTATGGGAAGGGCTTTGGGAAACAACATAATCAATATGAAGGCACTTCCTGTGGTAAAGGAAGCACTGGACGAACTTGGCTTTTCTTTGGAGAACATCGAAGAAGAAGAGCCGGATCCGGCTCTCGGAAACGGTGGTCTCGGAAGATTGGCTGCCTGCTTCCTGGATTCACTTTCCACTCTCGGATATCCTGCTTACGGCTGCGGTATACGTTATAAATACGGAATGTTTAAACAGGCCATCGAAAACGGTTATCAGGTGGAAAAACCGGATAACTGGCTCAAGGATGGCTACCCCTTTGAAATAAAGAGAGCGGAATACACCGAAGAGATCAAATTCGGCGGTTATGTAAAGATGATACCCGGTGATGACGGAAGAGACCATTTCGTTCAGGAAAACTGTCTCTCCGTTCGCGCCGTACCCTATGATATCCCCATCGTGGGCTATGATAACGGTATCGTAAACACCTTAAGGATCTGGGATGCGGAAGCCATCAATGACTTTAACCTGGATTCCTTTGACAAGGGTGACTATCAGCGTGCGGTGGAGCAGGAAAATCTTGCCAGGACCATTACGGAAGTGCTTTATCCCAATGACAATCACTATGCGGGAAAAGAGCTGAGACTTAAACAGCAGTACTTCTTTGTTTCCGCTTCCGTACAGCGTGCGGTCAAGAAGTATATGGAAAATCATAAGGATGTGAGAAAGCTTTACGAGAAGGTTTGCTTCCAGCTGAACGATACTCACCCCACCGTTACCATTGCGGAACTTATGAGGATCCTGCTTGACGATTACTATCTTACCTGGGACGAGGCATGGGAAGTGGTAACAAAGAGCTGTGCCTACACCAACCATACAATAATGAGCGAAGCATTGGAAAAATGGCCCATCGACCTGTTTTCAAAGCTTCTCCCCAGAGTATATCAGATAATAGAAGAGATCAATCGACGGTTTATATGCCTGCTTAATGCCAAGTATCCTTCAAATCCGGATAAGATCAAGAACATGGCCATTCTCTATGACGGACAGGTTCGAATGGCAAATCTGGCAATAGTTGCAGGCTATTCCGTAAACGGAGTTGCAAGACTTCACACCGAGATCTTAAAGAATGTGCAGTTAAAGGATTTCTACGAGCTTTGGCCCGAGAAGTTCAATAACAAGACCAACGGTATCACCCAGAGAAGGTTCCTTCTTCACGGAAATCCACTTCTCGCAGAGTGGGTAACCGGAAAGATCGGAGAGGGATGGATCACGGATCTTTCTCAAATGGAGAAGCTGCTTAAATTTGTGGACAGCGATGAAGATCTTATAGCTCTTTCCGAAGTAAAACAAAAGAACAAAGCAAGACTTGCAAAATATATTAAAGAGCATAACGGTATCACGGTAGATACCGAGTCCATCTTTGATGTTCAGGTAAAGCGTCTTCATGAGTACAAGAGACAGCTCCTTAACATCCTTCATGTAATGTATCTTTATAATGAGATAAAGAGCGGAAAGCTCCTTGACATGCAGCCCAGGACCTTCATTTTCGGTGCCAAGGCTTCTGCGGGCTACAGAAGGGCAAAGGCCATCATCAAGCTCATAAATAACGTGGGCAATATCATTAACAACGATCCTTCCATAAACGGATTGCTTAAGGTGGTATTTATTGAGAATTACAGGGTATCGAATGCTGAGATGATCTTTGCCGCCAGTGACGTATCCGAGCAGATCTCCACAGCGTCCAAGGAAGCATCCGGAACAGGAAACATGAAGTTCATGCTTAACGGAGCCATCACTCTCGGAACAATGGACGGTGCAAACGTTGAGATCGTGGAAGAAGTGGGCAATGAGAATGCTGTGATCTTCGGTCTTTCTGCCGATGAAGTCATTAATTTTGAACGTAACGGCGGTTACAATCCCAGAGAGATCTACGATAACGATCCCAGAGTACACAGAGTTGTGGATCAGCTGGTGGACGGAACCTACACGGAGGAAGACAATAATATTTTCCGTGAGCTTTACGACATGCTCTTAAACAGGGACGAGTACTTTATCTTAAAGGATTTTGCTGCCTATGCCGATGCGCAAAAGCGCGTGGATGAATTTTACAAGGATCGTAAAGCATGGACAAAGGCGACGCTTGTGAATATCGCCAAGTCCGGTAAGTTCTCTTCCGACAGGACCATTGAAGAGTACGCTACAGAGCTGTGGAAACTTCAGAAAGTGACTGTTAAAGCGGATGAACATAAAGCTTAATGACAAATTAACACTTAAAAAACCCCACCCCTGCGGAAGCAAGGAGTGGGAGGTTTTGCGTGTGGGAGCCGATTTCAGGCTTAAATGCACCGGCTGCGGGCATATGGTCATGCTGCCCAGAGTTCAGGTGGAGAAAAACATAAAGGCTGTCAACGGAGAAAAGATATGACAGGAGAAGAGTGGCGTTTTTGTAAAAAGTGTCTGTTAAGGGAACTTGACGAAAGCGCCCTTTTTGCGTCTGTAAAAGAATACCTCAACAGTCTGGACAAAAGTCTTAAAGCAAGTGATGAAGAATATGAGCGTCGACTGGGCATATGCATGGAATGCGATCGTCTGATCCGGGGGACCTGTACGGTCTGCGGCTGCTATGTGGAAATGAGAGCCGCAGGGAAGAACAACACCTGTCCCGCAGTAAAACCCAAGTGGTAAGGACATATAAAAAACCACAAATCGGTCTCCGATCCCTGCCATGGGGGGGAGATTCTTGATTTTTGGGTAGAAGATGGCAAAATTTCGTATAGATTTTCTGTAAGATATGGTATAAAATGTTTTGCACAGTGGATCATTCCCACAACCAACACAACAACTAATTATTGTATAATTAAATAAAGGAGAATATAACCATGAACATGAACAACATTCCGCAGGTTAAGATCGGTATTGTTGCTGTTTCCCGTGACTGCTTCCCTGAAGCACTTGCAGTAAACAGACGTAAGGCTCTTGTAGAGGCTTACAAGAAGAATTTTGATGCAGCAGACATCTATGAGTGCCCTATCTGCATCGTAGAGAGCGAGATCCATATGGTTCAGGCTCTTGAAGACATCAAGAAGGCAGGCTGCAACGCTCTTTGCGTTTACCTCGGAAACTTCGGTCCCGAGATTTCCGAAACCCTTCTTGCAAAGCATTTCGACGGACCCAAGATGTTCGTTGCCGCTGCGGAAGAGTCTCAGAATGATCTTTCCGACGGAAGAGGCGATGCTTACTGCGGTATGCTGAATGCATCCTACAACTTAAGACTCCGTTCCGTAAAGAAGGTTTATATCCCCGAGTATCCCGTAGGTGATGCTGATGACTGCGCTAAGATGATCAACGAATTCGTTCCCATCGCTCGTGCGGTTGTAGCTCTTTCCGAGCTTAAGATCATCGCTTTCGGTCCCAGACCTCTCAACTTCCTTGCTTGTAACGCTCCTATCCAGCAGCTTTACAACCTTGGTGTAGAGATCGAGGAGAACTCCGAGCTTGACCTTTTCGAAGCTTTCAACAAGCACGCAGGCGATGAGAGAATTCCCGCAAAGATTGCAGAGATGGAAGCAGAGCTGGGTAAGGGCAACAAGAAGCCTGAGATCCTTGCTAAGCTTGCTCAGTATGAGCTTACTCTTCTTGACTGGGTTGAGGCTCACAAGGGATATCGTAAGTACGTTACCATCGCAGGTAAGTGCTGGCCCGCATTCCAGACACAGTTTGGTTTCGTTCCCTGCTATGTAAACAGCCGTCTCACAGGTATGGGCATTCCCGTATCCTGCGAAGTAGATATCTACGGTGCTCTTTCCGAGTTCATCGGAACCTGCATCAGCGATGACATCGTTACACTCCTTGACATCAACAACTCTGTTCCCAAGGATATGTACAAGCAGTCCATCGAAGGCAAGTTCCCTTACAAGCATACAGATACATTCATGGGCTTCCATTGCGGAAATACCTGCACCAAGAAGCTTGCAAACTATGAGATGAAGTATCAGAAGATCATGGCTCGTAACCTTCCTATCGAAGTTACCAACGGAACACTTGAAGGCGCCATCGCTCCCGGCAAGATCACTTTCTACCGCCTCCAGTCCACTTCCGACAACATTCTTCGTGCATATGTTGCAGAAGGTGAAGTACTTCCCGTAGATCCTATGTCCTTCGGAGGCATCGGCGTTTTCGCCATCAAGGAAATGGGACGTTTCTATCGTCACGTTCTCATCCAGAAGGGCTTCCCTCATCACGGAGCAGTTGCTTTCGGCCATTACGGAAAGGCACTTTTCGAAGTATTCAAGATGATCGGTGTGGAGTTCGACGAGATCGGCTTCAACCAGCCTGAAGGAATGCTTTACAAGACAGAAAATCCTTTTAAATAAGAATAAGGCATATCTTTTCGCGGCAGTCGCAAGACTGCCGCTTTTTTTGGTATGTTGTTTCGCATATAGCGGTAGAGAAGAGATATGCCTGATCAGCAGATCACGGAACCGCTGGGCATAGATGCTTCGGGCTTCATGAGAGTAAGCTTTCCGTCGGGGCTTTCTGCACAGAGCAGCATTCCTTCGGAAAGAACACCGGCAAGAGTAGCGGGCTTCAGGTTTACAAGAACCATTACTTCCTTGCCGACCATCTCTTCGGGAGTGTAGTACTGACGGATACCGGAAACGATCTGCTTTACCGTATCTCCGATCTGAACCTGTGAGCAGAGAAGCTTCTTGGACTTGGGAACGGCCTCGCACTTAAGGATCTTTCCTACCGCAAACTGCATCTTTCCGAAATCGTCAAAGGTGATCTCGGGCTTCATTTCAAGCTTTACGGCATCGGTTTTTTCTTCTGCTTTCTCCTCGGCGGGAACTTCACCGTTCTCACGGGCATAGGCTTCGGCTTGAGCCTTTCTGATCTCTTCTGCCTTTACGGCTATCTCCTTGGGGTCCAGACGGGCGAAGAGGATCTCGGGCTTATCGGTAACCTTGATACCCGAAGGAATGAGACCGAACTTGTCAAGGTCGTTAAAATCTCTCTTTTCCACATTCAGTTGCTCAAATACCTTATTGGCAGTTTCGGGCATGAAGGGCTCAACCATGGTGGTGGCAATGGAGATTGCTTCGATCAGGTTGTAGAGCACGGTCTGAAGTCTGCCCTGCTTCTCGGGATCCTTTGCAAGAGTCCAGGGAGCAGTCTCGTCTATATATTTATTGCAACGCTTGTAAATGTTGAATACTTCGTCGATGGCATCGGAGATCCTGTAAGTGTCCATCTTTGCGCAGAATTTTGCGTAAGCGCCTGTGGCAACGGCCTTAAGATCGTCATCCACATCCTCACAAACCATGGCATTGATGACTTCGCCTCCGAAGTATTTGTTGGACATGGCAATGGTACGGTTAACCAGGTTACCCATGGTGTTTGCCAGATCGGAGTTGGTCTTTTCGGTAAGAAGATCCCAGGAAATGGAACCGTCGTTTCCGTAGGGCATCTCGTGAAGAACAAAGTAGCGCACCGCATCTGTTCCGTAAACGTCACAGAGATCTTCGGCATAGAGCACATTGCCCTTGGACTTGCTCATCTTTTCGCCGCTCTGGATGAACCAGGGATGAGCGAAGAGATGCTTGTAAAGAGGCTGACCCAGAGCCATAAGGAAGATGGGCCAGTAAATGGCATGGAAACGGATGATATCCTTACCTATGATGTGAACATCGGCGGGCCACATCTTTCTGTAAAGCTCGGAATGGTTGCCGTCCACGTCATAGCCTATGCCGGTGATATAGTTTGCAAGGGCATCCAGCCATACATAGACCACATGCTTGGGGTCAAAGTCAACGGGTATACCCCACTTAAAGCTGGTCCTGGAAATGCAAAGGTCCTGAAGTCCGGGAAGAAGGAAATTGTTCATGATCTCGTTCTTTCTGGATTCGGGCTGTATGAAATCCGGATGCTCATTGATGTAATCGATGAGTTTGGGAGCATATTTACTCATTTTGAAGAAGTAGGATTCTTCCTTGGCGGGCTTTACTTCTCTGCCGCAGTCAGGGCACTTGCCGTCCACCAGCTGGGAAGGGGTCCAGAAGGATTCACAGGGAGTGCAATACATGCCTTCATATTCGCTTTTATAGATGTCACCCTGATCGTAGAATTTCTTGAACATCTTCTGGATCTGCTTTTCATGATCCGCATCTGTGGTCCTGATGAACTTATCATAGGAAACATTTACTCTTTTCCATATTCTCTTGATGTCATCGGAAACCTGATCAACAAATTCCTTGGGTTTCATTCCCTTGGCAGCGGCTTTCTCTTCGATCTTCAGCCCGTGCTCATCCGTACCTGTCTGAAAGAATACGTCAAAGCCCTGAAGTCTTTTGTATCTTGCCACCGAATCAGCCATGATAGCTTCGTAGGTATTTCCGATATGAGGTGTGCCTGAAGCGTAGGCAATGGCTGTTGTAAGATAAAATTTCTTCTTTTCCATTCTTTTTTCTCCCTATAAAATATAACCACAATCTTATAATTAGGCGAATTATACACCCAACTGCAGTAGTTTGCAAGTCGATGTTAAGAAAGTGAGCCATTGGGTGCGACAGCGCACACTTGAAATTTTCGTAAATTTTTGTTACAGTAAAGGCTACATTGAAACGGATCACGGAGGTTTATTTTTTAATGGTAACTATCAAGGACATTGCTGAACGGCTGGGGCTTGCGGTCAGCACGGTTTCAAAAGGAATGAACGGTGCGGAGGATATTTCTGCCGAGACCAGACAGCTGGTGTTGGACACAGCAGTGGAAATGGGATATTCTCTTAAAAAGATAAAGAGAAACGCCGTGGACAAGGTTTGTGTATTTGTAGAAAGCGCCAACATGGGGTTTGAAACAAATGAGCAATTCGGTTACGAAATCGTAAACGGCTTTAAGCAGGCGGCGCTTACCAGAGGCTGGGAAGTGGCGGTAGAGCCCTCGGAGCTGAACTTCAGATCCTTGGAAAAGTATGACAGCTATATGCTTAAAAACGGTTATTCCGGAGCTTTTCTCCTGGGCTTCACCCTTCATGACGACTGGATCAAACAGTTGGAAAAAACGGGAGTTCCCACGGTCCTTTTGGATAACTTTATAGAAAATAACGAGCACGTGGGCTATGTGGGGACAGATTCCCGTGAAGGCATAGCTCAGGCCATAGCTTTACTGGCCTCCAAGGGCCATAAGAGGATCGCATTTTTAAACGGTACCAAAAATTCAATGGTTTCCAATGAAAGAGATCTGGCCTTCAGGATAGGCATGCGGGAGTGTGACCTTAACGTGGACGAGGATCTGGTAGCCTACGGATACTATGTACCCGAATGCGCCAAGGCCTATGTAAAGGATTTTATCGATAAGGGTGCCACGGCGGTACTCTGTGCCAGCGATCTTATAGCCTCAGGCGTGGTAAATGAACTTAAGCGTCTGGGAAAGCAGGTTCCGAAGGATGTGGCGGTCATAGGCTTTGACGACCTCCCGATCGCAGAAGAGATGTCACCCGGTCTCACCACCATAAGACAGGATCGTAAAGATCTTGGAAAGAGTGCGGCTCTAATGCTTGACGGCCTGATCAGAAACGTGCCCATGTCCAAACTTCTGTTGAGATCGAAACTTATAATAAGAGAATCAGTATAAAAAAAACACCGATGCAGGCTCCGACCCGCATCGGTGTTTTAAAATTAAAGTTCTGTAATCTTCATAATCTCCTGATCTATTCTTTAAAGAGTTTCCGATAAACTTTTTTCAGTCTTTCGATCAGTCCCTGTTCAGGTCAGGCCCTGAAGCCGCGGTTGTAATCTGCGGCGTTTACATAGGTTTCGTTAAGACACCCTTTTCCGTAGGTCAGTCCTGCCCAGACGCTCTGGGCGTTCTTCATCATGGGCCCGGTGGTGTCCTGTTCCGCAAGAGTCTTAAAACTGCTGCGGAGCTTCATGATCACGTCGGTAACTATGTCCAGATGATCCGGACGGTTACTTGCCACTGCGGAGGAAAGTCTCTTGTTGCAGTAGCTGTAAAGGCTCATGAGGTCAAAAGCGAGACCGCCTGAAAAGTTGAGACAACCTATGAGCTCGCTCATAAAGCGGGTGGCATGATGGATATTCTTTGCAAATCCGTCTGTGTCTCCGGCGGCGTGAGCTTTTTTTGCATCATCGATGTCCGAAAGAACGATGTCGTATAGGATAACGATCAAGTCGCAGGAATTTGCTTCCGTAACTCGAAGTGTAAAGGTTTTGATCTTATCTCTGTTCATTTATGATTCCTTATGACTGTAAAAGGTTGAGTATGTTCTGAGGTCTTTCGTTAGCCTGTGAAAGCATTGAAGTAGCTGCCTGCACAAGTACCTGAAGCTGTGTATAAGTAGCCATTTCACTTGCCATGTCCGTATCCTGTATTCTGGAAAGGGCTTCCGTAAGGTTTTCGGAAGAGGTATCAAGAGAGTTGATGGCATGGTCCAGACGGTTCTGGTAAGCACCCAGTTTAGCACGGATGGAAGAAACTTCCAGGATCGCGTTATTAAACATGGTGATGGCGCTCTGGGCACCGTCCTGGGTGGAAATGTCGGCGGAATCAATGAACAATGTGGTGGTATCCACGCAAGGGATACGGATCTCCATTGTCTGTCCTTCGCTGGCACCGATCTGTAAGGTCATGGGACCTGCATCAAGGACCGTGACAGTAGTCTCGCGGCTGATGGATCCGGCGGAGGCCTGAAGGATCATCTCAAAACCGTTGCGGTCACGGACAGTGATGTAATCACCGTCTATGGAGACTGTAGCTGTTTCCGAGAAACCACCCGCGTTCTTGCCGTTCTTTGTTACTACGGACTGGCCTTCCGAGATTCCTGTAACTTCGGCACCGGTGGAAATGGTGGTGTTGTAGAAGTTCAGTGTGTTGTCCGCAGTTACCGTAAAGTCGCCGGTGGAATCCATTGTGAAGGATATATCCGAAGGATCGTTAAGGTCCGCATTTACCGTAAGTGAAGGAACTTCGGCGTTACACAGCTCCGACATTGCCTTTATCACCGCTTCGTTGGTGTGATCCGCAGACAGTGTCTGGGTTCTGGTAAGAGTGGTGGTGCCGGATGTATATACCATTGTAAGAAGGCTGTCCGTGATGGTGAAATCAACGGTATCGCCGTTTGTCATAGCCACATTTATATTGCCTGTTCCGGCATCTTCGGATCCGTCTATTCCGGTGGAGGCCGAAGGATTTACCAGTACCATATTCGGGTCCGAAATGGAAAGGCTTAATCCCGAAACGGAAGATTCCAGTGAGAACTTGTTTCCGTTTGCCGAAAGGGAGAATATATTGTTATAGGTAGTTCCGTTATAGCTTCCTGCCGAAGCAAGTGCTGTATTCAGAGCGGAAGCGATGTTGGCCTTTGTTGAACCGGCGGGTATATTTACCGTAACGGTATCGGTGTAGGAACCGTCTGCCGAAGCAATGGTAAGTTCCAGATCGCCGCCGTTAAAGGTAATGTTGGATCCGGATACGATAAATTCGGAAGCTGTATTTTCCGAAAGATAACCGCTGGTATCGAAAGCCGCTACCGATGAGTAGTCGGGATCGGTGGACGAGAAGACCAGATAGTTTCCGGTTGTACCGCTCTCAACCGTGAGATCGATAAGAGCTCCGGAAAGAGTGGAGTAAAGCTGAGTGATCTGATCGATAACGTCGTTATTTGTAGGATTTGCGGGAAGGGCCGATGAGGTCTGGGTGCGCACGGTAGCGCCCTCTTCGATGTAACTCATGGTCACAGTGCCGTTTTCAACAGTGAATTCCAAAGAACAGGTCTTGCCCTCGGAATTGGTGAAAACAGCTGACATGGTGCCTTCCGAAGCGGCATCTGTACCAACGAACTCCGAACCCTTTACGGAAGCGGGCTTGTTGTCACATATGCCTGTATTGTCGTCTGTAACAGAAAGGGAAATTTCTTTGCCTGAAGCTGTGGTAACAGCTGAAAATGTAATATAGCCGTTGCTTTCCGTAACGGAAAGATTGAGTGCATCCATTCCCGAAGTATTTGCCGCAAGGTCATGCATTGCAGTTATCACATCTGCATATGTATTGTCGGTGATCGTCTGACTGGCTGTGATAACATTACCTGCATAATCCGTGTAATCCATTCTGACAGTACCCGCAGTGACCGTAAACTTTACGGTCTCGGTAAATCCTGTTTCATTATTGTTTATGGCATAGGTAAGAGAGCCTGTTCCGCAATTGGAGGAAGAAACGATACCGTCACATACGGCGGAAGCGCCCTTTGCACTTTCTGTTCCCAGAGAAACGGCTGAATCCGAACCTCTTGAAAGGACTGTGCCGGAAAGACCCAGAGCAGCCGCAAGATTGGAATTACTGCAGCTTACGGAAAGAGTGGCATCGGTACCGTAATCCTCGGTTACAAAAAGCAGGGAGGTGGTTCCGGGAAGAGCGTTCTGAGCGGAGATGGGTGCATATCCGCCTTCTCCCGCAGCATCTTCCACACCGTTGGTAAGACCCACATAGATGTTCATCCTGTCACAGGTTGCTGTGAGCTTCGTAAGGATGTCATCAATGGAATCTCCTGCATCTATTGAAACTTCTTCGTTATTTATTGTGATCGTTCCGGCATCGGGAGCTGAAGAATGAGTGATCTTGGTCATTATCTTTGCCTGTGAAGCTTCTTTGTCCACTTCAAAGGTGTAGCTCTTAACGTTTACGTTGTCGGAAAGGGAGATGAGCTTAACCGCATTGTTGTCGGAGTAGGAACGTCTGTCCACTGTTCCGTCCAGCAAAGTCTTGGTGTTAAACTCGGTAGTGGTGGAGATCCTGTTTATCTCCTGCTTCAGCTGCGCAACTTCGTCCTGGAGTGTGGCACGGTCTTCATCCGTGTAGGAACCGTTGGCTGCTTCAACCGCCAGCTCTCTCATTCTCTGGAGCATCTGTTCCACTTCGATCAGGGCACCTTCTGCGGTCTGGATGACCGAGATACCGTCGGAGGCGTTTCTGGATGCCTGATTAAGCCCGGCGATCTGTGTCTTCATCTTTTCGGAAATCGCAAGACCCGCAGCATCATCAGCCGCACAATTTATCCTGTATCCGGAGGAAAGTCTCTGAAGGCTCTTTTCCAGTGTGGTATTGTTTTTGCTGAGTATGTTGTTGATCTTTAAAGCTGAAATGTTGTGATTAATTCTCATTCACGATTCTCCTTACTCTGTATCCGCCTGTCTTACATGAGTCACGAATACCTTGGCGATCCTGTAAAGCTCATTGGAGGGGCTTGTGGAGGCTGCATCCTCGGGAACATCTTTGTAAAGGCCCGAAGTCTTGTAATCGTAACGGTCTGACGGAACTTCTTCGGCGCCGTAGAAGATGGAGCCGATCTGTATTCCGTTCTGGGCAAGTCCCGCAAAAAGATTTAACTGACGATCTTTAAGAAGGGAGATACCTTTGGCGGTGGTGCTGCTTATAAAGCATTTCATTTTGTTGTTTTCAATTGAAGCTTCCGCGGAAACGGTACCCAGGTTCTCCGTGGGAACCGATGCATATACGCGGGAAGTCTGATTTTCCTCATCATCTACGATGGTAACCTTCATACTTACGATCTCGTTCCCGGTATCAATGGGGATGTTGTAAAACTTACGCTTACCCAGTCGGTTCATGAAGCGTATGCCCACATCCATTTTCTTAAGGGCCTTAACATCCTGTTTGTTAAGGGAAGGATCGTGCTGGATCTCTTTCTTGATATCCTTGGATTCGTTTACGAAGGCCTGATAGGCTTCCGACATCTCTTCGTCGCTGTTCAGACTCTCGAGAAAATCGGGAAGTATTCCTTCTTCGCCGGTAGCCAGTGTCTTAAAACGTTTCCAGTTCTTGAAGATGGTATTGTCATCGTTTAAAAGGTCTTTGGCTGCTTCGATATTTTCTATATTTGTAAGTATGTTGAAATCTTCCAGAAAACGTGTGGCATTCTGTCCTGTAGCCGCCAGTTCGTTCAGGTTTTTAAGCCATTCGTCGGCGGTATAGTGCATGTCTTCTGTTAGTTCCTTTAATGTATTATCGGCAGATTCCACCAATTTATTTAGTGCTTCTCCCTCGGGAGATAAAGGTTTTGATAACCCCGCACGTATCTTGTTTTCAATCCTGTCAACGTCTCCGGCCACTTTCGAAAGATTTTCGAAAGTATCGTTTATAATTGTTTCATGACCTGAAGCTTTGCCGGAACGTATGGCTGTGAGAAGCCCCTGTAAAGTGGGTTCCGTGCCTGTTCTGAAGAGATTGCCGAGAGCGGAGTCCTCGGATTCCTGTATCTGGTGAAGAGCCCTGTAGATGGCAAGATAAGCGTCTCTCTCTTCGGGTGTAAGCTCATTCTTCCTGTCAAGATTAACCAGGAAGGCAGCATATGAATCCTCGGCGGATATACCTTTTTCCTGCTTTATTTCCGAAGCCTTTAAGATAAGGTCGTCCAGTTTCTGATTTAAAGGATTGATGCCGTCGCGGATCATCTGTACCGTAACGGAAGGAGTGAGATCTGCAAAGGTTTCCTGTAATTTGCCGTCATATTCAGCCACCTTATTGATGTTTTCGGGGGTGATCTCGGCGGAAGCATAGCCCAAGATCCTGGTAGCTCTTCTGGTCTCCTCGGTTACGGGAAGACCTGCGTTTTCAATGAGCCTGTCCACATTTGCGAAAGCTTTTTCCATGCTGTCCCCGTACTTGGCGGAGGGAGCGGTCATAACGGTCTCGAAGGTATCGTTAAACTTGCCCATTACATGGCTGTAGGTACCCTGACCGTCACGGAAAAGCTCGTTTATCGTAATGTTTTCTGCCTTGTCCACCGTGTCATATACAAGGGCTGCGGGCATGTTCTCTATCTCTTTTAATTTCTGTGTTGTATCCTTTAAAAGGTCCACATCGTTCTGGGTGAAGCTTCCCGGAGCTGCTCCGGACTGTCTGAAGAAGTCGGAGTAGTAACGGTTTTCAAGGGCACGCAGGTCGTTAAGCAGCCTGTTCATGGAAACGGAGTCTATACGTATGCCTTCTTTTGCAAGACGATAACCCGCTTCGTAGGTCATCTTTGCCTTGATCTCTTCCAGCTGACGGCGTGCTTTAATGGAAGCTGCATTTCCCATTCCGGAATTGGTGTATTCCTCAAGGTAAGTGGGAACCACAGCATTATTGTTCACTTCCTCCTGGGCTTCGTGGATCTCTCCGAGAGAGAGCTCCATCCTGTCGGCGGAATATTCACCGGTCTGAGCTGCCTTTTTGGCCACTGCATAGTCAATGCCGGCGTCTGTAACATTGTCGTTGTTCTTGATTATCTGACGGATCTGCTTGGCGGTGGAAGAAAGAAGGTTTGCCGACTTGGGATCCTGCCCCACGGAAATGGCATCAACGGATCTGGTAAGTATCTCTTCCTTTGTAAGCTTGATCTTGGTGAGCTGAGAATAGGCTTTAAGGTTATCCGCCGTAAGAGGGATATCCTTCTTTATAAAATCCTGAGCTGCTTCCATCATGTCTCTTCCCTGGCGGAGTCCTGCCTGGAAAAGGAGATGGCTGACAGTGGGCTGAAGCTGGTTCCATGCAGCTTCCGTAAGGGTCTTTTCTTTCTTTGCGCATGCTGATGCCGCACGGGCTTCTGCGATGTTTTCAAGAGTGGGAGTCATCTTGTTTCTGATAAGATACTCTGCCTCTGCTCCGGACACCGTTCTTTCGTTACCGCTCATTTCAAGAGCGATGGCGATCCTCTGAAGATTGGCTTCGGTAACGGGAAGATTTGCACGCATAAGTTTGTCCGCGATCTTTTCCGCGTCCGGATTACCGCCCAGGCTCTTTATAGCCATGGCTATGATGGCTTCTCTGTCATCTATCTTTGCTTCTATCTGACTTTCCAGCGCATCATTAAAAAGCTCCTTCTGAAGCTTCAGCCTGTCCACGGCGGCGCTGAGTTCTTCCGCAGTCATACCGAATACATCAAAGCCCTCGTTTATGAGTTCTTCCATATCTTCCGTAGTCATCTTGTTGGAAGTGTCTTCCAGCTTTTCCTGATTCTTTTCGGCTTCGGTCTTGTTGTCCTCTTCCGAAGCAGCAGCTGCCTCTTCGTTTCCCAGATTTTTGGAATAGAGGTCCGAAGTCTGTGCGGAATCCAGATTTTCTTCAACAGCACCGAAGGATGCTTCTATGGATTGAAAGGAGGATTTGGAAGAAGAGGCTGTCTTTGTGCCTTTTCCCTGTCCGATCTTGCTGAGAGCTTCTTCGAGACCCGAAGAAGATGTCTTTGTTTCCTGATTGTTTACGCCATAAGCTGCATATGCATTCTGTATATTCATAAGTACTTTTACCTCTCGTAAATATAAAAGTCTGTAACGTGTTTTTGTGATCTTTTCTAACGAGCCGTACAACAGGCTCGTAACATATATCGGCTACTTTCGGTAAAAACATTAGTCAAAATGAGCCTAGGGGACGGGGTTAGGGGTTCACTTTTTGACACCCGGGGACGGGGTTAGGGGTTCATTTTTTTGACACCCGGGGACGGGG
>JAEEWS010000050.1 GCA_016287765.1 Lachnospiraceae bacterium
TCCGCAATGAACACCTGATTTGAGTAAAGCTTGATCTTGCCTTCTATTGAATCGTATTCGGTATTGATCTTAGGGAAGTACAGGATACCTTTTAAGTTAAAAGGATAATCCATGTTCAGATGGATCCAGAACAGAGGCTCCTTGTAATCATTGAACACATCACGATAAAACTTTTTGTAATCCTCATCCTTGCAATCGTTGGGTGTTTTGGTCCAAAGAGGGTGGATCTCATTAATGGGTTCGGGCTTTTTGGGCTCTTTCTTCTCTTCTCCCTCTTTGCCCTCTTCCTTCTTGTCCTCGGGCTTCTCTTCTTCCTTGGCGTTCTCATCCTTAAAGAAGATGGGTACGGGCATAAATGAGCAGTACTTTTCTATAACTTCCCTAGCCTTATAAGCATTGGCAAATTCATAGCTGTCCTCGTTCAGATAAAGAACGATGGTGGTTCCTCTCTCTTCCTTCTCGCCTTCGCTCATCTCATAGCTCATGCCGCCTTCGGATTCCCAATAAACAGGCTTGCTGCCCTCTTTATAGGAAAGGGAATCAATGGTAACCTTATCCGCAACCATGAATGCGGAATAGAAACCAAGTCCGAAATGACCGATGATCTGGTCTGCGCCTTCCTTGTCCTTATACTTTTCAAGGAAGTCCTTTGCACCGGAAAAGGCGATCTGGTTAATGTACTTGTCCACTTCGTCGGCGGTCATACCGATACCGTTATCCGTAAAGGTAATGGTCTTGTTTTCCTGATTTACAAAAACAGACATTTTAAGTTCTTCACCTTCGGGGATCTGCCATTCACCGATACCGTCCAGCTTTTTTAATTTGGTAATGGCATCGCAACCATTGGAGATCAGTTCGCGATAAAAAATATCATGATCAGAATAAAGCCACTGCTTGATTATCGGAAATATATTTTCCGAATCGATAGAAAGATTTCCCTGTCTTTTTTCCATTTTATTACCTCCGATACAGGCACGGCCTCATATATCCGCACCTTCTTTTTATAATTTAAGATTCTAAAATGATATTATAGCCCTAAGATTTTAAAAGTCAAGAAAAAATTAGCACTCATTTGAAATGAGTGCTAACATATCTTATTATTTCAATATTCTGATCAAAAAGAACAACTGACTGCCCTGTCTGTTTATTTGGCCTCAGAACTAATCAGGCTCATATTTCCTTCCAGGGTATAAGCTCCGTATCCCAAAGGCATGATAAAGTGCTGTCCCTTCTTGATCTCACGGCCGTTCAACTTTCCCTCGCCGTCAATTACGGAAAACATCCTGTAGGTCCCGGGAGCGTCAAAGGATGCCTTTCCCTTAAGATCCGTCTTCCACACCTTATAAAACTCACAATCAACAAACTCTTCTATCTCAGCATCGCCAACCTCTGACTTTTTGCAGGCGCTCAGCACATCCTTATGAGGACAGTTGATCACATCTATGCTCTGCTCTATATGAAGCTGACGGGGCTTGCCGTTCTGCAGCCTTCCGTAATCATAAAGCCTGTAGGTGATGTCACTGGACTGCTGAGTCTCAAGGATCAGTGTTCCTGCCTTTATGGCATGAACGGTTCCGGGAACTATCTGGAAGAAATCGCCTTTCTTAATGGGCCTGGGAGTAATGAGTTCGTCCCAGCGGTCATTGTGGATCATATCCGCCAATTCTTCTTTTGTTTTTGCATTGTGACCGATAACTATGGTAGCATCCGGATCGCAATCCAAAATGTACCAGCATTCGGTCTTTCCAAGACTTCCGTTTTCATGTATCGAAGCATAGGCATCGTCGGGATGTACCTGCACAGAAAGATCTGCTTTGGCATCGATGATCTTTATCAGCAAAGGGAACTTCTTTTTGTGATCACCGAAAAGCTCCGGATGCTTTGCATAAAGTTCGCTCAGTTTCCAGCCGTCAAACTCACCGCCGCAAATGGTATCATCTCCGTTCTCATGAGCGGATACAGCCCAGCATTCTCCGGTATCGTCTCCGGGAATATCATAGCCGTATACATCTCTCATCCTGTTTCCGCCCCAGATCACCTGTTTAAATACAGGAGAAATAAAGAGAAGATCTGTCATTTTTTAATCCTTCCTATCTGTACATTATAGCCGCAGCCAGTTCATTTACCACTTCAGAGTCAGCAAAATATTCAATAATTGCAAGTCCAAACTCGATGGCTGTTCCCATACCTCTGGAAGTGATTATATTACCGTCGGCAACCACATTATCCGCATAAACCTCAGCACCTGCCAGCTTAGGCTCGAATCCGGGATAGCAGGTGGCTTTCCTGCCCTCTAAGATCCCCAATCCGCCAAGAACGCTGGGAGCGGCACAGATGGCCGCCAAAAGCTTTCCGGCTGCGGCGAAATCCTTAAGCGTGGTGCAAACTCCGGTATGCGTGGCAAGATTATTTGTTCCGGGCATTCCGCCGGGAAGGATCAATGCATCGTAGTCATTCATATCCACATCGTCAAAACGTTTCTCGGCACCGAACACGATCCTGTGAGATCCGGTAACCGCCTTACTATCACTGATGGAAATGATATCCGTATCCATTCCTGCTCTTCTTAAAAGATCGACTACGGTAAGGGCTTCTATCTCCTCACAACCGTCAGCCGCAAGTAATGCAATTCTGATCATTATATGCTCCTTTCAAATACCTTGATCTGTTTTAACGCACCTTCAACCGCATTCTTTACACTGCCGTCCTTAAAGGGGCTTTCAAGTCCCGCGCCCTTAAGAAGGTCGAGGTAGCCTCTGCTTCCGCCGAGTTTGCAAAGAGTGAGATAAGAATTCCATCCCTCCTCTTTGTTCTTTAAGGATTTGCCATAGATCTGGAAAGCACAGATCTGAGCAAGAGCGTAATCGATATAGTAAAAAGGATAAAGGAAAATGTGCTGTTTCTGCATCCAGAAGCCGCCCTTCTCCAGGAATTCATTTCCGTCATAGCTTCTCCAGGGAAGGAAGGTCTTTTCAATATCATGCCATGCTGCATATCTTTCCTCGGCAGTCATATCCGGTT
Organism: Lachnospiraceae bacterium; assembly: GCA_016287765.1. Next base: position 3,022 of record JAEEWS010000050.1, read on the forward strand.
TATCAAAGACTCTGCACTGGAATTCATCTACCGCACAAAGGTAAGGGATCACCTTTAAAGCCTCTGTTAAATGAGCATATCTAAACTTATCCGCCTTATTTCCGAAGAACTTATCCATCCAGGGATAGGTGAGATGTTCCATGGTCATGGAATGGATCTCGTCAATGTCACTGGTGGACATGATGAGTGCGGAAAGGGGATGGATCCTGGAGGAAACATAACCTTCAAAAGAATGGCCCGCTTCATGAGTCAATACTTCCACATCTGCCGATGTACCGTTAAAGTTGGAGAAAATGAAGGGAGCCTTTCTCTTTTCCATAAGTGTCATATAGCCACCCAGATGCTTGTTGGGTCTGGTCTCCAAATCAAAGAGTTCGTACTTCACCATGAAATCAAAAAATTCCTTGGTCTCGGGTGAAAGCTCGGAATACATCTCCTGAGCCCATTTAACCATCTGATCCTTGTTTCCGATAGGCTTTGCGTTACCCTCGGGGAAAACAAGAGTTTCATCATAGTATTCGAGTTTTTCAAGTCCCAGTCTCTCCTGCTGCTCTTTATAGAGCTTGGAAACCTCGGGAACAATGATCTCCACCACCTGTTTTTTGAAATTGGTAAGATCAGCCTTGGTATAATCAAAATGTTCGCTGGAAATGAGCTCATATTCCCTGTAATTGTCAAAGCCCACGGTCTGAGCCTTCTTAACTCTGATCGCCACCAGCTTGTCATATACTTCGTCAAGCTTTTTGGATACGCCCTCATAGAGTCCCGCCCATGCTTCGAAGGCTTCCTTTCTCTCGGCTCTGTCAGTGCTCTGCATATGCCTTAAAAGTCCGTAGAAATTGCACTCTTCACCGCGGAAATTACATATGCACTTCGCGGCTATGGAAGAATACTCCTGGCTGAGCTTGTTTTCTTCAATAATGAGAGGAACAAGTCTCTCATCCTTAAGGATCAGCTTCTTCTCCTCGGTCTCGTTTAAGATCTTACCGAATTCCTCGTCAAATTCCTTTCTGAAAGGGGAATTAAGAAGAACATTACTGTAACGCTTGTTTACGGTCATGAGCTTGGGAAGTTCTTCATCCAGCCAGTTCTGCTCTGTTTCGTAGAACTTGTCGGACTTATCCATGGTGGAACGGATGTAACAAACCTGCACCATGTCACCTATCTCCTTGTCAGCTTCACCCAGCTCAAAAAGCACCTTTTTGAACTCGTCAAAGGAGGAAGCCTTCTCCATTTTATCCAGACACTCATTCTCAAAAGCTTCAAACTTCTTAAGATCCGGTCTTACATACTTGATCTCTGAAAATTTTTCCATTAGTTTTACCTCATATTATTTTATTTGAGCCGCATACAGTTCGTAATAGGCCCCTTTCTTTTGCATCAGTTCCTCATGCCTGCCCTGTTCTGCGATCCGTCCGTCATTCACCACTATTATCTCATCTGCATGCTGTATGGTGGAAAGTCTGTGAGCTATGATAAAGCAGGTCTTGTTTTCCATAAGCTTTTCCATGGCAGACTGTATCAGTTTTTCCGTTCTGGTGTCCACATTTGATGTGGCCTCATCCAGGATCAGCATGGATGCATCCGTAAGCATTGCTCTTGCAATGGTGAGCAGCTGTTTTTGTCCTTTGGATATGTTTACCCCGTCTTCCGTAAGGATCGTATTGTACCCCTGAGGCTGCTTCATGATAAAGGAATGTATGCGCGCGGTCTTTGCGGCATTCACAACTTCTTCCATTGTAGCATTTTTTTTGCCATATGCAATATTTTCATATATTGTTCCGCCAAATACCCAGGTGTCCTGCAGTACCATGGCAAAGCTTCCTCTTAAGGATCTTCTGGTTATAAGATCATTCTCTCTTCCGTCGATCAATATTTTTCCCGACACGGGATCGTAAAATCTCATAAGAAGATTTATAAGGGTGGTCTTTCCCGCACCCGTGGGTCCGACAACTGCGATAAGCTTACCCGGCTCGGCCCTTAATGAGAAATCCTTTAAAATGATCTTTCCCGGATCATAACCGAAATCCACATTTTCTATCCTTACATCGCCCTTAACCTTTTCAAGGGTAACAGCCATTTCTTTATCAGAAAGTTCCACATCTTCCGAAAGTATCCTGTTTACTCTTTCCGCTGCTGCCAATGCAGACTGGAGTTCCCCGAATATGTTTGCCGCTTCGTTTATGGGACCGGAAAACTTCCTGGAATAAATAACAAAGGAAGATACATTTCCCAGAGTCATGGAACCCAGATAGAAAAGAACGGCTCCGAAAACGGTAACAAGACACATGGAAAGGTTGTTTATAAAATTTATGGTAGGGCCCATGGTGGCATTAAGATAGTCCGCATTGTAATAAGCCTCTGTGGCTTCCACATTGACATTTGAAAATCTTTCCGTATAGACCGCCTCGCAGGCATATCCCTGAATGACTCTCTGACCGCCTACTGTCTCTTCCACATATCCGTTCATCTGTCCAAGTTTTGCGGATCTTATGGCAAACCTTGGTCTGGTAAGTTTGGTCATGTGAGCCGTATACATAAAAGAAATAGGTATGGTGACGCACATTACTATCACAAGTACAGGCGATATCTTCACCATCATGCCGAAGGATCCCACCACCGTTACCACACTGGCAAGGATCTGCACCACATCGTTGGAAAGAGATGTGTTTATCACATCAATATCATATGAGACCCTGCTGATGATATCTCCCGCCATATGTTTGTCAAAATAAGACACGGGAAGCTTCATGAGTTTATCGAAAACGTCCTTCCTCATCCTTCTTACTATCTTCTGGGATATGCTTCTCATTAAAAGCGCCAGAGAATAAGAAAGAATTGCGGATATTATATAAAATACGGCCATCATCCGGGCATATCCGAAGGCGACTCCAAAATCCACTGCCCCCTTACCGTGCATGGCATCGATGGCGGAGCCGGAAAGTCCGGGACCGATCAGGGCAAAGGAATTGGCCGCGATGGTCAAAACAAGCGCAGAAAACAAAAGGAACTTGAATTCCTTAAGATATCTCCAAAGAAAAGCTGCCGCCGCCTTCGGATCCCTTGCATGTTCTACTGCCTTACTGACTCCCGTGGTCTTGTCTTTTGCCATTATAATAAGCTTCCCAGCTGAGTAGCTGCTATCTCCTTATATACTTCATTACCCTTCATAAGCTCTTCGTGGTTGCCAAAGCCTATGATCTTACCGTCTTCTATCACCAGGATCTTACTCATCTTCATTACCGAGCTGATCCTTTGTGCCACGGAGATCAAAACCGAATCTCCGTAGTTCTTGTTTATGTTTTCTCTGAGTTCTGCATCCGTCTTGTAATCCAGCGCCGATGAAGAGTCATCAAGAACCAGAAAGTCAGGATGTCCCGCCAGGGCTCTTGAAACAAAGAGCCGCTGCTTCTGTCCCCCTGAAAGATCCGCTCCCTTAATGGCCGCTTCGTGCTTGAAACCTTTTTCCTTTCCCAGAATAAATTCCAAGGCACAGGCCGCTTTTGCAGCTCTTTCCGTATCTTTTTCGGATATCTCTCTTCCGAAACGTATGTTTTCCTCAATAGTATCCGCAAAGATGATGTCATTTTGGAAAGCCACACCGAACTTTCGCCTGAGTTCTCCCAAAGGATAGGTTCTTATATCTCTTCCGTCAATAAGTATCTGTCCCTTCGAAGGGTCGTAATACCTCATTAACAGGCTGATAACAGTGGTCTTTCCCGAGCCTGTGGCTCCGATCACACCTAAAGATTCTCCCTTTTCCACCGTAAAGTTTATGTCATTAAGGACATATCTTTCCTCGACCTCTTCATTGTTTTCGTTGTAACTGAAATAAACATGCCGAAACTCTATCCTGGGTGCGTTTTGAACCGGCTCCTTTTCCAAAGGAAACACCTTAAGATCGTCCTCCGCATCCATTACCGCATATATACGCTTTGCGGAGGCAGAAGCCTTGGAATAGTTAACAAAGATACGGTTAACCGCAATGATCGAGTTAAGGATCATGGTAAAATAAGTGAGAAAGGCGATTATGGTACCGGCTTTTATTGCTCCCGAATCCACCCTGTAAGCACCTACCACTATTACCAGGACCAGACCCATATTTAAGAAAAAGCTGATCACAGGTCCTGAAACAGCTGTAACACCCGAGGCTTTAAGTTCTCTGGAAACGGTTTCCGAATTTGCATTTTCAAATCTATCTCTCTCATGGTCTTCTTTTGAAAGGGCCTTGATAACACGTATGCCCGAAACATCTTCCCTCATGATCCTGACCATCTTGTCGATGGAGGTCTGCACCCTTGCATAGAGCGGGATACCCTTCTTGGAAATAAAGAATACCACTCCGAAAACAAAGGGGAAGGTGGCAACAAGGGTAAGGGTCAGCACCGGATCCAGAGAAGCACACATTATGAGTCCTCCCAGAGTGATAAAGGTGGACCTCACTCCCATACGCTGCATGATATTAAAAAAGGTGTGAATGTTATAGGAATCGGATGTAAGTCTTGATACAAGTGACGGAATACCGAATTCATCGGTCTTTTTTCCCGAAAGAGACAAGATCTTTTTGTAAAGATCGTAACGAAGATGTCTGATGGCAAGCATCGAATACTTAGCCGCTCTTCTGTTGGCGATCACATTAAAAGTCCTGTCAAACAAAGCACAGAAAAGCATGAAAAAACTGACGATGATAAACTTTGACCAGTCTCCCGTTTCCTTGATCACGGGAACAATATCATCGATCAGCGTCTTCATTATCCTGGGCACAAAAAGACCGACTACAGTTCCGGTGATCTTGAAAAAGTAGCCGATAATGATCGCTATTTTGTTTTCAAACAGGTATTTAAATGCACGCTTCATAATAAAACAGAGTGTCCGTCCAAAAACGAACACTCTGATTTTACATTATTTCAAATCCAAAAGCAATTTTTTTATTGTCAAATATTACCCTATTATTGTGCCTTGATCACACGAACAGCTCTTACGCCTTCAATAGCGCTGACCTTATCAACGATGTCATCCTTGATGTTGGCAACGTCAAGTACGGAATAAGCGGAATCTCCCTTGCTCTTGTTTACCATGTTCTCAATATTGATACCTTCTGCGGAGAAAGCACCTGTGAACTGAGTGAGCATATTGGGGATGTTCTTGTGAAGGATGCAGATCCTTGCTGCGGTTCTGCAAACTCCGGCATCAACTGAAGGATAGTTAACGGAATTGATGATATTACCGTTCTCAAGGTACTCGACCAGTTCCTTAACAGCCATGACAGCGCAGTTGTCTTCGGACTCTTCTGTGGAGGCTCCGAGGTGAGGAATGGCAATAGTTCCTGCCATCTTTGCGCTCTTTGCGTTGGGGAAGTCGGTAACGTACTTCTTTACCTTACCTGTAGCAAGAGCAGCTGCCATATCATCATCGTTTACAAGAAGATCTCTGGCAAAGTTAAGGATGATGACACCATTCTTCATGGTCTTAATGGTATCTGCATTGATCATGTTCTTTGTATCGTCAAGAAGAGGAACATGAACTGTGATATAATCGCACTTTTTGAAGATCTCTTCACGGGTCTTAACGGCCTTTACGGAACGGGAAAGCTTCCAGGCGTTCTCTACGGAGATGTAAGGATCGCAACCGTAAACTTCCATACCCAGACCTACTGCAGCATTGGCAACCAGAACACCGATGGCGCCGAGACCGATAACGCCCAGTTTCTTGCCCTGGATCTCTGTTCCTGCAAAGTTGGACTTGCCTTTTTCTACCATCTTTGCAATCTCGGGCTCATCCTTTATGGTCTGTACCCAATTGATACCGCCTGTTACATCACGGGCAGCAAGAAGCATGCCTGCGATAACAAGCTCCTTAACGCCGTTGGCATTTGCACCGGGAGTGTTGAATACTACTATGCCTTCCTCTGCACAACGGTCAAGAGGGATGTTGTTAACACCCGCACCTGCTCTGGCAATAGCCTTTACGTTCTTGCCGAAGGTCATGTCATGCATGGTGGCACTTCTTACAAGGATGGCATCAGCATCATTTATATCATCTGTAGCTGTATAATTTTCACCGAAATTCTGAGTTCCGACTTTGGATATCTTATTGAGGCAGTTATACTTAAACATCACGCATTTTCCTCCTCAAACTTCTTCATGAATTCAACCAGCTTCTTAACGCCTTCGATGGGCATAGCATTGTAGATGGATGCTCTCATACCGCCTACTGTTCTGTGTCCCTTAAGGTTTTCAAAGCCTGCAGCCTTTGCTTCCTTAACGAACTTGGCATCAAGCTCTTCGTTTCCGGTAACGAAAGGAACGTTCATGAGGGAACGGTCTTCCTTTCTTACAGTGCCCTTGAACATCTTGGACTGATCAAGGAAATCGTAAAGGATCTGAGCCTTTTCGATGTTCTTCTTCTGAATAGCCTCAAGTCCGCCCTGTTTTTTAAGCCACTTGAACACCTTACCGCAGATATAGATACCGTAAGCCGGAGGTGTGTTGTAAAGAGACTTGTTGTCTGCATGGATCTTGTACTTGAGCATGGTAGGTGTTCCGGGAAGTGTATCCTCTGTGATGAGGTCTTCACGGATGATAACGATAACAACACCTGCAGGCCCTACGTTCTTCTGAACACCGCCGTAGATAACGCCGTACTTGGTTACGTCAACAGGCTCGGAAAGGAAGCAGGAAGAAACGTCTGCTACCAGTGTCTTGCCCTTTGTGTTGGGAAGAGTCTTAAACTTGGTTCCGTAAATGGTATTGTTCTCGCAGATATATACATAGTCCGCATCATCATCGATGGGAAGATCGGAGCAATCGGGAATGTAAGAGAAGGTCTTGTCTGCGGAAGAAGCTATAGCCTTAGCTTCACCATAGATCTGAGCTTCCTGCCATGCTTTCTTAGCCCACTGTCCGGTAATGATGTAGTCAGCTTTCCTATTCTTCATAAGGTTCATGGGGATCATTGCAAACTGCTGGCTTGCACCGCCCTGAAGGAAAAGCACCTTATAGTTGTCCGGGATATTCATGAGATCGCGGATATCCTGCTCTGCTGTCTGGATGATCTCCTCATACGCTTTTGAACGATGACTCATCTCCATAACCGACATACCGGTTCCCTTGTAATCCAACATTTCCTCTGCTGCTTCTTTCAGGACTTCCTCAGGCAATACTGCCGGTCCTGCCGAAAAATTATAAACTCGACCCATAATATCCTCCTTTACCGCAGTCCTAGGTCACCAAAACTGCTACTTTTAATAATATTTCGTCTTAGATCGACCGGCGTAAAACAAGATTCGGAATTTATCACTTTACCAAGTCAAAATGGCGATAGATGCATTGTATCACTTTAAATTTTAAAGTCAACACTTCCGCAAGAATTATTGCCCTTATATTCATTAAAAAAAATCAGCCCGCACTTAATGCGGGCTAATGAACGAGAATTTGTATGCATTTATGTTTATTCCCCGTTTCGGACTCAAGCCTTCTTTTTAACCTGTTTTTCCGAAAGTTCCATAAAACCTATATTTAACAGGGCGAAGAAAAGCAGATAAAGAGGCATGATCCAAATTCCCAGATGCTGCTGAAGATGTCCGAAAGCCATGGGCATGCAGGTATTGGCCACATAAGCAAACACCATCTGTACACCGATGACCGATGCGCTTAAATCTCGGCCGAACTTGCCGGGTACCATATGCTGGATCGCCGGAAATACCGGAGACATACCGAGTCCCACAAGTAAAAAGCCAAAAGCTGCGAGAAGCCATCCCTCATTTGGGATGAGGATCAGCAAAATACCCGCGATCTCTGCGGTAATACCTATGCGGATCAGTCTGATATCTCCCGCCCTGTTTGATACAAAACCGGATATCAGTCTTCCGAACATGAGCCCTCCGAAGATCAGCGATCCGAAAGAAGCTGCCATTTCTTCCGAAATTCCTTCTTTCATTCCGGCAAAATAGCTGGAGGTCCATAAAAAGCAGGTGGCTTCACCTGCACAATAGCCAAAAAAGGAGATCAATGTCGCAAGAACACCGGGAGCTTTTAATGTATCCTTAAGGCTTACGGCCTTTTTCTTCTTTTCACCCTCTTCCTTCTTTTCAGTCTTTTTCCAGAGAGGAAGGGAAAGGATGCAGACAAGAAATATGCCTGTCTGGATATATGCGGTCCAGCGATAGCCCTCATTCCAGCGGGCATATCTTAAAGCCAGGGCCATGATATTGGGGCTTATCACCGCTCCCACTCCGTAAAAGCAATGCAGAAAGTTCATGACAGAACCGGAATAGTTATTGGCCACATAATTGTTTACGGAAGTGTCGATGGCTCCGGCACCGAGGCCATAGGGCGCTGCGAAAACGAACAGCCAGGCATAGGAAGGCGCAGCGGAAAAGCCCAACAATCCAAGAATGGTAAGGCCTATGGAAACTATGACTATCCACTTGGTGTGGATCCGTGCTATAAGCCCGGGACTTATAAGGGCGGAAATAATGGTCATTCCGGATATGGTCATGGAAACATAGCCCGCATAGGAGGAAGGGACATTAAAGGCCGTCTGCATGGTCGGCCAGCCCGAACCCAAAAGCGAATCCGGAAGTCCCAGACTCACAAATATAAGATATATGACTGCAAGCAGTAATGAGATCATTATGTTGTATCCTCGCTAAAAAAGCCCGCAAGAATGCGGGCTGTAAATATCCTTTAATCCTAAAGATCAAACTCTCTTCAGATACTCACCTGTTCTGGTATCGATCTGGATCTTCTCTCCTCTTTCTACGAAGAGAGGAACATAAACAAGTGCACCTGTCTCTACTGTAGCGGGCTTGGAAGCGCCTGTAGCGGTATCTCCCTTGAAGCCGGGCTCTGTCTCTGTAACTTCGAGCTCTACGAAAAGAGGGGGCTCAACGGAGAAGATCTGTCCGTTGTAGGAAAGCATCTTAACCATCTCGTTCTCCTTAACGAACTTCATAGCGTCGCCGGCCTGCTCTTCTGTAAGAGAGATCTGGTCGTAAGTCTCTGTGTTCATATAGTTGAAAAGATCTCCATCCTTGTAGAGATACTGCATATCATGTCTGTCGATACGTGCAGCGGGGAACTTTTCTGTAGGGCGGAATGTCTTTTCTACAACGCCGCCGGAAATAACGTTCTTAAGCTTTGTTCTAACGAAAGCTGCTCCCTTACCGGGCTTAACATGCTGGAATTCAATAACCTGTACTACCTGTCCTTCGATCTCAAGTGTAATGCCGTTTCTGAAATCACCTGCTGAAATCATAAAATCCTCCTAATGATTTGAATAACTAAATTTTTCATTCCCACGGAAGAAAATATTTTTCCGCAGACCTCGAGATATTTTATCTTATTTTTTGAAAATTTGCAACAGTTTTTTTCGTAATACTATTTTCCCACTCTCTCCCTGTGTCTTTTTGTGGCCGGGATCAGCGGAAGCAGGGTAAACAGCACCAAAATGGCTCCTGCCAGCAGCAATGTGTGAGTGGGAAGATAAGCTGTAAAGCCGTTCTCATCCACATATTCTCCGCTTCTCTTGATAATGGGATTTGCAAGAAGCGGTGCTATGATCATGGGAATAAGTACAAAGAAGAGAATACGTATGCCTTCAAACTGACCTCTGGCGTCTTCCGGATAGAGCTGCTTGCTCCATACGGTAATGCTCTGAAGGAAAAGCACATATCCTATGCCCAAAAGGATGACTCCGATAAGGAGCACGGGGTTAAACAGGCTGTTAGCGTTGATATTACCGGGTCTTACGAAAAGGCCCAATATAGCCACGCCGAGGCTGTTTACAAGAACAGAAACAAAAGCTACCTCCGGCTCCTTCCTGTTGTTAAGGAGCTTGGTGGCGGGAATGGTGCAAAGCATGGCGACCGTAAGGCCTATGCCCTCGGTAAAGCCCATCATGTCTGCGGTAAAACCCAGGTAGTAGATCATGTAATTACCGATATGGGCAAAATACATGTTGAAAGCAATGAAATATACCGCAAGAGCCAGATTGACCCAGGCCAGTTCCTTGTGCTCTATGTATTTCTTAAAGTTAAAGATGCTGAAGAACTGTTGCCAAAAGCTGCCCTTTTTGGAAGGCTTAAGGCCTTCGATATCGTGCATCGCGAAGAGAGAATATATGCCAAATACAATGATCGCTCCGCCCATTACCAGGAAAAGGCGCATATAATTGTCATCCTCTCCCACCAGCATACCGCCCACAACGGTGCCGAGAATCGTTCCGATTATAGGCTGTGTCGCAATGGCTGCTCCCAGCTGGCCGCGGTTTTGGTCATTCATATGGTCGTTTATCCAGGCGTTAAAGCCGATGTCGTTACCCATGGATCCGAAGAAGCTCATTATCGCATCAGCAGAAACCACAGCGATTCCGGCCGTCAGGATCAATGTCGAATACTTGCCGATGCTTCCGGAAGTAATGAATTCAGTAAGTCCGAAGGCTATGGTGAACACTCCCCAAAGGATGTAGCCCAGTGAAACCATGATCTTTCTCTTACCTATGCGGTCGGAAACACAGCCGAAAAGGAAGGTGGATATGGTGGTGGCTGTCGCGGATACACCGACCATTATGGAAATGATGGTGGGATCCTTGGCTATCTTTGCATACACAAAGGTGTTAAACCACTGATTTTCCATATTCCAGCAGATCTGTCCCGCGATCCCGAGTCCCCAGATAAGAAACCAAAAAACAAAAGAATTTTTCTTTTTCATAAATACCTCCGCCTGGTCTTTTTAGACTTTCCTTCAGTATAGCAAATCCCCTATACAAATTAAAGAAAAAAATGACCCTTTGGGGACGGGGTTAGGGGTTCACTTTTTGAGCCCCCCTAACCCCGTCCCCGAGGCTCAAAAAAGACTCCGGTATAAGCCGAAGTCTGATAATATCATTTTTTGAAACTGTCCTTAAGTGCCACGGAACGGTTGAACACCAGCTTGCCGTCCCCGGAATCCTTGTAGTCCAGAGCAAAGTAGCCGAGACGAAGGAACTGGAAGGAAGGCTCGTTTTCGCCGCTCTTGGAAGGCTTGACCTCAGCCAGGCTCTTCTCGCCCTTACATCCTGTAAGCACCTCAAGGGACTTGGGATTAAGGCAGCTGAAGTAATCCTCGGCTGCATCCGGATCTTCACGGTTAAAGAGATAATCGTAAAGACGTGCCTCAAAATCTATACAGTTGGAAGCATCTACCCAGTGAAGAGTTGCTCCCTTTACCTTTCTGCCGTCGGCGGGATCTCCGCCTCTGCTTTCGGGATCGTAGGTAGCATATATTTCCTCAACGTTTCCGTTTGCATCCTTTTTGCAGCCTGTGCATTGGATAAGATAAGCGCCCTTAAGTCTGCACTCGGGGCCGCCCGGGAACAGTCTCTTATACTTGGGGATGGGCTCTTCCATGAAGTCTTCCGCTTCCACATAAAGTTCGCGGGAGAAGGTAACCTTTCTGGTACCGCCGTTCTCATCGTTGGGATTGTTCTCAACATCCAGCTCTTCCTGCTGTCCCTCGGGATAGTTGGTGAGGATCAGCTTAACAGGGCGGATGACTGCCATCTTTCTGGGTGCATTAAGGTTCAGGTCGTCCCTTAAGCAGGACTCAAGGAAGGAATAATCAACGGTGGAAACCACCTTTGATACACCGATCTTGGTACAGAAATCACGGATGGAAGCAGAGGTGTAGCCTCTTCTTCTCAAACCGCAAAGTGTAGGCATTCTGGGATCATCCCAGCCTGTAACGATGTGTTCCTCCACCATGCGGCGAAGCTTTCTCTTGGAAAGCACCGTATAGTTGATGCCAAGGCGGGCAAACTCTATCTGCCGGGGCTTGCAGGGAACGGAAACGTTATCCACTACCCAGTCATAAAGAGGTCTGTGATCCTCATATTCAAGGGAGCAAAGGCTGTGGGTGATGCCTTCCAACGCATCCTGGATGGGATGAGCAAAGTCATACATAGGGAAGATGCACCACTTGTTGCCCTGTCTGTGATGATTAATGTATCTGATACGGTAAATAACCGGATCTCTCATGTTAAAGTTACCGGAAGCCAGATCGATCTTTGCACGAAGGGTGTACTTTCCTTCTTCGAATTCACCGTTCTTCATTCTTTCAAACAGATCCAGGTTTTCCTCTATGGGCCGATCTCTGTAAGGGCTCTTTGCGGGAGTCTGTGTGTCTCCGCGGAACTTGGAGAACTCCTCTGCGCTGAGTTCACAAACGTAAGCAAGACCCTTTTTGATCAGCTCAACCGCAAACTCATAGTCCTTTTCAAAGTAATCGGAACCATAGTAGAATCTGTCTCCCCAGTCAAAGCCCAGCCAGTGGATATCTTCTTTGATGGCATCCACAAATTCGCTGTCTTCCTTGGCGGGATTGGTATCATCCATACGAAGGTTGGTTATGCCTCCGAATTTCTCCGCAGTTCCGAAATCTATGCAAAGAGCTTTGCAATGACCGATATGAAGATAACCGTTGGGCTCGGGAGGAAAACGAGTGTGGACACGCTGTCCAGCAAACCTTCCGTTATCAGCAATATCTTCTTCCACGAATTGCTCGATAAAATTTTTTCCAGTCATTTCATTTTCCATACTCATTATATCCTCACAATTTTTTTATTTTATATTACAGTTCGATAAAGTCTTTTCTTGAGTGTGCGAAATCTTCGCAGCCGTCTTCGGTAACAACCAGCATGTCCTCAATGCGGACTCCTCCGAAGTCGGGAATATATATGCCCGGTTCTACGGTAATGATGGTACCGGGTTCGATGATCCTCTCCTCTGCTACGGAGAATCTGGGATCTTCATGGATCTCAAGGCCTACGGAATGGCCGAGACCATGGCCGAAATACTGGCCGTAGCCTGCTTCGGTGATGATATCGCGGGCGATCTTGTCGTATTCCTTGCCCTTCATGCCGGGCTTAAGGTTGTCGATAACGGTGGTCTGAGCCTTAAGTACGATGTCGTAGATCTCGCGCTGCTTTGCATTGGCCTTGCCCACACATACGGTTCTGGTCATATCGGAACAGTAACCGTTGTATACACAGCCAAAGTCCATTGTCACCAGGTCACCGGACTGGATCTTGTAATTGCCGGGCTCTGCATGAGGCTTGGAACCGTTGATGCCTGCTGCAACGATGGTCTCAAAGCTCAGCTTTTCAGCTCCGTTACACTTCATTATATATTCGAGCTTAGCAGCGATCTCCAGCTCCGTAACCCCGGGCTTTAAATGTCCGAGGATCTCGTTAAATGCAATATCTCCGATGTGCTCAGCCTGTCTGAGATTTGCAAGTTCTTCCTCTGTCTTCTTTACTCTTAAAAGGGAAAGGTCATTTCCTACGGGAACAAATTCCTTTACCTTAAGGGCCTTCTTAAATCCTTCATACTGGGCATAGGAGAAATTGTTGGCTTCAAAGCCGAGAACATTAACATTGTCTGCAGCAATGGCTTCATTGATAAGTGCCGCATAGTTTCTGGCTCCGTCCACTATAACCACCTCAAAATCAGGTGCCTGAGTCTGCGCTGCCACCGTGTAACGGGAGTCAGTGAACAGTTTCCTGGAAGCCTTGGAAATAAAAAGATATCCGGTAGCACCGGTAAAACCGGAAATATAACGCATATTATAACCGTCGGATACAAGGATAGCGTCCAGCTTCCTTTCGTTTAATATTGCCTGTACTCTTCCGTAATCGATCATATATAATCCTCTCTTTCAATAACAATACTATAAACTCATTTGAAACATCTTTTACCGTGTATAAGCCTGAACAGCAGGATAATGGGAAACTCTATGATCCTTTTTAAATGGATCTGTATCTCCTCGTGAAACGCTATCCTTTTCACAAGAAAAGACTCGATCCCTGCCCTGTTTGCTCCCCAAACATCAGTAAATATCTGGTCTCCCGCAAAAACAGCCTCGCTCGTCTTTATGCCCATGTTTTCACATGCCTTCAGATAGCCGGCCTTTCCGGGTTTTCCCGCCTTAAAGATATAGGAAGCTCCCATGGGCTCATTGAACGCCTTTACCCTGGGCTCTTTATTATTGGAAATAAAGCACACTTTAAACCCCATATCCTTAAGCTGTTTAATAAGTCTGACAGATCTGTCGTCCGCAGGAGCTCCGTGCTCCACCAGAGTATTGTCCACATCGAACAGTACTCCCCTTTTTCCTTCATCATATAACTTTTTGTATGGTATGTCGTATGCCGAAGCGTAATAATAGGTCGGAAAAAGCACGATGATCTCCCTTCGTTCAAATCTTAACCTAGAATTATAACATAATTATTTAAAAAGGCAACAAAAGAGTTGCGTATGCATATGCTTTGGCGACAGGAGGGCTGCTTCGCCTGGTAACTACCCAAGTTACTGTTCACACGCCCCTACCGCACTCGCAATCCGCTTCGCTCCATTGCTCGTTAGGCGGGGCGTTACTGCTTCGCAGAATATACAACATGCTAACCCTCTTTGAAAGCCCGCTTTCAGAGTTTTAGCATATTGTATATTTGTGAACAGTTAACTTTTGAAAAAAGTTAAAAAATTGACAAAACCACTCCCCTTGTTTTTAATCAATATCTTTGTTATAATCGTTTTCCGAAAGTTACCGATAAAGGTAAAAAGATGAAAATTAATCTGTTTGGAGGATTACTATGGCTAATAATTTCATTAACTTTTCCCTCGAAGGAAAGGTAGCTCTTGTAACAGGTGCTTCCTATGGTATAGGTTTCGCCATCGCAAGTGCCTATGCAGATGCAGGCGCTACTATCTGCTTTAACGATATCAACCAGGATCTTGTTGATAAGGGCATGGCAGCATATGCAGAAAAAGGCATCAAGGCTCACGGCTATGTTTGCGACGTTACCAACGAGGACGCTGTAAACGAAATGGTTGCTAAGATCGAGAAGGAAGTAGGCGTTATCGACATTCTCGTTAACAATGCAGGTATCATTAAGAGAATTCCCATGACCGAGATGACAGCAGCTCAGTTCAGACAGGTTATCGACGTTGACCTGAACGCTCCTTTCATCGTATCCAAGGCTGTTATCCCTTCAATGATCAAGAAGGGCCACGGAAAGATCATAAACATCTGCTCCATGATGTCAGAGCTTGGTCGTGAAACAGTTTCCGCTTACGCATCCGCTAAGGGTGGTCTCAAGATGCTCACCAAGAATATCTGCTCCGAGTACGGCCAGTACAACATTCAGTGTAACGGCCTTGGCCCCGGCTACATCGAGACACCTCAGACCGCTCCTCTTCGTGAGCGTCAGGCTGACGGTTCCCGTCATCCTTTCGATCAGTTCATCTGCGCAAAGACACCTGCCAACAGATGGCTGAAGCCCGAAGAGCTTACAGGTCCCGCAGTTTTCCTTGCTTCTGAAGCTTCCAACGCAGTTAACGGTCACATCCTCTATGTTGACGGCGGTATCCTTGCTTACATCGGAAAACAGCCCCAGTAGTTTTTCAATAAAAAAATCAAGCACAGTCTTCGCGACTGTGCTTTTTTTGACCCTTGGGGACGGGGTTATAGGCTCACTTTTTGACCCTCGGGGACGGGGTTATGGGTTCACTTTTTGACCCTCGGGGACGGGGTTAGGGGTTCATTTTTCGGCGCAAAGCGCCAAAAAATGAACCCCTAACCCC
>JAEEWS010000084.1 GCA_016287765.1 Lachnospiraceae bacterium
GCCGATATCCCCGCCCTGCAGGACCGGGCCGCCACCCTCGGCCTCACCTGGGTCGGCGAAACCCTCCGCGAAGACTGGGCCTGCATCGAGTTCACGAAAAAATAACTATCTTTGCAATCCTTTCCCGCGGGTGTGTTGGAATTGGTAGACAACCCAGACTTAGGATCTGGTGGCGCAAGCCGTGGGGGTTCGAGTCCCCCCACCCGTACAAGGGGACTGCTTTTATCAAGAGGCAGTCCTTTTCCACAAAGTACCTATCTCTGAGGCCGTTGCGATTATCACAGGTATCATTTCATTTTGGTTCGTACAATTGATCTGCCATTTCTCCATTTCCAACAAGAAAAAGAAACTCAATGTGATGCAAGATTCCGGTCTTCACGACGTTTTAAGATAAAAAGGTATTATGAGAAGAGTTTTTCCGGTTATTACAGCCATTCTGGTAGCTTTGGGATCGATGACGACTTCCTGCAAGAAGGTGTACGTCCCCGATATCAGTGACGCTATCTATGATCTGGTCCAGGAACTTAAGCCCACTTCCGTGGACGAGTATCTGTACAACGCGGAGAAGGTGTATCACTTTGACACCTGGAGCGGCCCCGACGACTTTACTTGCCTGTATTCAAACGAAGGAGAATTGATGGCCTATTTCGGAGGATTCACCGGAAACGGCGACGGGCGGTGCACCGACTTCTTCGAAAACGCTGTGCGCCTCCGTACCATCTATGCAAATGGTCGATGGTGCAGGGGCAAATAGAATCCGCACGATCTCATATCTACCTGGATACCAAGTAGATACACCTCTCTATAATCATCATAATTGGTTCGATAATTGTTAACGATCACGTACAAGACCTTGTAATTGATTGATTATCAGAGATTTAGACCTATCAGAGAAGTCGATTTCTGTAAGATTTCAAGATGTGAGAGAGTCCCCTATCGATGCAAAACCCCGGCATTCTTTTAAGATGTCGGGGTTTGTGTAATGCCGAAAAATTGGAATTCAAATCAAAAAAACATCAGCAGTTTAGGAAGGAAGATAATAACGCCGATGATTGCAGCCGTTATAGCACAGATAAGCACTGCGCCGGCACAAATATCCTTCACATCGCGAATTCTATCATCCTTTTCAGGCTGAACGACATCAGATAATCCCTCAATGGCAGAGTTAATAGCTTCGGCAGCCAAAACGAGCCCGATGGCGAAGAAAACAGCGATCCACTCAACTGTTGAAATATGGAAAAGCAAGCTGGCAATGATGACCAGAACGGTCATGGTGCAATGTATCCATGCATTGTGCTCCTGACGGACGAATACTGTCACCCCCCTCCAGGCATTCTTGAAACTGGCAAGTCGTGCTTTAATGGAAAACTTTTTCTTCATAGCACTAATAGCGGTTCAAATTCCGATTTATCTGAACAAACTTACTAATTCTTCAGCACATCAGCAAAACAAGGATCTTTGTGTGTTCAAAATAGATAACACTCCAGTGCCCGGAGGTTATTCCATATCTAATTGATTACCAATAAAATAAAGTGCCATTAGATCCTCCAGAAAAGTTAGATATAAGTTAACGACCCCGTACACGCGATTGAGCCCGGCTTCCGCCGGGCTTTCGCGTACGGGTATGGGGGGACTCCGTCCGTCCACGTTACCCCCTCCCTAAATCCCTCCCCTCGGGGGAGGGACTCGGCGGCAGAAGCCGCCGTTCGCCTGACGGCTCAGTCGCTTCGCTCCGAAGTATCTTCGATTCAGTGTTGATTCAGTGCCAATGCCTTTATTTCTCCCCGGAGTGCGCGTACAGGTCCACTTTCTGGACCCTTACAAGCATTTTCAGCCGTTTTTGCTTGCACCGGTCCACGTTTTGGACCTGTACAAGCACCATCTTTTTGGATATGTGGAGAAATGTGGGTATCTTCACATTGAAACGACAGGATTCGGAGAATAGCAAGCGACATGAAAAAGAAGAAAAACATGCAGAAACAAAGGAAGCGCTACTACGATTATCGACTGGTACTGCTGTTCGTGGGGCTGTTTGCTGTCTTTTTTGCTCTGAGTTATCTTCGAAGCCGCCTTTTACATACGGCGCTGCTGGTAGGGTGGAAAGCATTCTGGGATGCTTCCCAGAGCACATTGACATCACTGAACTATTGTCTTGTATTCTTTGAAGTCCTTCTGACCTGGGCAGCTGCCGGATCATTATGTGCGGATGACAAGGCTGTGGGCGACGTCGACAAGGATTATTCCTCTGCCCTTTGGACATCCGCGTTAACGGGATTACCACTTGGCATCAACTGCGTTTCTGACCTTTCGGTATGGGCATATTACTCCGTATTTATGCTTGTAACGGCCTGGCTGATCGGAAAAGAAATCGGCTTTGCCTATCCCGTCGGAAACCGGATGCTGAAGAGTGTTTACAATGAGACGGCCGATATGAACGTGAGGACAAAAATGGGGGCAGAATACCGTTTCCGTCACCACACCGGTTTTTGGATTTCCTGCATCGCATTGGCCATTCTTTTCATCCTTTCCGTCGTCTTTTTCATCAAGGCCTATCACCAAGTTTGAAGATGAGAACATTATATTTCGTTGTAAAAAAAGCCATTGACGAGCTTGACATGTATGGCTTGTTGAAGATGGGCGCACCAGATGACGAGTTTGAATACGAAGCGTTACGGATATCTGAACGAATTTCAGAGAACGATTCTATCCAACAGATAGCATCTGTAATTGCGGACGTATTCAATCAGGCTTTTGATGAGCACCACGAAGCATCCGTTTTCCTTGCCACAGCAGGAAGAATCTCGCAACTGTTTGCAGAAAACAAATAATCGGTGAGTGAACATGAACCCTGTCTATATCTTATGGGGACTGTCTGCCCTTTTTGCGGCAATAACTATTTGGATCTGGCGTATGCCGGAGAAGGATTGGCTTTATTGGATGTCTTGCCGCAACTATTTTAATATAGACTTTCACAAGTACAACAATAAAAAGGTAAGGACTCTCAGTATAGCTATTGGTCTCTTTGAGGGGGTCTGCCTGTTCTTGTTGGGCCTGACTCTTTGGAGACACGGTGTCCTTACCAAAGTCCATCATGTCCTTGCTGTATGTATGGTCCTTGCCCCTATCGCTTATTGGCCCATACTCCTATTTTGGTGCAAGAAGAGTAAATACAAAAAGAAATAACAAGAAAGGGCTGATCTCAACAGTAGGATAAGGTACCGAGCCTATAATCACACCCTGAATACACCCTCCCTACGCACCAATGATGAGTATAACCGTGTTCAAAAAATGAAAGCACTCTATCTTTTGGCGGTTATTCTATATCTAACTGAATACCAAGCAGATACACTTCTCGAAAATCGTCAAAATTGGTTCGATAATTGTTAACGATCACGTACACGCAAAACAGCCCGGCCGTCAAGGCCGGGCTGTTGTTTGTACGTTACATTCTACGTCCGAATCTGTTGATGATTACTCGAACTTGACGAGAATCGTGGTGTAATCCTGCTCGTTTCC
>JAEEWS010000085.1 GCA_016287765.1 Lachnospiraceae bacterium
AATTATCACGTCTTTAATGATACACTATTTTTATGATTTTTGCTATCTAAATGACATTAGGACGGGGTTAGGGATCAATTTTCAACAAAAGTCTGAATTCACAGCTCCGCATTGACAGTTAACGAGCGTTAGCGTACAATGGTCAACGATGGTTAAAAAGCCAAAGTATAGGAGACTGAAATGAAAAGAAGAATAATAAAGATCTTAAAAGTGACGGGGATCGTCATTGCTTCCCTTATAGCGGTGGTCCTGTCAGCGCATTTCGTCGGTGGGCTGCTCAACAGCAGAACACCTGACGGCGGCATAAATGAATCCATGTATGTGGATATAAACGGTACGAAACAATGGATCAATATCTACGGACAGGATAAAAACAACCCTGTTTTGCTGTATCTTCATGGCGGGCCGGGGTCTTCGACGAGTATTATCGATCATGCCTTCACAAGGAAGTGGAGCGACGTTTATACGGTGGTCACGTGGGATCAGCGGGGCTGCGGGAAGAGTTATGCCACTTCAAAGACGGAAACCCTAACCGCAGAGCTGATGATGGAGGATGGCAAGGAAATGACCGAGTTCCTGCTTAAATACATGGGCAAGGACAAGATCACCCTTTTGGGACATTCATGGGGGTCACTCTATGGCGCAAACCTGGCTTTGGAGTACTCGGACCTCTATGATGCGTTCATAGGGACGGGACAGTTCATAGATCCCAAGGAGAATGAACAAAGGCTTTACGACGCGGCGCAGGAATGGAGCAAGGGAGATGAAGAGGGAAAGCATTTGCTCTCCCAATGGTCTCCGGAAAACGAATCCTCCATGGAAGCTTTGCAGGCAAGAAACGCCACGCTGGAAAGATATGGCTATGGTATGATGAAAGACGGCACGGATTATAATGTTGCGGCAGCGGTGCTGTTTAACCCGAACTACACGATAAAGGACTATGTGCACTATCTTACAAACGGCAGCAAGGAATTCATGCCCTATCTGGACTTTTTCGCAAATGAACTGTCGAAAATGTCGTTGCTTGGCAGATATGATTACCTGGTGCCTTACTACAATATAAACGGAGATATGGATTATCAGACCAACTATTGGCTTGCATGTGAGTATTTTGAAAACGTGAATGCTCCGAAAAAAGAAATGCTCGTGATGGAGAACGCGACCCACGGATTACTTGAATCACGATCGGCGGAGTTTGCTGATTTGGTGCATAAGATAGCAAAAGAGCAGGCAGAGGGAGATAATTAAATGGAAAACGGAAAAACTTGTTTTAACGGAAGGGTCTTTTGGTCACATCTCATCCTCACCTTTGCTATAATGGGAGCATGCTGGGGCGCATGTATCATCCTTGGCGCTAACGGGCTTACTATGAAAGATCATGCATGGATCTATCTGCCTTGGTTCATGGGAGGGGTATCCCCCGCCATAGCGGCCTTCGTTGTTCTTAAGAAAAACGGGATTGTTGCCGGATTTAAAGACTGGATAAAGCATGTTTTCGATTTTAAACACAATGCATGGGCCTATCTTTTGACGATTCTTTTCCCAATCCTGCATACGACCCTGATGTGCCTCATTTCAGGATACAGGAAGGGGCTGCATCTGTACTGGCTTCCGCTTATGATCCTTGCCATGGTCTTTGCGGGGGGACTTGAAGAAGCAGGCTGGCGATACGTTACATTTCACGAACTCGATAAAAAACTCGGGTTCGTGCTTTCGAACCTGATCACCGCCGTGATATGGTGGCTGTGGCATCTGCCGCTGTTCTTTATCTCAGGCGCAAGCCAGCATCATAAAAACTTTTTTGTGTTTGGCGTCATGGTCCTCGGATTAAGCTTTATGCTGGGTACCGTGAGGAAGGTTACGGGAAGCGTGTGGCTGTGCGTGCTGTGTCACGCCATTATCAATTCAGTGGGGAGTTTTTATCATTATGATATGTATGGGAACTATCTTGCGGCGGCTGTTACAACCGGCGTGATGGCAGTGATCTCATTGGTTTTGGTACGCATATTCAAAATGGACCACTAACCCCGCTGAAATTTCTATTCAGGAGTCAGTGGGGACAGGTTGTGAGTCAATGGGGACAGGTCATTTTGACTCATCGAAGATGAGTCAAAATGACCTGTCCCCATTGACTCCCCCGGACGGGCTGAGGCCGTTTGCCTTTTATGCTAATCGGAGTATTTGTGTTCTTTTCCGAAATCCGCTTGACAAAAGATAACTATAGTATAGTTTATAATCAGGATCCTTCGGGACCGTCAAAAATGAGCCGCTAACCCCGTCACGGGGGTGATGTTTCGCGGCTTTTAAACAAAAGGAAGGTTGATTTATGGGACGTTTAAACGGAAAACTTGCAATCGTGACCGGAGCGAATTCCGGTATGGGCATGGCTACTGTGGAGGCATTGGCCGACGAAGGAGTCAAGGTCATCATGCTTTGCAGGAGCGAGAAACGCGGGCAGGAAGCCCTTGCAAGATTATCGGAAAAAAAGGACCGGCAGCTTGAACTGATGCTCTGCGACCTGGGGGATTACGCATCTGTCCGCGCTTTTGCCGCCAAAGTAAAGGAAAAATACAAGAGGCTCGATGTGCTTGTTAACAATGCGGGATTTATCTCATTGGACAGGCAGGAGACGAAAGAAGGCCTTGAGAGGCAGTTCGGGATCAATCACATCGGACATTTTCTCCTGACAACGGAGCTGCTTGAACTGATGGGAGAGGGCTCGAGGATCGTGGTTGTCGCATCCGGCGCTCACAAGGTCGGGAAGATACGGTTCGATGATATAAACCTGACCAAGGGCTTCAACGTGATCAAGGCATATGGACAGAGTAAGCTTGCAAATGTTCTTTTTACAAGGGAACTCGCAAGACGCTTAAAAGAAGGCGGCGCAGGCTATCCGAAAGGTGTTACCGTGAACTGCTGCCACCCCGGCGCGGTGGCCACAAATATGGGTGTCGATCGCGAGACGGGATTCGGTAAGACGGTTACCCGAATGCTGAAGCCCTTTTTCCTGACACCTGCGGAAGGCGCAAGGACAGCAGTCTTTTTGGCTACGGACGAGTCGGTAAAGGATGTCTCCGGAGAGTACTTTTACAAGTGCAGGATCGCCAAGTCATCAAAACGATCCAAGGACCCGGAGCTCGCAAAGAGGCTTTATGAACTGAGCGAACGGCTCGTAAGCGAGGATCCTGCTCTTCGTATGAGCGTTAGGGCGGTGTGAACAGTAACGTGGTCTTTACCGAATGTAATGAGTCAATGGGGACAGGTCATTTTGACTCGTCTTCGATGAGTCAAAATGACCTGTCCCCATTGACTCAGTTAGGAGTGTTTTATGGCTGTTTTTACTCAAAAAGCAATAGTAAATACATTTTTGGAAATGCTGAATGAAATGCCCTTTGACAGGATCACCGTAAAGGACATTGTGGAAAGGTGTGGGATCAACCGCAACACATTCTATTATCACTAT
>JAEEWS010000051.1 GCA_016287765.1 Lachnospiraceae bacterium
AAGAAAATCAACTCCTTACGCTGCACAGATGGCAGCTGAGACAGCAGCAAAGGTTGCAGCTACTCAGGGTCTTAAGAGCGTAGACGTTATGGTTAAGGGACCCGGTACGGGCCGTGAAGCAGCTATCCGTGCACTTCAGGCATGCGGTATCAACGTAACTTCCATTAAGGACGTTACACCTGTTCCTCACAACGGATGCAGACCGCCTAAGCGCAGAAGAGTATAATTGAAGGAGGAAAAAGCAAATGGCTAGAAATACAGATCCTGTTTTAAAGCAGTGCAGATCACTGGGCATTGAACCCGCTGTTCTCGGTATCAACAAGAAATCTAACAGAAGATTCGCCAGAGCCGGCAAGAAGGTCAGCGAGTATGGTAACCAGTTGAAAGAGAAGCAGAAGGCTAAGTTCATTTATGGTGTTCTTGAGAAGCCTTTCCGCAACAATTTTGAAAAAGCAAAGAAGATTAAGACCGGTACAACCGGTGATAATATGATGATCCTTCTTGAGCGTCGTCTTGACAATGTTATCTTCCGTCTCGGATATGGCAGAACAAGAACAGAAGCTCGTCAGATCGTTGACCACAAGCAGGTTCTCATTAACGGTAAGTGCGTAAACATTCCTTCTTACCTTGTTAATGCAGGCGATGTTATTGAGATCAAGGATACTAAGAAGGCATCCCAGAGATATAAGGACATCCTCGAAGTAACCGCAGGAAGAGCAGTTCCCGCATGGCTTGAAGCAAACCATGAGAACCTTTCCGGTAAGGTTTTGGAGTTCCCTACAATTGATATGATCGACGTTCCTGTAAACGCTACACTTATTGTCGAGTTGTATTCCAAATAGTAGGCTGATTCGGTTGTTTTACCGAAGCATCGGGGAAAATATCCCCGGGACAACAATATTAAAGGAGGGTCCGATATGTTTGATTTCGATTTTAAGCCGGCAAAGATTGAGATTGCCGAAAGTACAGAGGACAATAAATACGGTCGTTTTGTCGTAGAGCCCCTTGAACGCGGATACGGCACAACGCTGGGTAATTCCCTGAGAAGAATCATGCTTTCTTCACTTCCGGGTTCGGCTGTAAGCCAGATTAAGATCGATGGCGTAGTCCATGAATTCTCGGAAATTCCGGGCGTTAAGGAAGACGTTACCGAAATCGTTATGAACATCAAGAGTCTTGCAATAAAGAATAACAGCTCTACAAACGAGCCCAAGGTCGCATACATTGAAGCCGAGGGTGAGGGTGTTGTAACGGCTGCCGATATTATCGTTGACTCGGATATCGAAATTATCAACAAGGATCAGGTTATTGCTACACTTAACGGCGGTGAGGATTGCAAGCTTTACATGGAACTCACGATCACTAACGGTCGTGGTTATGTAAGCTCTGAGAAGAACAAGAACGATGAACTTCCTATCGGAGTTATCGCTGTTGATTCCATCTACACACCTGTTGAGAGAGTAAACTTAACGGTTGAGAATACCCGTGTCGGCCAAATGACCGATTACGACAAATTAACACTTGATGTTTACACAAACGGAACTTTGGCTCCCGACGAGGCAGTCAGCCTTGCAGCTAAGGTTTTGAGCGCACATCTTGAGTCTTTCATTCAGCTTTCCGAGCGTGCTGCTTCCGCAGAAGTTATCGTTGAAGCTGAATCTGATGAAAAGGAAAAGATTCTTGAAATGAGCATTGATGAACTCGAGCTTTCCGTTCGTTCCTTCAACTGCTTGAAGCGTGCAGGTATCAATACCGTTGGCGAACTTGTAAACAAGACTCCCGATGACATGATGAAGGTTCGTAACCTTGGTCGTAAGTCACTGGAAGAAGTACATGCTAAATTAAAAGAACTGGGCTTGTCTTTAAGACAGAGCGAAGAGAGTTAAGATCAGATCACGATCTGAGGGACAGGTCGGGATGATACATATTATTTAGGAGGAATTACGATGGCAGGCTATAGAAAACTTGGCAGAACAGCAAGCCAGAGAAAAGCACTGCTCAGAAACCAGGTTACCAATCTTCTTTACAACGGCAAGATTGTTACCACTGAGTGCAGAGCCAAAGAAGTGCAGAGCATCGCTGAAAAGATGATCACACTTGCTGTTAAGGAAAAGGATAACTTTGAAACAGCAACCGTTAAGGCTAAGGTTGCTCGTAAGGATAAGGACGGAAGACGCGTTAAGGAAGTTGTAGACGGCAAGAAGGTTGACGTTTTCGACGAAGTAGAGAAGGAGATCAAGAAGGATATGCCTTCCAGACTTCATGCTCGCAGACAGATGGAAGCTTATCTTTATGACGTAACTGAAGTTCCTACAGAAGTTGCAGGCAAGAAGAAGAACACAAAGAAAGTTGATGTTGCACAGAAGCTCTTTGATGAGATCGCACCCAAGTATGCAGATCGCAAGGGCGGCTACACACGTATCGTTAAGATCGGTGAGCGTAAGGGCGATGCAGCTATGGAAGTTCTTCTCGAGCTGGTTTAATTTAAATCATTACATCAATAATAAACGGACATCTTACAAGCTGATTGTAAGGTGTCCGATTTTTTTTACACCACTCTTTTCTTAAACTCCATCCTTGTATTGAAACGGTGGATATGTTAAAATAAAGTTTACTGTGGGTAAATAGAGACTTTTGTTGAAAGACAGGATTTTACGGATGATAAAAGCAAGCAAACTTGCATATGAATATATAAGAAGAGACGAAGAAGGCAACGTGGAAGGCATAGTAAGAGCCATCGACGGGATCGATCTTGACATAAAAAAAGGGGACTTTGTGGCTATCCTAGGTCACAACGGTTCAGGAAAGTCCACAGTGGCAAAGGAGATCAATGCGATCCTGGAGCCCACTGAGGGAGTGCTTTTCGTTAACGGGTTTGATACTTCAAAAGAAGAAAATATCTGGGATATACGTCAAAGCGCCGGAATGGTTTTTCAGAATCCCGATAACCAATTGGTGGCTTCCGTGGTGGAAGAGGACGTGGCTTTTGGCCCTGAAAACCTGGGCGTTCCCACGGATGACATAGTTAAGAGAGTGGCTTTTGCTCTTGAAAAGGTGGGAATGACCGCTTACAGGACTTCATCTCCCAATCATCTTTCGGGAGGACAGAAGCAAAGGATAGCAATAGCGGGCATTCTTGCTATGAAGCCCAAGTGCATAGTGCTTGACGAGCCCACGGCCATGCTGGATCCCAACGGTAGAAAAGAAGTAATAGCCACAATACATGAACTTAACAAAAAAGAGGGTATCACCATCCTTCTGATCACTCATTATATGGATGAAGTGGTGGATTGCGATAAGGTCATAGTCATGGATAACGGTAAGATAGTTATGCATGGCACACCCAGAGAGATATTCTCAAGACCCGAGGAAGTAAAAAAACACAAATTGGATCTGCCTCAGGCTACAGAGCTGGCATATGAACTTAAGAAAGACGGATTGGATCTTCCGGAAGGAGTACTTTCGGTGAATGAATTTGTGGATGCTTTTGTTTCCAAATACGGTAAGAAATGAGGAAAGACTTTGCTTTATTTAGATAAGGTAAATTATATTTATCAAAAGGGCACGGCAATGGAAATGCCGGCTTTACATGATGTTTCCATCGAGATCAGGGACGGGGAATTTATCGGTATAATCGGCCACACGGGTTCCGGTAAATCTACTTTGATCCAGCACCTGAACGGTCTTGTGCGTCCCACCGGCGGAAATATTTATTATAACGGCAGAGATATCTGGGATGAAGACTTTTCGAGAAAAGAACTCAGAACCAAGGTGGGGCTTGTTTTTCAATATCCCGAGTATCAGCTTTTTGAAACTACGGTGGAAAAGGATGTGGAATTCGGGCCTTCCAATATGAAACTTCCGAAACTTGAAGTACAGCTCAGAGCTTTTGAGGCTCTTAAAACCGTAGGTATCGGAGAAGATCTTTACGATGTTTCCCCCTTCGACCTTTCAGGAGGTCAGAAGAGAAGAGTGGCTATTGCGGGAGTCCTCGCCATGAAGCCGGAAGTCATAGTATTGGATGAGCCCACAGCCGGGCTGGATCCCAGTGGAAGAGACGAGATACTGGAAGCTATAGATCGTATCCGTGAGGAAAGAAAGATAACTGTTGTTCTGGTTTCTCATTCCATGGAAGATGTGGCCAGATTTGTGGACAGACTGATAGTTATGGATCATGGCTGCGTCCGGTTTGACGGACCGACCAAAGAGGTATTCCAAAACTACGAAGAACTTGAAAAGATCGGCCTTGCCGCTCCTCAGGTCACCTATCTTACCGCAGCCCTTATAAAGCGTGGCATACCTTTGCCGGGAATCGCAACCACTGTGGAAGAAGCAAGGGAAATGCTGAAGGCTGTTACAGGAGTTAAATAAATGTTACGAGATATTACACTGGGACAATATTATCCCTCACAATCGGTCATACACAGACTGGACCCCAGAGTTAAGCTGACAGCCACCTTGCTGTTTATAGTATCCATGTTCCTGTTTCACACATTTGTGGGATACATTATTGCAGGGATCTGTCTGGCTACAGTCATCATCGTTTCCAGGGTTCCTTTTAAGTTTATGATGAAGGGACTTAAGACCATCTGGTTTTTGCTTATATTTACAATGTTTTTTAATATATTCCTCACTTCGGGAACACCTGTGTTTCAGTGGCAATTCATTACTGTGACCAAAGAAGGACTGACTACGGCAGCATTTATGGGGCTTAGGCTTTTCTTCCTGATCATCGGTTCATCACTGATGACTCTTACTACCACGCCAAATCAGCTTACAAGCGGTATGGAAACAGGCTTAAGATGGATGAAGAAGATCCACGTGCCGGTGCATGAGATATCCATGATGATGTCCATTGCCTTAAGATTCATTCCGATCCTGATGGAGGAAACTGACAGGATAATGAAGGCTCAGCAGGCAAGAGGAGCTGATTTTGAGGAGGGCAGGTTCATGGACAGGATAAAGGCTCTGGTGCCTGTTTTTGTTCCTTTGTTCGTGTCAGCCTTCAGACGTGCAAATGAGCTGGCTATGGCTATGGAAGCAAGGTGTTATCATGGAGATGAGGGCAGGACTTCCATGAAACCTTTGAGATATGCAAGAAGAGATGGTGTAGCTTATCTTCTTCTCTTGCTTTATATCGTTGTGATCGTGGCAACAGACAGGGTGGTACTTGGTTTATTATGAAAAGGGTAATGCTGGAAGTGGCATATGACGGAACAAAATATTCCGGTTGGCAGATTCAGCAAAACAGCGAGACTGTTGCCGGTGTTCTGACTAAGGAGCTTAAAAGATTATTGGGTGAAGACATCCTTTTGATAGGCGCCAGCAGAACAGATGCCGGTGTGCATGCAATGGGAAATATATGCGTGTTCGATACAGAGTCCGAAATACCGGGAGAAAAGTTTTGTTATGCCTTAAATCACTCATTACCGGAAGATATAGTTATACAAAGATCTTGCGAAGTTCCTTCGGATTTTCATCCCAGAAAGATAAAATGCAAAAAGACCTATGAATACAGGATATGGAATGCTGACCATATTCAGCCCTTTAACAGAAAATATACCTATTTTGTATATAAAAAACTGGACATGGAAAAGATGAAGGAAGCTGCGGGTTATATCACAGGAACCCATGATTTCACGGCATTTTGTTCGATACATACGGTTGTTCCCGATCATGTGAGAACCATATATGAAGCAGAAGTGTTTAAAGAAGGCAATCTCATCACTTTCAGGATCACAGGAAACGGTTTTCTGTACAATATGGTCCGGATAATAGCCGGCACGCTGGTACAGGTGGGACTGGGAGAAAAGACACCCGAAAGCATAAAGGATATACTGGCTTCCGAGGACAGAAGCAATGCGGGGCCTACAGCACCTGCTCAGGGACTTACGTTAATGAGGATAGATTATTTAAATGAGAATTAATAGGTTAAAATACAAGATACTGCTTTCCGTTCTGGTAGTAGCAATGGCTGCAGGTTGCGTCCAAAATGAGGAAACGGGAGAAAATGGAGTTATTGAAACACAGGTGACAGCAATAGCCACCTTTACCCCGACACCCACTTTTACCCCTGTACCTACGGAAACCCCTACGCCCACCTTCACGCCGACACCCACCTTTACCCCTACGCCCACCTTCACACCCACTCCCACTCCGGAGCCGGCCATGACAATATCCATGGTCGGGGATATATTGATGCACACAGGGGTGGAAAAAGACTGTTTGCAGGCTGACGGGACATATGACTATACATCGATCTTTAAAAATATGAAGGATCGTATTTCTGCCTTTGACTATTCTTTTGTCAATCAGGAAGTTATCATCGGAGGCAGGGACTTGGGAGTAAACGGATATCCGAATTTCAATGCTTCCTTCGAACTGGCGGATGCACTTTCGGATGCGGGTTTCGATGTGGTGCTCCACGCCACTAACCATGCACTGGACAAAGGAAAGTCCGGTATACTTAATTGCCTTTCCAACTGGAAGAGATTTTCGGGCATATATGTTCTCGGCATCTATGATAGCGAAGAAGCGGCAGAGGATCAGATAGTCTACCTTGAAAAGGACGGAATGAAGATCGCGGTTTTGAATTTTACTTATGGAACCAATGGGATCAAAGTTCCTTCCACAATGCCTTATGCAGTGGGACCTTTTCTTGTAAATGATCCGGCTTCTGAAAGCAATGCGGTAGCCGTTAAGAAAGTTACGGATCTTATTGACAGGGCAGAACAAAATGCGGATTTCACCATTGTATGTCCTCACTGGGGAACAGAGTATTCCAATAAGCAGGACTATTCCCAGAGATCCTGGAACAGGATATTTTACGAGCATGGAGTGGACCTGGTGATGGGAACTCATTCCCACGTTATCCAGCCCATTGTAGTGGTTGACGAAAAATCCACCTATGACGTTTGGGAACTGGGCATTGGAGAGAACGGACCAAGAGAAGTGTCGAGTGATCGTATGCTTGTATATTACTCTCTCGGAAATTTTGTGAACTGGACTGAGGAAGAGGGGGAAAAGATCCTTAAAAGAATGCTGGGTGGAATGTCCGAGGTTCTTTTGGGACGAGATGATGAAGGCAACGTTATCATAAAGGATTTTGATATAACACCTGTTGTATGTCATGTGAAGACAGGAAAAAATGCTGTTACAGTATATGCCTTATCTGATTACAATGAGGAATTGGCAGCAGAAAATGAAGTATATGTCCGGGCAGGTAAAAAGTTGACGATAGATTATTGCACAAACTTATTGGACGAAGTTTGGGGGAACCTATGGCGATGAAAAAAGATAAAGTGGTGTTCAGAATACTGTATGGCATATTGTTGGCAGCCATTATCCTTTTAACGGATTATGCGGTTGTTTTCGTACAGGCCAATATAGATGATTATGAAGCGTCTCAGCCTGACCATGTGGTAAATGAAACCATGGAAAAATTTATCGATGCGGTGAGAAATGAAAGAGCTTCGGAAGTGATCAACTATCCGGAGATCAAAGTCAGCCCTTACGACAGCGATGTGTATGAAGAATACAACAGAAAATTGGCCATGGCTCAGAACTGGACATGGAAGATCCTTTCCGGCAGTTACAGTGAAGTAAGGCAGGTCTACGGCTTTTACGGAGACGGAGAGCTGCTTGCAAAGTTTATCCTTAACTGTACCGATTCCAGGATCATAATGGAGATATTGACGGCCAATACCTGGGAGGCGGGAGAGATCTCACCTGTTCTTACACTTACAAATTACACGGAATATATTGAGATCCCTTCGAATTTTACCGCTGTTCTTAATGATCAGGCAGTATATAAAAATGCCAACGGAGTGGAATGTACGGAGAAGGAAGGCAATGTTATCTACAGCATTCCGGATATGTATAATCTTAAGGAAGTAAAGGTTTATGACCACGCGGGAAGAGAATGCAAAACCGTAAACAATAACGGATATGTTACCGCTGAGTACAATACCTACAATCTGATACTCCCTTCAAGTTATAAATTGACGGATGAGGGATATGAAGTGGCGGGAGTGCCCGATAACGGCGGAGTGCATTATATTTATAACACGGCAGCCGAAAGCCTTACGATAAGTGACGGCTACGGAAACAGCATCGACTACAAAAACGGAGATCAGGTGTCCACCTTCGATCTGGCGTTTACGATCCCGGATAATTTTGACATTAAGTGGCAGGGTAAGGATCTGAGCCTTTTTGAGACCGAAAGAGTGGTTTTGAGTAAGTATGACGATTACAGACCCTTTGCTGAAATGCCGGGGCTTGTAAAATATGAGATCAAGGGCCTTTTAAAGGAGCCGGAGCTTGAGATCAGAGATAATTTAGGTGATATTGTGGAACCTGAATTTGTGGGTAATCATTTTGAGATAACGGAACAGGCTGCATTAAGGGAAGTTCCTCAGGAAGTCCTGGTGGAAGCGGATCCCATAGGAAGCGTGGAAATGTGGTCCCTTTTCCTGTCAAACGACCTTAAGGGTACCAGACACGGCTTTGGGATCATAAAGGAATATCTTGTTCCGGATACATATCTTTATAAAAATGCAGAAGCTTTTGCAAAGAGTATAGACATAACATTTGCTTCATCCCATGAGACACCTGTATTTATAGAAGAAGGAGTTTCGAATTATGTCAGATATTCGGATAACCTGTTCTCCTGTGATGTATATGTTAACAAGGAAATGAATGTTATAACGAATTACGAGAAGAAGATTGTAAATGATAAGATAAACAGCACATTTTTCTTCTGTTATTATGAAGGAAAGTGGAGGATCGCCGGACTTATTGCCAAAGGAGCGGAATGATCATGGAAGAGAAAAGATCTCTTAAAAACATAATATTGGTAAATGTGGGCAGAGTTTTTGCATGCATAGGCACTGTCGTCGCCGGGATATTGATGATCCTTATCCTTTCCATGAACATTATCTGTAACGGCGGATCTGCCACCGCCAGGGAAATCTTCGTTAGTACCATACTTGAGACAGGTGCTTTAAAATTTCTGGCCTCCTGGTATCTTACGGATGAAGAGATAAGCGAGATCGTTAAGAATAACTCCATGGAGGAGTTTAAAGAGGAAGTTGATACCAATCTCATTACCGTAGTTGCCGGAAATGCAGATGCGGGAAAGAACATGGGAGCAGCCTCCGGTAAAAATCAGGAAGCTGTTACAGCCACTCATTCCGACGCTTTTGGATCCGAATTGAACCGTGAAGTGGATGAGGACGGAGACGGTGTGATCTTTTACGAAGTTGAGGGCCGAAATTTTTACGGAACCATGATGGTAGTCCTGGATCCTTCCAGGGTAACTCTGGAATCTTATTACAACGATTACAGAAAAGGTGCTCCACTGGATAAGATCGTAGCCGAATACGGCGGAGTGGGAGGAATAAACGGCGGTATCTATATACAGACAGAATTGGGCGGAAGACCTTACGGTGTGACCGTGGGGCATGGTGAGATACAGACCAACAAACCCAGAGAGCTTAATGGACTGGTACTTATAGCACTGACCGAGGATAACATCCTGATCATAGAAGATATTTCCGACCTGGATGAAGCGGGTGTGGAAAAACTGGTCAAAGATAAGAAGATTAGGGATGGCTGCAGTTTCCAGGAGGAATTCAAGGACGAGAACAATCACTTTGTATCTCTTGTGATCAACGGTAAGCCCCGTGAGCTTAACGGCAACCTGGGAAGCGGATACAATCCAAGAACAGCCATAGGTCAAAGAGCAGACGGTGCTTTACTGCTTTTCGTTACCGACGGCAGAGGAGCTTCCGGACATCTGGGAGCATCGGCTTCGGATCTTATAGAGATAATGAGTGAATACGGCGCCGTAAATGCCGCAAATCTTGATGGAGGAAGTTCATCAAGCATGGTATATAACGGTAAATATATTATGGACAGTGTGACCTTCAGAAAGGCAAATACATCCTGGAATCTTCCAATTGCATTTGTGGTCAAATAAATGCAGGAATGGGAAAGATCAATGGGATATGGTAGATCAAACGTGAAGAAAACTTTAAAATATAAAAAGATCATAGTATTGATGGTTATGATGGTATCATTGTTAACCATGTCTTCCGGAAAAACGGAAGTAAAGGCCGAAGAATTGGAGATCACACTTGAGGATCTTCTCGAAGGAATTACCTTTGAGGTTGGACCTGACGGAACACTGATCATCGTAGATGAGGACGAAAATGATAAGTCCCTTGATTATATGGTGTTACCTTCATATGCATTGCCGGAGGGACATGGGCTTTCTGCACTCAGGGATGATAATACGGAAACCGCAGAAATGATACCGGAAAACTCTGTTTTGGGCATAAAGGCAGATGAAAAGATCTACGGCGTGTATGTGACCTGGGATTGTTTAAATCTTCCCGGAGAATGGAAACTGGAGTATGGTTCAGAGTCCATAGTCTGCGGAAAAGACGGTTTCCTTCGTGAATTTATAGAGATTCCGGGAGGAGCGGATACTTGCAGACTTTCCTTTACGGGACAGGCAGGGATCTGTGAACTGGAAGTGTTCGGTGAAGGAGAAATACCCGACAGGGTTCAGAGATGGGAAAAACTGGATAAGGATGCGGACATATTGATATTTGTACCTCATGAAGGTGATGAGATAGCAGATTTTGGGGCCGTCGAGGCAATATATGCAGGAAAGAGGGATCTGCGTGTCAAGGTCGTCTACATGTGCGAATATACTTCTTCGGAAGAAAGGATGAAGGAGTACGAAAAACTTGATTCTCTGTGGAAACTGGGAGTAAAGTATTATCCTGAAATGGGGAAATTCAGGAATAAGCTGCTCATGAGTTATCAAACGGCGGACAAGTTTTACGGATATGATAACGTGCTTTCTTTTGCGACTGAGAATATCAGAAGATTTAAGCCCATTGTTGTGGTGGCGCCGGATATCGAGGGTGAAAACGGCAATGCAGTACATATGCTGCTGGCTAAGGCAGTAATTGAGGCTGTTGAGATTTCAGGGGATGATAATGTGTTTTGGGATCTTGTTGAAAAATACGGTATCTGGGACGTTCCCAAAACATACCTGCACAATTATGTGGGTAACGGAGCCATTTCTCTTGATATGGGGAACGGTGTAACGGAACTGCTTGAGGATGCGATCAAGAGCAGGAAGGCAGAAAGCTGGTGCGGATCGTTGATCGAAGGTGCTGAATTTTCAGCAGACAATGCTCCATATTTTGGACTGTATCGGACCAATGTGAGGGTTGACAAGCGAAACGATATGATGGATAATGTCAGGTCTTATCAGGATCAGGAAGATCTGGCAAAGTACAAGGCCGAACGAGATAAAATGGCCGCATATGAGAAAGAAAACAATAAATACAACGAACAGCTTATAAGGGTACAAAAAGAGGGCAATTATTTATATGGAAAGTATCTCTTTGATGAATTGGGAACTTTTTTGGATAAAATAAGAGCTAATGAGTGGGAATAATTTTTAGAATGAAAAGAAGACGTAAAATCGCAAAAATACTAATACTTGCGTTGTTGCTGGAATTTTTTATGCGGGTTACTTACGGCATCAGTCCGGAGCCTGCCTATGCAGCGACAACATTGACTGTTGAAAGTTATGACGATGGAAAGGCCAATCGCGGTGAACAGTTCTCGGCAGATAAATACATTGCACAGAGAATAGACTATGCGTTCAGTTTGTACGGTCCGGGGTCTTTCTTCAGCAAAAACGGAAGAGCATGTACCTGTCACCCCAATCATCCGGAGATCAGATGCCTGGAAAACAACCTGACAGACCCAAGATGTAACTGCCTCAGATATGTTGATATAGAAGGTGAAACGGTAGACCTTAAAGCAACTCAATGTATGGGCTATGCTATGTTCATACAGCAGGTACTTTTCGGTGTAAACAACATTGCCAACCGTAACAAGTTCCAGTATATTTCCGGACCCAATCAAAAGGCTCAGGAAATTACAGGAAAAGAAGTTGAAAAGTGGTTTATTGATCATGCCGAACTTATCCATCCCGGAACCCATCTTCGTTGTAATTACGGTAACCATTCGGTTATAATCCTTGGCGTGGATTATGACGATGGAAAGCTCTATGTTATTGACTGTAACTGGGGTATGAGATGCTATGTAAGTGAGATCCAGGTACTTTCATGGAACGGATTTGCATTAAAGTATCATTCACTTAACTGGGCATATGTTTACAAGAACTATTACGATACCTTCTATGGTGAGATCAGTAAGGAAGATCTTTCCGTTATCAGAAAGAACACCACTCCCACACCCACCAGTACTATGGCTCCCAAGCCCACCAGCACACCCAAGCCTGCACATTACAATGCAGGATATTATATCGTAAATGTTGACAAGGGTTCTTATTTAAATCTTCGTGCCGATACCAACACGGAATCCGACGTTGTTTCCAAGCTGGAGGTAGGATCACTTGTAGAGATATCCGACTTTGTATATAACGAAAACGGTCACCATTGGGGATACGTCTTCACGGTACCCAATGCGAGCAATCCCGGTACTCAGACGGGCGCAACCGCAACACCTGTACCGGATGATATTGAAGGACAGAGCAATAACCAGGTATGGGGTTGGCTGGCTATGGAATACGTTACCCTGAAGGCAGTTTATTCACCCACACCCACACCTACACCTCAGCCGGCATCAAAGTATGAAGCGGGTGAGTATGAGGTGGTTACGGAATTTGGACGACTTACCGTAAGAGAGTCATACACAACGAACTCGAAGATCTTGAGCATGCTTGTAAGCGGAACCAGACTTGATCTGGAGATCTTTGTCCAGGGCGGAAATGATATGGACTGGGCAAGAGTGATCGTGGAAAATGAATCGGGAAAGACCTATGGATGGGTTTCTACGGAATATCTCAAGCTGATACCTTCACCGACACCGACGCCGACAAACACGCCGACGCCGACAAACACTCCGACACCGACGCCTACACCTACCAATACACCGACGCCGACAAACACGCCAACGCCAACGCCCACTCCAACGCCTCTTCCTGCATTGGTTAAACTTGGAAAGAGCACGAAAAACGGGTTGATGACGATAATAAACAGTGACTTTGTACAGGCACATAAAATAGCGTTGATCCTTGTGGGGATCGCACTCGTTGCACAGTTCCCGCTTATTGGCATTTTAAAGAGAAAGAGCAGGAGAAGATTAGAACGATTACATCATAGATTGGGATAGAATGCAGAACAAGTTACTTAAAACTTATTTGATCACAGTGGTATTGCTGCTCCTGGCAGGGGCAGCAGTACTTGTAGTGGGATATAATTATCTGGAGCGCTACGAAAGAGAGCAGGAAAGGCTGGAGCAGGAAAGGATCGCCAATATCACACCTACTCCTACCCACACGCCCATACCGACTCTTGAACCTGAAGAGATCGTGGAAGCAAAGTACAAATACACCATAGAAGTTCCGGAGGGCTTTACGGTTTTGGGGGATAATGTTTCCGAAAGTGAAGCCAAAGAGGGTAAAAAAGCTGTTTTAATACAAACTGATTCACCGGAATTTGAGGTGAAGATAATCGATGAATACGGATATGAAGTGGATTACAGATCCGGAAATACCCTTGAAACAAAAACCTATAATCTGATACTTCCCGATAATTTTAAGGTTACGTTAAAAGAAGCTTCCAAGACCGCTGAGGATTATATAGTATCTGTAGAAGAAGCAGAAGAATATAGGTGGTGCTACGAGTATGCGGATATGCCTAAAATAGCTTCCTATGCATTTACCAATGCTTTAAATGCGCCGGATCTTGAGATCAGGGATAATCTTGATGCTTTGGTTACACCTTTTTGGACGGACGGCTATTTTACAATACGTGAACAGGCGGTTTTACATGAAATACCTTCGGAAGTCATTACCGAAGAGGAGATCATGGAATATGTGAAGACCTGGAGCAGTTTCATGACCGATGATCTTAAACCTGATGGGTTTGACGCTTATATTTTTACGGATAAAAAGACCGGCAAGAGAGTACCTTATGTTAAGGGGATGGATGTTCAAGGGCTTGATTACCGTTCCAGATCTCCAAGGGATTATGGATTTAGTGTGCTGGAAGAGTATTTACTTCCCGATTCCTACAGATATAGGGTCTTGAAAGAATATGCCTATGGAAGTGACATAGGTCTGACCAGCAGGCATTTACCTGATCCGGAGTTTATCAATGAAAAGATCGATAACTTTGTAATGTATACGGATTCATTCTTCTCCATCGACAGTTCCTTTACAAAAATACTTATATTACCTACCCTTGGATACAGTAAAAGGTACGATACAACATCTGTCAGGGTCTATTTTATAAAGAATCCGGACAGTACGGGAAACAGAAAATGGCTAATGGCCGACATGATCACCTTATCGGAAAACAGTGAGACTAAATAGATTATGAGTAGAACAGCCAAAAGTAACAGCATAGGGAAAAATATTTTGGGAGCTTTCGCCTTCCTTTTGACTTTTATTGTGATCCTGCTGATAGTGGTTTATTGCCTGTGCGCAATGGCCTGCTCCGACAAGAGACCATATGCCCAAAAGACTTTTGTTACAACTTTATTGGAAACGGGTGAACTGAAATTTGTTGTTAAGCTCTTTTTAAATGAAGACAAGATAAATGAGATAGTGGACTCCAACTCCATGGAAGATCTGGAAGCAGAGGTGGATGAAAGTCTTATAACCATAAAACCCAGAGAAGTTGTGATCAGGGAAGAGGTTGTCGAAGTAAATGCAGGCAGCATCACAGATAATAAGGAGATGACCGCCAAGGAGAATAAGACTGAGGATCCGGACGGAGACGGCGTTGATGTATTTGAAGTTATCGGAAGAAGTTTTTCGGGGAAAATGATGGTGGTCTACGATCCCTCAAAGGTGTTTGTAAGCGCGAAATATCCTTTCGGTAAGACCGGGCAGACGCTGGATAAGTTTGTTGAAAAAGAAAAGGCTTTGGGCGCTATTAACGGAGGCCTTTACGAAGAATCGGGCAACAGCGGGGGAACACCTTACGGTGTTGTGGTGAGTAACGGTGAGATCTTAAGAAACAAACCACGGGAAGAAAAAGGACTGGTGCTTATCGGATTGACTGAGGAAGGTGTACTGATAGTGGAAAATATCAGTGATATGACCGAAGGTCAGGTAAAGGCACTGGTTGAAAAAAAGAAGATCAGAGATGCGGTATGCTTCCAGGAGGAGGCATCGGATAAAAACAATCATTTCGTTCAGCTCATTATAAACGGGGAGAAACGTGAGATGAAGGGAATGGGAAGCGGATTGAATCCGAGAACCGCAATAGGACAAAGAGCTGACGGTGCATTGCTTTTGCTGGTTACTGACGGCAGAGGCGCTTCGGGACATCTCGGAGCATCGGCATCGGATCTGATCGACGTTATGTCGGAATACGGCGCAGTTAATGCCGCTAATCTGGACGGAGGAAGCTCGTCCTGTATGTATTATAACGGGGAGTATCTTATGAACAGTGTAACCTTTTATTACGCAAACAGTTCATGGAATCTTCCTTTGGCATGGGTTGTGAAATAATTTTTATCACGTTTAGGATTTTTTTACGAAATATTTCGTTGTTAGTAGAAACCAAAAGAAATATTTAACGTGATTTAGGGTAAGAGTGGAAAAAATGGAAGATGCTAAGATAGTGCAGCTTTACTTTGACAGGAATGAAGCTGCGCTGAAGGAAACACAAACGAAGTACGGAAAGTACCTGCTTAAGATAGCCAATAATATCCTTTACAATAATGAGGATTCGGAAGAGTGTGTCAATGACACTTATCTGTCAGCATGGAATGCCATGCCGCCTCATAAACCGGATGTATTGTCACTCTTTTTGGGCAAACTGACCAGAGGTCATGCTATCGACGTATACAGAAAAAATCACGCCGGGAAAAGGATACCTTCGGAATATACCACTTCTATTGATGAACTGGAAGAGTGTATTCCCGGTGGTTCGGACGTGGAAGCAAATCTCGAGGCGAAGCGCCTGGGAGAAGTAATAAGTGCATTCTTGAGAGAACAGGATGATGAGGCCAGAAACCTTTTTGTGGGACGTTATTTCTATGCCGATTCACTTAAAGATGTTGCAAGTTATTACGGTATGACTGATACAAAAGCTAAAATGATACTTTTCAGAACGCGTCAGAGACTTAAGGAATATTTGGAAACGGAGGGTTTCACCGTTTAATATGGATAAAGAGAAAATATCGGATGCATTGTCCTATCTGGATGATGATATAATTGAAGAAACCGAAAAGTTGAGACAGCGGAGTGCGAGGAGCCGGAGTTCAAAACTGGCTGAATTTACACGGAGACCCTGGTTTAAAACTGCGCTTGCGGCAGCGGCTGTTATTGTTATCCTTATCGGTGGCGGAGCTGTAGCCGGAAATATGCATTTGAAAAAAAAGGAAAGCAGCGCGGATACTAATATGATACAGAAGAGCGCTTTGATGAAGGACATGGAATCAAGGGCGAATGAAGAAACTGACAGCTCCGGTTTCAGTGATTCCTTGGATCCGCAGGAAAGTAAGTACCTTAATCAGTCGGCAACAAGTTATCCGGCAACAGTAAGTGATAATAGCGGTATAAGCAAGGGAGGTTTTGGCGAATCAAACTCCTTGGTAGATTATGACCTTAGTTATATTTCAACAACATGTGTCGTTTCACGTAATGATGAAAGTGTAAGCGGAAGTTATAGCATCGACCTTTCGGAAAAAGCAGATTATTATCTGGAAACCGGTGAAGCGTGGAGTCTGGAGATCTTGAAGGACGATAGCTGGGAATACATCGGCCCCAAGTCAGAGCAAACATGGAACCAGGCTGTATATGGTATAGGAAAGTTCGCAGGAACCGGTCATCTGGAAAGAACTTTTAATCTGAATGCTTACGGTACTCTTAAAAAGGGCAAATACCGGATCGCTAAGAATATATATGTCTTTAAGACGGTAGATGGCAAGGAAAATGTTTATAACGATACTGTTTATTGTGAGTTTGAACTAAATGATTAAAGTGAAGCAGAAAAATCACTTTGAGAATGGGAATATAACACAAACAATCGGATTTTTTTGAAAAAATTTTAAAAAAGATGAGAAACACTGTTGACAGGCAGTGTTTCTTTTTATATAATTCCACCGTTCAGAAATACGAATGAAATTTGCCTTAAGGCAAGAATAATCTAATTTAGGAGGAATCTCAATGAAGACTTATGTTGCAAGCGCCGCTAACGTACAGAGAAAATGGTATGTTATCGATGCAGAGGGACAGACACTTGGCCGTCTTGCATCCGCAGTTGCGCAGATATTAAAAGGTAAGAATAAGCCCGAGTATACACCTTTCCTTGATCTCGGTGACAATGTTATCATCATCAATGCTGCAAAGATCAAAGTTACCGGAAAGAAGCTTGATCAGAAGGTATACTTCTCACATTCCAAGTATGCAGGCGGCACTACTGAGTTAACCCTCAGAGAAATGCTCGCTAAGGACCCTTGCGAAGTAGTAAAGATCGCAGTTAAGGGCATGCTTCCTCATGGACCTCTCGGAAGAGGCATGATCGAGAAGCTTCACGTATACGCAGGACCTGAGCACAACAATCAGGCTCAGAAGCCCGAAGTATTAGAGATCAAGTTTTAATGAAGGGAGGACAAAACATTGGCTAAAGCATCTAAATCAGCAAGATATTACGGAACAGGAAGAAGAAAGAGCTCTGTTGCCAGAGTATATCTCGTACCCGGCACAGGCAAGGTTACAATAAATAAGCGTGACATGGAAGAGTACTTCGGTCTCAACACCCTTAAGATGGTTGTTCGTCAGCCCCTTGAGCTTACCCAGACCGGCGATAAGTTCGATGTTATCTGCACCGTTCGCGGCGGCGGATTCACAGGTCAGGCAGGAGCTATCCGTCACGGAATCTCCCGCGCTCTCCTTAAGGCAGACGCAGACTACAGACCCGCTCTCAAGAAGGCAGGCTTCTTAACAAGAGATCCTCGTATGAAGGAAAGAAAGAAGTACGGCTTAAAGGCAGCGAGAAGAGCACCTCAGTTCTCAAAGAGATAGTATTCGCTTACATACCCTGGAAACAA
>JAEEWS010000086.1 GCA_016287765.1 Lachnospiraceae bacterium
ATTTGAAAATGCGGATCCCGATTCCGCAGTAAAGGCACACGTAAATATGACGATCGACAATGCATTTGTTGTCAAGAATCTCGCTGTTGTGGAGGGAAAGAACGGATTGTTCGTGAATATGCCTCATCACAAGAGTAACGAAGTCGGTGAGGACGGCAAGCCCGTTTATAAGGACGATGCGTTCCCTCTCAACAAAGACCTCCGCGATCAGATCAGAAAAGCAGCAGTCGAGTCGTATGAAAAAGGCGGAGCGGAAGTATCTTTTGAATATGAGACTTCGCAGAAAGCCCAGACCAAAACCAATCCGGAGAAATCCGGGAAGGAGGATGCCAGGCAGGGAAAGCCATCAGTCCTGAAAAACCTTAGCGAAGAGAAAAAGGCTTCGAGAGCAAGTAAGCCCGTAACTGTCGGTGCAGCAGAAAAGAAAGCTGCCGGAGCAGAACGTTGATTTTTATTCGGCTGTCACAATGTGGGTAGTCTGCCCGTGTCATTGTGGCAGCCTTTATTTTTTTGGAGGTTTTTATGGCAGCAACAAGGATTATACCGTTACATGTGAATAAAGGAAAAACAATCGCACAGTGTCTGGCGGACAGGACAGATTACTCTGAGAATGAGAAGAAGACCGAGAACGGAAAATATATCAGTTCCTACGAATGTGATCCCAAGAGCTGTGATCAGGAGTTTCTCTTGGCCAAAAGACAGTATTTTCAAAAAGAAGGCTTTGAGTATAAAGGAAATATCATTGCGTATCAGATCCGCCAGTCCTTCAAGCCCGGTGAAGTGACACCTGAGGAAGCAAATAGGGTGGGGTACGAAACTGCTATGAGATGGACTAAGGGAAAGCATGCCTTTATTGTAGCGACACACACGGATCGTGCGCACATTCATAATCATATAATCTATAATTCTACGAATCTTTCTTGTGACGGGAAAT
This sequence comes from Lachnospiraceae bacterium, assembly GCA_016287765.1. Next base: position 935 of record JAEEWS010000086.1, read on the forward strand.
GGCGAAATTTCTTTTTCTCTACAGTAGCACTTCAAAGGGTGAGTGATCTTGTCTGTATTGAGCACGGTTTATCCGTTATCATTCCTAAACCTTACGGTGAAAGGAAAAAGTATCATAATGCAGCGTTTCATAAAAGCCTTAGAGATGTCCTTCGGGCAGATCTTGAGGAGTTGATCACATCCGGCACGAAGAGTTTTAAAGAACTTTATGACGGACTTGCTGCAAAGGGTTATGAAATCAAGTACGGAAAGCAACCGGCTTTCCGTATGAAAGGTAATAAACGATTCCTCAGACTTGATACACTTGGAGCGGAATACACAGAAGCTGTCCTAAAGCGAAGAATCGAGGGTGATGAAAGTATCTTTCCGGCAACGGAAACCAAACGCGATTTTGATCTTGTCCTTGATCTCCGTAAGATCATTGAAAAGAACAAAGGTGAGAAGTTTGAAACTAAGAGGTAGTGGATAGGGTATAAAATTGAACATCACAAATAAGCCATCATATGGTGGCTCAAAATTGAATATTAGCGCAACACCTAATCAAGAAGCAGGTAAAGGATCATCCTTGATGAGATAGCCTCGTTGTCTAAGTAGATTAAGTGCCTGTGAAGTGGTAAGAGTTTTTTCTTTATTCACAGGACGGGACTCAAGATAACCTTCAGGTGTATAAGGCTTTAAATCTGAGAGTATGTGCCAGATAGCGGTCAGGAGCATACGACAGATAGCGATGATAGCTTTCTTGTGTCCACGGCGTGCTTTTATACGTCTGTAACGATTGGTAAATTCCAGATGTTTCTTCGATTTGATCAAAGCATTTGCAACTTGCACCAGAACTGGTTTAAAATAGGAACCAGCACGGGAAATCCGAGTTGATTTGATCTTCTGATTGCTTTGATCGTTACGAGGACAGCATCCGGCCCAAGAGACGAGGTGTTTTGCTGTGGGGAAGACAGACATATCACCACTGATCTCTGAGAGCACTTGTATGGCAGTGAGCGGATTTTTATCAAATCCGGGAACGGTTCTTATCAGATTTAACGCAGCCTCGTATTTTTCACTGAGACGAAAGATTTCCCGTTCTATTTCTGCTTTGTGTTTTTCCAGTTCGTCGATGTGATCAAGGCACTGTCTAAGCTTTATGGCCTGTTCTTCAGATATTGCACCGTCTACGGCAGCTTGGATTTCTTCAATAGGAGTCTTGCATTTGCCATCAACAAAAGGTGCTACATCAAATGTTTCCCCAGGGTGTTGTAAAATCTGCTCCGTAATGGAGCGTGAAGATTTACCAAATATATCCGAAAAGACATCGTCAAGTTTGAAATTGGATACGGTAAGACAGTTGTGGGCACGATTCTTCTCACCAGTGATCATACAGGTGAGTTTAAAGCGGTATCTTACCAGATCCCTTAGGTGGCGGATATCTGCCGGAGGAATAAAAGAGGGCTTGACCATGCCGCACATGTAGAGATCACAGATCCATTTGGCATCCTTGCGGTCAGTCTTATTTCCTTTCATCGGCTTGGTATATTTGGGATGGGAAAGCGTAACCCACAGACCTCGCTTTTCCAAGATATTAAAAACAGGGATCCAATACTTGCCGGTAGATTCCATGCAAACATCTTTACAGCTGTACTTTGCAAGCCATTCACACAGCTCATTCAAACCTCTTGTAAAGGAAGAAAAGCGAGCCTGCTTGTACTCTGTGCGATTACAGGAATCAGTAATGCCGATGCAGGCATAGATCCAAGTTTTGTGGACATCCAGTCCACAGCAGTTATTTTTGATGATTTTGAAAGACAATAAAAAACCTCCTGCTCTTTATAGTTATAAGACTGACAGTGACTGGTCATCCGGCGAGATCGAGTCGACTTCGGAAGAGATAAGTTTACGGGCTACAGTTATGCGCCATTCATTGATGCCTTTAACGGATGACCGACAACATATAAACATACGAGGTCGCCGCTATACAGCCCCGCCACTCACCTCCGCGTGTTCTGTAGTGTGTCAGTCTTATAGTAAAGATAATAACAGAAGGAAAGAAACTTTGAAAACTAGAGATTAGTGGAAGCCACCGGTTTCATAACCACATCGGTGTCTTTCGCAGAAAGATGGGTTATAAACATGAAAAAATTGATAATGAAGATAAAAAACGATTTTTCCACATATGAAAAACTGTGGATGCTTGCGATGGTAATCCTCGCTGTCGGCGCCGGCCTTATCTGGCCCGAGGAGGATTCAAACGGATGGAGCGGAACGCTCCTTAACGTGATGTGCATCTTCATCACGATCGTCGGACTGTTTTGTGAGCTTTTGTTCTCAAAGCAGAGGA
>JAEEWS010000014.1 GCA_016287765.1 Lachnospiraceae bacterium
AAATGAACCCATAACCCCGTCCCCAAAGGGTCAAAAAGTGAGCCCATAACCCCGTCCCCAAAGGGTCAAAAACTGAGCCTATAACCCCGTCCCCAAAGGTTCATTTTCCCCTTGCGTTAATCAAAAATTTGTGATAGTATTCTTCTGTTAAGAAAGAAAATACTTTCATGTTTATAAGGAGATATAATAATGAAAAGAATTAAGACACTTGAAACAAGAGATCTTTGCGAAAGCGCTAAGACAGGCGGATGCGGCGAGTGCCAGACTTCTTGCCAGAGTGCTTGCAAGACCAGCTGCGGCGTTGCAAACCAGAAGTGCGAAAAGACTACCAAATAGTCTTAACAATTACGAAGATCGAGGAGATGCCGCCTGTTGGGCGGCGTTTCTTTTGTAAAGGAAAACAGAAAGAAAAGATATGGTACATTTATACAAATTAAACGGATACAATATAGTTCTCGACACCTGCTCCGGTTCGGTGCACAGCGTGGACGAGGTGGCATATGACATTATAGAGCTTTTCCCGGATAAGACCGAGGATGAGATCGTAAAGATCATCATGGATCGCTACGGCGACAGGGAGGATGTTACGGAAGAAGATATCCGCCTTTGCTTAAGCGATGTTAAGGAACTGGTGGCAAACCACAAGCTCTATACCCCTGACACCTTTGAACCTCTGGCCGGTGAATTCAAAAAGAGAAGCGGCGATGTGATCAAGGCCCTCTGCCTTCACGTTTCCCACACCTGTAACTTAAACTGCGAATACTGTTTTGCGGCCCAGGGAAAGTACAACGGAGAAAGAGCCCTCATGAGTTTTGAAGTGGGTAAGCGCGCCATTGACTTTTTGATCGAACATTCGGGAACCAGACATAATCTGGAAGTGGATTTCTTCGGCGGCGAACCTCTCATGAACTGGGATGTTTGCAAGCAGATCGTAGCCTATGCCCGTTCAATAGAAAAAGAGGCAGGTAAAAACTTCCGCTTCACTCTCACCACCAACGGCATGTTGATAGACGACGATGTCATCGACTTCTGCAACAAAGAAATGAGCAACGTGGTGCTGAGCCTTGACGGTCGTAAGGAAGTCCATGACAGGACCCGTAAGGACTATAACGGTAACGGCAGTTTCGACCGTATCATACCCAAATTTAAAAAACTGGTGGATGCAAGAGGCGGCAAAAATTACTACATGCGCGGCACTTACACTCACCTTAACACGGATTTTACAAATGACATTTTAACCATGGCGGACATGGGCTTTAAAGAACTTTCCATGGAGCCTGTAGTCAGCAAGCCCGGCGATCCGCTGGCTCTTACCGAGGAGGATCTTCCCGTTCTCAAAGAACAGTATGAGCTTCTTGCCAAGGAAATGTTAAAGCGCGATCAGGAGGGTAATGGCTTTACCTTCTATCATTATATGGTGGATCTTAAATCCGGTCCATGCATATATAAACGCATCTCCGGCTGTGGTTCGGGAACGGAATATATGGCCGTAACCCCCTGGGGTGATCTCTATCCCTGCCATCAGTTCGTAGGCGACGAAAGCTACAAACTGGGCGATATCTGGAAGGGCGTTACCAACAAGGACCGTCAGGAAGAATTCAGGGTCTGCAATGCATATGCCCGTCCCGACTGCCGAAAGTGCTGGGCAATGCACTACTGTTCCGGCGGCTGTGCGGCAAATGCCTACCATGCTACAGGAGATGTTAAGGGCATATATGAATACGGCTGCGAACTTTTCCGTAAGAGGATCGAATGTGCCATCATGATAGCCTGCGCTAGGGATGAACTTGGTCTTGAGCCCGTGAGCGGCGCTACTGCGGGAGGAGAATGCGACTCCTGCGAAACCTGTGTGAAGGATTGATACAGACCATATATGGATAAGAGACAGGAAAACAAGCTTTCCCCTTTGGGGAAGTTCATAGAAGAATACAAAGCTTCCGACACGTTGAGACTGCATATGCCCGGTCATAAAGGCCGCTTCGGTTACGAAGATGACCTGACGGAGATCGAAGGCGCGGACAGTCTCTACGAGGCCGAAGGTATAATAAAGGCCGCAGAGGACGATGCTTCTGCCATGTTCTGCAGCAGAAGGACCTTTCTCGGTACGGAAGGGTCCTCTCAGATCATTAAGGCCATGTGTTTTCTTGCCCTCTCCCGCTTTAAGGCTCTTAATCCTCCGGATGTCCGTCCGGTGATCCTTGCCTCCAGAAATGCCCACAAGGCTTTTATCCACGCTTCCATGCTTCTGGGCTTCGATATCCGATGGATGAGCGGCACGGACAGTTCCTACAGTCTCTGCAAATGTGAGATCAAGCCCGAAGAACTGGAAGAATATATAATAACTTTAAAAAAAGATGAACACAATAATAACCGTAAGTCAGCTCTTGCGGCTGTTTTTGTAACTTCTCCCGACTATCTGGGAAACACGCTTGATATAAAAGGCCTTTCAAAAGCGGCTCACAGACACGATACTTTGCTTCTCTGCGACAATGCTCACGGTGCCTATCTGAAATTCTTAAAAGAAGATCTGCATCCCTTGTCTCTGGGAGCAGACATGACATCGGATTCTGCCCATAAGACCCTGCCCGTAATGACCGGCGGAGCATTTCTGCATATATCAAAAAAAGCTCCCGAAGGACTTGAAAGAGACGGCAAAAAGGCTCTTCTCATGTTCGGATCCACCAGTCCTTCCTATCCCATCATGCAGTCTGTGGCGGAAGCTCTCAAGATCATCGATAAAAAAAGCTATGAAGATACTGCCGATAAGCTTGATGCGTTAAAACAGTCCCTTAAGGACATGGGCTATACTCTTTACGGAAACGAACCCTTAAAAGTAGTTATAGATATGCGAAAAAGCCCCATGACAGGGCCCGGGCTTTCAGATGCGTTCAGAAAGCAAAAAATAGAATGCGAATATTCCGATCCGGATTTTCTGGTTACCATGTGGTCTCCCTATAACCGCTACCCCGAGGATACGGACCGTTTTATAAAAGCCGCTGCCGAATGTCTGTCCGACTACAAAGGAGCCCTTAAAGAAACTCCTGAAAAGAAAGCTTTCTCTTTTAAACTTCCTCAGGTAAGATATCAGCCAAGAGAGATCATATATCTTCCCCACAGGACCTGTTCCCTTGATGATCCCGTGCTTTTGGGCAGTGTGGCGGCAGATGCTCTGCTCAGTTGCCCTCCTGCCGTATCACCGATCATAGCGGGCGAAGTGTTTGATGCTACAGTAGTAGAACTCTTAAAACGATATGGTTATAAAACCGCAGAGGTACTTATCTGAAACCTTGATCTATAAGCATATAAAAAGTCGATCTTTATGGGATCGACTTTTTTGTTCTATTCTTTTTCCATAAGATTTTCCAGCTCTGACTGGGCCATAAGAAGCCCTTCTTCCACACCGATATCTCCACGGATCATCTTTTTCATGGTTTCTCCCAAAATAGTGTAAAACCTGGGCCATTGCCGTATCACAGGTCGATATATACCATTTTCGAGAGCGGTACATATAACGCTTAAATGAGGATTGGTCATATTCAGCTCCGGATCGTTAAGTACAGAGTATCTGCAGGGAACTCCCCCATCAAGTACCGAAGCCCTTTGAACCTCAGGATCCATCAGATACTTGAGCAATTCTCCCGCCAGTTCCTTATTGGTGGAATTCTCCGGAATGCCGAGAGTCCATATGCCATAGATATTGCAATTATATGTGGGGCTGCTGTCTGTCACCCTTCCGGGAAAAGCGGTATATTCCATTTCCTGCTCTTCTCCTGCCTTATACCATCCGGGCCAGCCCACCGTAGCAGAAACAGTTCCGTACTCAAGGCCTTTAATGATACTCTCCTTGGAATGGGGTTTTTCGGTGGCTATCAATTGCAGATAATAATTCATGGCCTTTTTAAATGTTTCCGTATTGACCGTTGGTTTATTGTTTTCATCCACTACCCAGCCCCCGAAAGCGCAGAGGATGGGAAGAAAATCCACAACCACATTGTTTTCGGTATCGCCTCTGTAAGCAAACCCTCCGTTACCGTTGGCAAAGGTCTTGTTGCACATATCCAAAAGGTCGTCGAGAGAATATATGCATTCCGGAGTATAACCGACTTTTTTGGCTGTACGACTGTTGTACATGAGTACGGTTACATTTCCGTAATAGGGTAAAAGATAGGTTTTCCCGTCCTGAACGCATATGCTTGCAGTGGCAGGGATAATGTCATCATCTATGGTGCAGCCCAGTTCTCCGATGTCAGCCAGCACCCCTTCCGCCACGTATTCCGCAACCCAGGAACCGTCTACCATGCACAGGTCGTAGGATCCGCTTCTCAGCACGGAATCATTTAAAACATAGCTGTAAAGCTGTTCTTCCGTCAATTCGAATATCTCACAGGTAACGCCATGGGTAGCCTCAAAAAACGGAAGACATTTTTTTATGGTTTCGGTATACATTCCGCTTCTGAGCGCCAGCACCAGCTTATCCGAATGCTTTTTTTCACCGCAGCCCAGATTTCCGAGAATCAGGAGCCCGACCAAAACGAAACATATGATCTTCTTTACCATACCGTCTGCCTCCTTATCCCTCAAAATAGCCGTTCATTATGTCTACGCAGACGTCAGTATCCATCTGCTCTATAGCTGAACAAAGATCAGCGATCGTCTGCTTCCTGTTTTCCGGATAACTCTTCTGTTTCAACAGTTCCTCGCAGGCTTCCATTTCATCCATATCCAGTTCCTCGCAGGCCTTATTCAGACGGTCGAATACAGCTCTGAGCTCATCCTCCGTGATCATTTCCAGGTCGTTTTCATTTGCGGATCCGGTGTTAAAATACTTGGAAAGGTCCTCCAAAAGTTTTTTGAAAGTCGCCATAGTAACTGTGTGATACATTTCCACAGCCTCAGCTTCCGCCGCCTTCCCCGCCATTTCCAGTTTTTCCGCCAGATCTCCCAGTTCCAGCGCACCTATCTGTCTTGAAGTGCTCTTTAAAGCATGCATTCTAATGGTGTAGTCATTCCAGTCCGCATGTTCTATGGCTTCCTCGATGGCCGAGTATATAGCCGGTCCCTTTCGATAATAATCCGCAACTATCTTTCTGAACAGCGAGACGGACCCCAGTCCTTCAACGGCCTTGGCGCAGTCCAGACAGTCATACATCTCCTCGGCATCCGCAACTGCCCTTTCCGAAGCTTCCGTATTACCCGCACCGTCCGCTTCCATTATCTTGTCTTCCGGCAACCACTGCAAAAGTTTGGAATTCAGCTGCTTAACATCAACAGGTTTGGCGATCAGATCCGCCATGCCGGCTTTTATGAACATTTCCAGACTTCCTTCCGCCACATTGGCCGTTAAGGCGATGATAGGCGTATCCGCCGCCTCGGGTATATCCTTCCTTATAGCCAGAGTAGCTTCCACGCCATCCATTCCCGGCATCATGTGGTCCATAAGGATCAGGTCAAAATGTTCCTTCTTAAGGATACGGATCGCTTCCTCTCCGCTTTCTGCGGTGGTACATTTAACCCTGATGGGCTCCAGCAGGCCTTCGGCTATGGTAAGATTTACCGAGTTATCGTCTACGATCAGGATCCTGGCCTCCGGTGCAGTGAATCTTACATTCCCGCGTTTTTCCTTGTCATTGCCGAAGTCTACCTTATCCCTGCCGTTCAGCATAAATACCATCCCCAGGGTGGTAAGGGGCTTGTACATGATCTTCACATTTTTAAGCATCGTTTCCGCCTTATCACCGGGTTTCATAAGGACAACACAGGTGATCTTTGTATGTTTTTTAAGGAAAGCTATCGTTTCCTCCTTGAACTTATCAGGTTCGATAAACAAAAATTCCTGTTTTCCGGTAGGCTCATATTGATCCAGCGCCGAGATTATCCTTCCCTGCACTCCCAAGGATATCATTTCCTTTGCGAACTGCTCGGTCATCTTTTCATCATCATTGAAACAATAAGCATATTTTTTTTCGGCATCCTCAACTACAAGAGCCTTTCCGGGATCGGTGATCTTCTGAGGCACGTTGAACCTGACTTCGGTACCTTTTCCGTACACACTGTCTATTTCTATGTCTCCGCCCATTGCTTCACAGAGTTTTTTGGAGATCGCAAGACCAAGGCCGGTGCCTTCCACATTTCTGTTTCGCTTGCTGTCCAGCTGCTGGAAGCTTACAAAGAGTTTTTCCATATCCTCTTTCTTAATGCCGATACCTGTATCCATAACGCTGAAACGCATCATCACATCTTCTTCGGATATGCGTTCACATTTGACTTCGATCCTGACTATGCCTTTTTCGGTAAACTTAATGGCGTTGTTCGCTATGTTAATAAGGACCTGACGTATCCTCATACAATCGCCGTACAGTTCCCCGGGAAGATTGGCATCAACTATAAAGAAAAGGGTTATGGGCTTTTCGCCGATCCTGGTCTGAAGGATATTTGCTATATCGTTTACTTCAAAGATCGGCTCATATCTGTCTGCTACGATCTCCATTCTGCCCGCCTCGATCTTGGAATAGTCCAAGATATCATTGATTATATTAAGCAGATTGATTCCCGAACGGCTGATCTGATTCAGGCAGTCCCTTACTTTTGATGGCAGTTCTTCTCTGAGGGCGATCTCAGTCATTCCGATGACCGCATTCATGGGAGTACGAAGCTCATGAGACATATTGGCAAGGAAATCCGACTTCATCCTGGCAGTTCTTTCCAGTTCGTCGTTGGCTTTTTCCATGGCCTGCAGCTGTCCCACGGTATTGGTGACATCCCTGAAGGTATATACTGTGCCCGCAAATACTCTTTTACTTCCCAGTCTTTTTTTCTTTACTATATAATAAGCTTCCCTGCCTTCGTTCTTAAAGTAGAGAACATCCAGTCCTTCTATCCTCTCCACGTTATACAGCCACTCTTCGATCCTGTTGATATCCGCGATATCCTCCTGCAGTTCCGGATCGGGAATGTTCTTTATGGGTTCATTCACATGGATCAGGTCATTGTGTCTGTTATACAATATGAGTCCGTCGGTCATATCATTGGCAAATGCCAAAAGAGTTGATTCCCGAAGTTTTATGTCCGCCTGCAGGAAGGCATAGTAATAGGTGAAAAAACAAACAGGATTCATAATCAGGGTTATTATCCAGATAGGCCAATTGTAAACATATCGTATGATCATCATTACAAGAAGCGCCACCTGGCATATACCTATGATAACGTACTTGATCCTGAAGATGGTTCCTGTCCTTAAGAAGCAGAACAACAACAATATCACTATCATAATGGCACATAGATAACACAGATAGGTGTAGGTCTTAAAGCTGATGATCCCCGTTACTTCCTGCATATCTTTCACATCCCACCATACGTTCCCCAGGAAATATTCTCTGGAAAAGGAAAGGATGCGGGGCCTGTTAAAACAGGTAACAATTAGGACGCTTTGAAGAATATTTATAACACCCATAGGGATCAATCCGAATTCAAACCACTTTCCCGAACTCATTCTGGTGATGGTCCACATGGCACAAAAATACATCCATGTATTGATCAGATAATAAATCATAAAAAGATTTTTAACCGATTTAATGGCCTCACATCTGATGATCAAAACGCAGAATATATCCGCTGCGATCACAAGGATCGTGGTAAGGATATAACCCATATTTAAATGCTTGACTCTGAAACTGAAGAACAAAGCTGTCGAACAGCATACCGCCAAAATGATCAAGATTATTTCCAACGCTGCCATTTTTGCCTCCGGAAAGGGTGGAGTAAATATATGCCCGGCATATATTTACTATTCACCTATGCATTTTTTTATTGCCGATATCAAAGACTCTCTTTCTATGGGTTTCAACAGATAACCCTGTGGATTCAGATCCAGCACTTCTCTTATTCGCTCACTGTCATTGACGCCTGTGAGGAAAACCACGGGGATCCTGTCATATCCGGGCATTTTTCTGATGTTTTCAAGTACCACCTTACCGTTCTCTATTGGCATCTCGTAATCCAAAAGTATCATATCGGTCTTCTTGGATTCCAGGAATTTGTAGGCTATCCTGCCGTTTACCGCCGCTGCCACATCGTATCTGCCTCTCAGCTGTTCCTTAACCACCTTTAACATAAGGGGATCGTCATCAATAACCAGCACATGTTTTCTTTCTTTCGCAGGCCCAGGGTCTCTGAACACTATGGTAGGCCCGTCTTCATCATTGATCATCTCTTCTGCCTGCTCTTTTGCTGCTCTTTGTTGTTCAGCCTTCTCAGCCACCATCTTTTTCATGGCTTCGATCTTAGCTGCCTCTTCCGCTGCCTTTATTGCCGTTTCTTCTTCCTCTTCCCTTCTTTTCTTGTCCTCCCGTTCCCTAATGCATCTGAGCATTCCGTCATGTATACGGTCTATGGAAAAAGGTCTGGAAAAGCTTTCTTCAGCCATACCCGGCAAGGTTTCTATGAATTTATTGCAATCTTCGGAAGTTCCCACAATAAATACCGGGATATTCAATTTCTTCAGGTCATCCTTTAGTTGAGCGTAGGTGGAATAATCTTCCTGGAGTTCTCCACCAAGACACAAGACCACCAATTTGGCATCACATACCTCAACATGATTTTTCAAGTCTTCGTATCTCATAGATACGCTTAAGGGCTTAAAATCGGCTGTATTACGGAAGAAAAATTCTTCTATTGTAGCCTTGTGTCTGCCCGTTAAAAGTACAACATATTCTTCCATAGTTTATCCTTTCAAATGATTTATATAAACTGTCCGAAACCTTTGTAACAGCAACTTGATAAATTTACTGTCTATTTGACCATTTTACCATTTTAAGCATTACTTTTCAATGTTTCAAAGGTTTTGTCCATTAAAAGAAGGACGATTTAAGAGTTTTTTTACTTCTTGATCGATATAACGATCAGGGATCGAATAATGTCGGAAAAAAATATTTTTTTTATAAAACCATGAACAACGTTCCCGCAGCTATAAGGATACAGCCTATTACAGACTTGGGCGTGAACTTTTCATGCAAAAAGATGAAAGCCATTATAAGCGTAAAGATCACACTGAGCTTATCAACGGGAACAACTTTGGAAACATCTCCTATCTGAATGGCCTTATAATAACAAAGCCAGGACGCACCTGTGGCAAGTCCGGAAAGGATCAAAAAGATCCAGCTTTTCTTGCTGATGTCTCCTATGCCTCCCTGAGCATGGGTGATAAAGACCATGGCCCAGGCCACTACCACAACTACCATTGTTCTGATGGCGGTTCCCAGGTGGGAATCCACATTCTCGATGCCCACCTTAGCAAAGATGGATGTAAGTGCCGCAAACAATGCGGACAGCAATGCCAGGATAAACCACATAAAACTACCTCCGTTTTCATATACCGATCCGGGCAGTCTCACCCTGCCCTTATTATGGTGACTCCATCTCCACTTTATCACTTTTCCCATAAAAAGCCATAATTATATTTTTCTTACCCGAGTATCCGTTTCATATTCTATTGACATGCACCTTTCCTTAGTCTAAACTCAACTAAGCTGATTTTTAATTTTATTTGATGATTTTTTTTAAAAAAAGCTTGACCTTCCACAGAGGGGAAGGTGTAATAATAACCTGTCGAAAGGCCAATCGAAACGAGGTTACTGTTTATGAAGATCAATCAGGTAGAGGAACTGGTCGGTATCACCAAGAAGAACATCCGTTTTTATGAGGATCAGGGCTTGCTTAATCCCGAAAGAAATCCCGAAAACGGATACAGAGAATACAACCTTAAGGATGTGGATGAACTTATGAAGATCAAGTTCTTACGAAAACTGGCAATACCCCTGGAGGATATTCGACAGGTGAAGAACGGTAATAAATCCATGAGTTTATGCCTTGAAGAACAAAGTGAAAGGCTTACAAAGGAAATTCGTTCCCTGGATGCCGCTCTTGAGCTCTGTGCTTCGGTTAAGGACGAAAACCTTGATTATACCACCTTCAAGCCTCAGGACTACCTGGAAAAGATTCAAAAGATGGAAGAAGGAGGCCAAGTGTTCATGGATATATCAAATACAGATGTAAAGAACAAAAAAGGTGCCTGGACAGCCGCATTGGTGTTCTGCACCCTGATCGTCCTTTTCTTCGGTCTGGTTATTCTCGGAATGATATCAGACGGAGTATATACACCTATGGTACTGTTGTTCCTGATCCCGGGCATAGCCCTTGTTATCGGATGTCTGGCAGCTTTGTATCAAAGATTAAAGGAAATTAAAGGAGGAGAAGAAAATGAAGCTCGTAAGTATTGAAACCATCCCCGGTGTTGAATTTGAGGTCCTGGGTCTTGTAAAAGGCACCGTAGTTCAATCCAAGAACTTCGGCCGCGATTTTATGGCAGGCATGAAGACACTGGTAGGCGGAGAGATCAAAAGCTATACCGAAATGCTGAACGAAGCAAGGCAGATCGCCACCAAGCGTATGGTGGATGAAGCCACGGCTCTGGGAGCAGATGCCATTGTTGGCGTCCGCTTCGGATCCTCTGCTGTAATGCAGGGTGCGGCGGAAGTCATAGCTTTCGGAACCGCAGTAAAAACCAGATAAGGTAATAATAAAAGGGCGTTGCGAAAATATATGCAATGCCCTCTTTCTTATTGATTCATTTCATCAAATATTTTATCAAAATAGTTATACAGAAGAGAACTTCCTTCGTAGTGATAAAAGAAAGGATCCTGTCTGATGGTGTTACCCGAATTCAAAATGAATCTGTCCCACTTGTCGGACTCAGGCTCAAATTCAACGATAAACCTGTATCCCACGAAGCCTATAGAGATCTTTTCTCTCCTTAGTTTAAATGAGTTTACCGTATCAACGATCTCTTTTATCTCATTCGGATCGGTTATAGTGATGCTTTTACCGTAAGTGCCGTCAAAAACCCTGATCGCTGTTATACGTGATGCATCCTTGGCAGGCATCTTTATCGGAATAAACAGCCATATCACGGCTGCAATTACTGTAAGAAGGAGGATCCCAAGGATCACCGCCCCCACATGGTGCTTTTTCTTTACTTCGGTTTTCTTTTTCATTTTCTCTCCCCCGGTCTTTTAAACGATCTCACATTAAACTTACTTTTCCAGGATTACGGTCACAGGTCCGTCGTTTACGGAAGCCACCTGCATATCTGCTCCGAACTGCCCTGTTTTTACGGTAAACCCTCTGTTTTCACATTCCTTTATCACCCGCTCGTACAAGGGGATTGCCTTTTCAGGCCTTGCGGCATCGGTAAAACCCGGTCTTCTGGAGGAAACATCCGCATAAAGCGTGAACTGACTCACTATCAAAAGCTCCGCCCCCGCATCCTTGGGACTGACGTTCATTTTGCCCCTGTCATCCTCAAACACCCTAAGACCGCAGATCCGGTCAGCAATCCACATAGCCTCTTCTTCCGTATCTTCCATATGGACTCCCAAAAGTACCAAAAATCCCTTGTTTATACTGCTGTATATTTGGCCGTCAATTTCTACCGAAGCCTGTTTTACTCTTGTTACTACCGCTCTCATCCGATGTTCTCCCTGTTTACTTTTTTTCACTATACCACATTATCATTTCCCGGGCAATAAAACAAGGTGCTTGTTAAATACAGCAAAAAGGAGTATTATACCAAAGACTTAGGAGTCAATTTAGGAGCAACCGTTTAGGTGAAGGTAGAAAAATGACATTAAAAGAATTAAACCCGGGCGAAACCGCCCTTATCACCGCAGTAGGAGGAGAAGGGGCCTTAAGACAGCATTTTCTTGACATGGGCCTGATTCCCGGCAGTGAAGTAACTTTGATAAAATATGCCCCGCTGGGGGATCCTGCTGAGCTGTTTCTTCACGGCTATGAGCTGACTTTGCGTCTGGATGATATGGCAAAGATCGACATAGAGCCGGCAGTTTCCGGCATCGATCAAAACAAGGGTTCCAGGAAGTCAGAAACCAGATCTGTTCATCCCGGTCTCGGAGAGGGCGGGAAATTCCATCCAAAGGGCAGCGGTAATCCCCTGCCGGATGACACTGTACTCACCTTCGCTCTGGTGGGTAATCAGAACAGCGGTAAAACCACATTGTTCAACCAGCTTACGGGTTCAAATCAGCACGTGGGTAATTTCCCCGGTGTTACGGTGGACCGAAAGGACGGAGTGATAAAGGGTCATCCGAATACTCTGGTTACGGACCTTCCCGGCATATATTCTCTCTCTCCTTACAGCAGTGAGGAGATCGTTTCAAGAAATTTCGTTATAAACGAAAAGCCCTGCGCCATCATAAATATCGTTGATGCCACAAATATCGAGAGAAATCTTTATCTCTCCATGCAGCTTTTGCAATTGGGATTTCCCATGGTCATCGCCCTTAACATGATGGACGAGATCCGCGGAAACGGCGGCACTATAGATGTAAACGAAATGGAAGCTGCTCTGGGAGTTCCGGTAGTTCCCATATCCGCCGCAAAAAATCAGGGTATAGATGAACTTATCGAGCACGCTATCCATGTTGCTCACTACCGTGAAGCTCCTCTTAAACAGGATGTATGTGATGAGAACGACAACGGCGGGGCCATCCATCGCTGTCGTCATGCCATTGCCCATTTGATAGAGGATCATTCCAGGGCGGCGGGACTTCCTTTAGCATTTGCTGCCAGCAAGGTGATAGAGGGCGATAGTCTTATAACAGACCAATTAAATCTGGATGTAAACGAAAAAGAAACCATTGAACATATCGTTCTTCAGATGGAAAAGGAACGTGGTCTGGACAGAAGTGCTGCCATAGCGGATATGAGATATTCCTACATCTTTAAGGTCTGCGAAAGATGCGTTAAAAAGCCGAAAAAGAGCAAAGAAAGTCTCAGAAGCGAGCGCATGGACAGGATACTGACCGGAAGATGGACTGCACTTCCCTTGTTTGCGCTCATAATGCTTGCCATCTCCTATCTCACCTTCAACCTTATAGGAGGAACGTTACAGGATCTTCTTGCCTCAGGCATAGATGCTCTGACCGGAGTTGTGGATGCGGCTCTCACCCGGGGCAATGTAAATCCCATTCTCCACGGACTTGTTATCGATGGCATATTCACGGGCGTCGGAAGCGTTTTGAGTTTCCTTCCCGTTATCGTAACCCTGTTCTTCTTCCTCTCACTGCTTGAAGACAGCGGATATATAGCAAGAGTAGCCTTTTTCATGGACAAGCTCTTAAGAAGAGTTGGACTTTCCGGGCGCAGCATAGTTCCCATGCTCATAGGCTTCGGCTGTACCGTTCCCGCTGTAATGTCCACACGTACTCTTCCCAGTGAAAGGGACAGAAAGATGACCATACTCTTAACCCCTTTCATGAGCTGTGCGGCTAAAATGCCCATATACGCCTTCTTTGTAGACGCCTTTTTTAAAGAATACAAAGCTTTGATCTTTGTTTCACTGTATGCCTTGGGCATCCTGGTTTCCATTCTGGTGGCGCTTCTTTTCAGAGGCACTCTCTTTAAAGGAGAAGCTGTACCTTTCGTAATGGAACTGCCCAATTACCGTATGCCAGGAGCCGCAAATGTGGGTCGTCTTCTTTGGGAAAAGGCTAAAGATTTCCTGCAAAGAGCCTTCACCATCATCCTGCTGGCCACTATCGTGATCTGGCTTCTTCAAGGCTTTGATTTCAGATTCAATGAAGTTTCCGATGCCAAAGACAGTATGCTGGCCTCCATTGCCGGCCTCCTTGTTCCTCTCATGAAACCCGCGGGTCTCGGAGACTGGAAGATCTGTACTTCTCTACTTACAGGCTTTATGGCAAAGGAAAGTGTTGTTTCCACTCTGGAGGTATTGTTCCCCCAGGGTATACAGGCAGCTCTGTCCGTAAAGACCGCTCTCTCCTTTTTGGTCTTCTCACTGCTCTACACTCCCTGTGTGGCAGCAATAGCCTCCATAAAGCGGGAGCTGGGACACAGATGGGCCATCGGTGTAGTTCTCTGGCAATGCTTTGTGGCATGGTTGGCTGCTGTGATAGTTCGCCTTATAACCATGCTGTTTTAGGAGGTATTATATGAACACTTCCGATATCATCGTTTTGATAATTCTTGCTGTGGCCATAGTCTCAGCTGTTATATATACAGTACTGAACAGAAAAAAAGGCGGAGGCTGCAGCGGTAACTGCGCCTCCTGCGGCTTTGCCGGCAATTGTAAAGATAAAAAATGAACCCCTAACCCCGTCCCCAAAGGGTCAAAAAGTGACACCCTAACCCCGTCCCCAAAGGGTCAAAAAAGCCATCGGTAACAAAACACCGATGGCTTTTATAATGTCAACTTTCAGATCAGAACTTACCTGCCTTAGCAGCTTCCTCAATGGAAACAGCTGTGGAAACAGTCATACCAACCATGGGGTTGTTACCTGCGCCGATAAGACCCATCATCTCAACGTGAGCGGGAACGGATGAAGAACCTGCGAACTGAGCGTCGCTGTGCATACGTCCCATTGTATCTGTCATACCGTAGGAAGCAGGACCTGCTGCCATGTTATCGGGATGAAGTGTACGTCCCGTACCGCCGCCGGATGCAACTGAGAAGTACTTCTTGCCTGCCTCGAGGCGCTCCTTCTTGTAGGTACCTGCAACGGGATGCTGGAATCTGGTAGGGTTGGTTGAGTTACCGGTGATGGAAACATCAACGTTCTCCTTCCACATGATGGCAACACCTTCGCAAACGTCGTTGGCGCCGTAGCAGTTAACCTTTGCACGAGGGCTGTTAGCGTCCTTGGAGTAGCACTTTCTGCTTACTTCCTTAACTGTATTTGTATAGGGATCATACTGTGTCTCAACAAATGTAAAACCGTTAATACGGGAAATGATCTGAGCAGCATCTTTGCCGAGACCGTTAAGGATAACACGGAGAGGCTTCTGACGAACCTTGTTTGCCTTCTCTGCGATACCGATAGCACCTTCAGCTGCTGCAAAGGACTCATGTCCTGCAAGAAATGCGAAGCACTCGGTCTCTTCTTCAAGAAGCATCTTACCAAGGTTACCATGGCCAAGACCAACCTTACGTGTATCAGCTACGGAACCGGGAATGCAGAATGCCTGAAGTCCTTCACCGATAGCTGCTGCTGCTTCGGAAGCCTTACGGCAGTTCTTCTTGATAGCGATAGCTGCACCGACTGTATATGCCCACTTTGCATTTTCAAAGCAGATGGGCTGGATGCCTTCGATAAGCTTGTAAACATCGATTCCGGCAGCCATTGTGATATCTTTGCACTCTTCAATTGAAGAGATACCATACTTCTTTAACACTGCAAGAATCTGAGGCTCTCTTCTTTCATATGATTCAAATAATGCCATTATTAGTTCCTCCTTCTTACTCGTGTCTGGGATCGATGAAACGAACCGCATCAGCAACTCTGCCGTACTGGCCGGATGCCTTCTGAAGAGCTGTATTAGCGTCATCACCCTTCTTGATGAAATCCATCATCTTACCGAAGTTTACATACTTGTAACCGATGATCTCATCATTCTCATCCAGTGCAAGATCTGTAATATAACCGTCTGTAAGTTCGAGGTAACGAGGACCCTTATCAAGAGTTCCGTATGTAGTACCGATCATAGAACGTGTGCCCTTACCGAGGTCTTCAAGGCCGGCACCGATCTGAAGACCGCCCTCGGAGAAAGCACTCTGTGTTCTTCCGTAAACGATCTGAAGGAAAAGCTCTCTCATAGCGGTGTTGATAGCATCGCATACAAGGTCGGTATTAAGAGCTTCCAAAATAGTAAGTCCGGGAAGGATCTCTGCTGCCATAGCTGCAGAATGAGTCATGCCGGAACAACCGATTGTTTCAACAAGCGCTTCCTGAATAATACCGTCTTTTACATTAAGGGAAAGTTTGCATGTTCCCTGCTGAGGTGCGCACCAGCCGATACCGTGTGTATAGCCGGAAATATCCTCAACCTTCTTTGCCTGTACCCACTTTGCTTCTTCGGGAATAGGCGCTGCACCATGATGTACCCCCTGGTGAACAGGGCACATATTTTTTACTTCTGTTGAGTAAATCATATAATCCTCCTTGTGAAATGATGGATTCTTAAAAACCTTAAAGAATATAGCACAGTTTTATTTTTTTTACAATAAAATAAGTTAAAACCTTGTCAAACTTTTGTTTTAATAGTCCCCGATTTTATTTCTGAACTTTAACGGTGAACCTATGGTGACGGGGTTAAGCTCAATGACCCGGGTCACACAGGTTCATTCCTAGTACCAACTGAGTCCACCGGTTCTTCCCAAATGTCCTCGTTCAGAACATGACTCAATATAGTGATCTTACCGGAACAGACGATATTTAAAAAAATCCGTACAAGGCCAAAAAGGCCGCAGTCCCGAAGGAATGCAGCCTTATGATCAATAGTCTTTATTTCTTATCTTTGGAATGACGCTCGCCGATCTGAAATTCGTCACTGTGGGCAAACATGTACTCTACGGTGATGGGATCGTCCCCCGTCAGCTTCTTGAAATCGTCGGTATGAACCGCCATCTTGCCTTCACGGATAGCCTGAGCGAAGGTTACCATACCGTCACTGGAGAAGGGCGCCTCACTATCCTTCTTGAACAGTCCGTCTGTGGTCCTGGGAACCCCCATAGCATCGAAGATCTGATAGTTCTCTTCATCTGTTACGGCCTTGTAGCTAATGTTATTGCCGGTCTCTTTGTTTCCGATCTCGACAAACTTTGAAATAGTCATGAGTTCCTTGCCGTTAATGTCAAGAGTCGCGTGATCGTATTCCTTTGACCTATGAAGGGCATATGCCACCGCCTTGGCACAGTCTTTTCTTGAGATGTAAGCCATAAGTCCGTCGCCCTGGCTGTTTGTCAGGGGAGCATTCATATGCACATATGTGAAGTAATTGGTGATCATTGCTTCAGCATACTGTGAATTGCGCAGGAAAATGTAATCCAGCCCCTCAGCTTTCACATACTCTTCAGTGAATATATGATCCTTCTTTTCAACGGAAGGATTGGTCTCATCCCCTGCATTTACAAGGGATGTGTAGATGATCTTCTTAACGCCGGCCTTCTTTGCGGCGTCAACCGCATTTTTGTGTGCACTCTGTCTCTTTGGTCCCACGAAAGGCATGGAGATCAGTGCCAGTACATCTGCACCCTTGAAAGCCTCCACAAGTCCGTCGGGATAATTGAAGTCCGTAACATGAGTTTCAACACCCTGATCCGCGAACTGCTGCAAGGCCTCTTCACTGTAGCCGCAAAAGATGAGATCCTTCTTGTCCTCAAGCGTAAGGAGCACTTTTGCCGCCTCAGCGCCAAGATTACCGTCAACACCTGTTAATAATAACTTTCCCATATAACACCTCCTGATATTTTTGGCTTAACAACGTTATTATAACAAGCCTCCCCCTCTTAAACAATTACGCCACTCTAAACCTTCTATAGTCATGGGATAAAATTTTTATGAACCAATCTGAACGGGATTCATCCCCATTGACTCACTCCAAAGGATTTTATCACTTTTTTATAAATATAAAGAATGCATCAATTAAAAGTCGAACAGATTGCAACTATCTGATAAAATTGTTAGAATTCAAAGAAAAATCAATATGGGAGAGTAGGCCTATGTCCCAAAAAATAATATCTCTAATATTAACAACAGCAGTTGTATCCATACTGCTTACAGGTTGCCAAAAATCCGGTACTACAGCTTCACCTGTCCCATCTTCCGAAACGAAAAAAAACGGAACCGTTGCCCTTGAAGTATGGGGCTCCGAGGAAGATGAGGCTCTTATCAACGAAATAATCAAAAGCTTTAAGGCTGAGTATTCGGGTCAGGCGAACTTCGACATTACCTTTGAAGCTCATTCTGAAGCCAACTGCAAAGACAATGTTCTTGGCGATGTTTTAAATGCTCCGGACGTTTTCACCTTTGCGGATGACCAGCTTATGGTGCTGGTAGCATCCGGTGTTCTTAAGGAAGTCAGGAATTCCTCCGCTGTATCCTCAAGAAACCTGAAGGCTGCAAGCGACGCAGCTTCCGTGAGCGGTAAGCTCTATGCCTACCCACTCACAGCAGACAACGGCTATTTTCTCTTTTACAATAAAGCCTATTTAAGCGAGGCGGATGTGCAGACCATGGACAGGATCCTTGACGTAGCAGCCTCAAAGGGAAAACAGGTGTTTATGGACATCACCTCCGGCTGGTATCTCTTTTCTTTCTTCGGCAACACCGGATTGGAGATCGGTCTTAAGGACGACGGACTCAACACCTACTGCAACTGGAACGCAAAATACAACTCCATCACCGGCAAAGAAGTGGCAGAGGGGATTCTGAGACTGGGAAAGAACAAGGCTTTTTCCGCCACAGCCAATGAAGGCTTTACTAAAGCGGCAGCCGATGATCTGTTTATTGCAGGCGTGAGCGGCATATGGGATGAAAGCGCCATCAAGGAAGCTTGGGGTGATAATTATGCCGCAACCAAGCTTCCCACCTACACCGTTGCAGGCAAACAGGTACAGCTTTCAAGCTATGCGGGCTACAAACTGGTGGGCGTGAATTCCTATTCCGATAACTCTGACTGGGCATCTGTGTTTGCAGACTGGATGACCAATGAAAAGAACCAGGCCTTAAGATTTGAAATGAGAGGTCAGGGCCCTTCCAACATCAATGCCTCAAAAGTCGGTGCCGTTGCTGAATCGAAGGCCCTTCAGGCTTTACAGAAGCAGGCTGAATTCTCATCCCTGCAGAGAGTCGGCTCCACCTATTGGGGACCTTCCGGAAACTTCGGTTATCTTATGAGCGAAGGAAATCCTTCTAACAAAGATCTACAGGTGCTTTTAAACGAAATGGTTTACGGTATTACCGGTGAAGAGACCACCGGCGATGCCCCTCAATGATCGGTTAAAATAATAAAAAGTAGGAGAACGCATATGAAAAAGAAGCTAAGTATTCGAGTTATGATGTTGGGACCGGTTCTGTTGTTGGGTATCATTTCGATCCTTTCCAATGTGATCACGATGTCGAATCTCAAAAGAGTAAATGACATCGCCAGAGAGATCTCGGACGAATCCCTTGCCGCCATCACCGAGCTTGACGCCATAGGTCAGACGGCAAAAACAATACATACACTCGCCCTCTCCCATATAGTAGCTACTGATTTTGCCACTATGACCAATGTGGTGGAGAAGATAGAAACAGAGGAAGCAAGGCTTTATTCCGCGATCGTCAATTTTAAAGAGCATGTTAACGAAAGCATATCCGCCAGCTACGACGGAATGCTGAAAGATTACTATGACTTCAGGGATTCTATTCGCATACTGCTCGCTCAAAGTGCCGATCAAAAGACCAAGGAAGCCTATTCCACCGCAAACGGAATAGTGGCCGCCAATGCTCAAAGCCTTAACGGTAACATTGATACCATAATCACCTCCATCAACTCCTCCGCCAATCTGGAAAGAGAAGCTTTGATAACTGTTTATAAAGCTTCGAATATCGTTTCTCTTGTACTGATCATATTAAGTATAGCATCTGTTCTTGTAGCTCTCTTCGTAGTGCTCATACTGGTGGTAAAACCTGTAATAACCTCCAAAAAAGAACTCAATGCCATCATAGACGATATAAACAACCGTAAAGGCGATCTCACCAAACGTGTTTCCGTAAGTTCCGCCGAAGAGCTCGGAGCTCTCAGCAACGGTATCAATGCATTCATTGAAAGACTGCAGTCTATATTTGTAATCCTTAAAAAAGACTCCGCCACCCTTGATGAAGTGGTAAACGATGTCCTGGGCAGCGTAAAAACCTCAAAGGACAGTGCTTCGGATCTGTATGCCTCCACGGAAGAACTTTCCGCCACAATGGAAGAGGTGGCAGCCAGCGCCGCAAGGATCAACAGTCACACCGAATCCGTAAAGGATGAAGTCTCCGAGATGGCTGTCAAGAGCAACGAGATCAACGTTTTCTCCAAGTCCATGAAGGAACACGCCAATGAAATGGAGCACTCCGCAAGAACAAACATGGATGAGACCAACTCTAAGGTCGAGACTATCCTGTTAAGCCTTAACAAGGCAATAAAGGACAGTCAGAATGTGGATCAGGTCAACACCCTGACCGGAGACATAATGAATATCGCCAGTCAGACCAATCTCCTGTCCCTTAATGCATCCATAGAAGCCGCCCGTGCAGGAGAAGCAGGCAGAGGCTTCGCCGTTGTAGCGGCCGAGATCGGAAAACTGGCCGAAGACAGCAGCCGTACCGCCGAAAACATCCAGGAGATCAACTCAGTTGTCATAAATGCGGTACATAATCTGGAACAAAGCGCCAATGATCTCGTATCCTACATGCAGAATTCCATTCTTCCCGAGTTCGAGGAATTTGTTAAGGGTGGCGAACAATACCGCGAAAATGCGGACATGATCGAATCCGTAATGACCTCCTTCACCGCCAAAACGGAAAGTCTTAAGAGGTCTTTCGATGAAATAGCAGATTCCATTTCAAGCATCACAAACGCTATAGGCGAGGGTGTTAAGGGCGTTAACAACGCCGCTTCCAGCACTCAGGATCTGGTAAATGATATGGATAAGATCAAAACCAGAATGGATGATAATAAGCGCATAGCAGGCGAACTCGATAACGAAACCGCCATTTTCACGAAGATCTGAGTAAAAGTATAACCATAAAAACTGCCGATCCCAACTCCTCCCGGAGCCGCAAAAGATCGGCAGTTTTTTATATCAGTTTTTCAGTTTTTGTTTCTGATGCTTTCTATGATATTCTGTTTTCTTAAGTTTAGCACTGCCAGAAATGTCACGATCATCACTATTGCATATATTCCGGCGACACTTCCGAATAATATCCCGACAGGAAGTCTGTAAAGCACCGGAAGCTTCTGTCTTATGGCAAGGTTGATCAGATAGGGGATCAATATACCGAAGGGCAGCCCGCGGATCAGTGCCTTTAAGGTACACATAAAGCTCTCTGTCAGAAGCATCTTCATGAGGCCCCGGCCGGTCATTCCCACACTTTTCAGTACCGCAAACTCTCCCGCTCTTGACATGACGCTTGTAGTCAGGGTACTTATAACACTCACAAGTCCGATGAGCAGAAGAACGGCAACAAAGCCATATACCACGATCTCGGCTATAATGATGGCAAAATTCAAAGATCTCACCATGGTTTCCGTTTTACTGACAGTGACTGAATAACCTTCATCGTCATAGGAATTTTCGTCAAAATCCGGGTATAATTCCGCTCTCACATCTTCCGCAAATTTCATGAAATTCTCTTCATCCTCAGTCTCGCACAGACATTCATAGAATCTGCCGACTCCCCGGGGCACGATGAGTTTTACTTCCTGCTGATTGGGTCCATCCAAAAAAACAGGTATTTCCTCCTCCGGCAGGACTCCGTCAACCTTTACGGCAGTTCCTTTTCCTCTTGCATCCTCGATAGTAAGTTCCTTGGGGCATGCCCTGAAAGGATTTATCGTCACCTTCCTGCCGTTTCTGTTATACCAATACCTGTTCACCAGCAATGTACTTCCTTCAGGTACTCCTGCCAACCTACAGACACGGGCATAGTTTTCCCCGTCCAGGGTTATAAGGATCACTTTTAACTCCGAAGCCTTTCTGTATTCGATAGCTTCCTTCATTTCATCGCTTAAATTATCATTGTCTTTTCTAAGGAAATAGGAAGTATTATCATATCCGAAGCCGCTGACCTTGACATTCCCGAATTCTTCCAGTCTCCCGACCATTTCCCTGCCGGTCTCACTGTCAATGGGCTTCACCATTTCGTATACATATCTTCCGGTACTCTGATCTATGCTCTCTTTGCTTGCGGACATATAGGAAAATTCCACAACATTGTAACCCGGATCCATGATCTCACCGATACTTTTACACTGTTCCACCAGACTTCCGGTGCTTAAAAGCAGAGTCACTCCCAGAGCCAGTGCCCTGACTGTAGGCTTAAAGATAGTCCTGTTTCTCGTGAGATTTCTGTCAGCCAATATCCCCTCAAAGCCGAAGGTCTTCTTTAGCCACTGTTTCGTTTTAACCCGAAAGTCTGCTTCTTCCGATGTTATACCCCTGATGCAGGTGAGAGCGGAAACTTCGGATGCCTTTTTGGCAGGTCTGTAGGCCGAATAAATTACAGTCAGAAAAGCCAACAGGGCGCTGACGAAATATATGCCCGGATAAACATAAAATTTAAGATCCATCCCCACAGAGCCCCGGACCAGGATGGTTCTTGTTATCTCACTTAGGTCATCGATGTTTTTACCGGTGATCTTCACCCCGATAAATCCCAATGCCGTTCCCAGTACAAGTCCCAGTGGTATGCCTGCTGCGCTTAGCCAGACGCTCTCATAAATAATGGTTTCCCTTATCTGCTTCGGAGTTCCTCCCACACACTTTAAAATGCCAAAATGGCTGAGCCTGCGGTTTGCGGCGGTAAGGAACACATTGGTGATCACGGTGACAGACATCACGAAGATGAGACCGCCGAAAAACAGGCCCGGTATCAGTAGGACCATCATATACATGGTCTTGTAGTTTCCGAAATCACCGCCGAAAAAATCCAGCAGTGAACCATAGGCACTTGTTACGAAGCATGCGACAGCTGTAGTCAGCGCTGCAGACAGGATAATTGCGGCTATCGCTCCTATTGTCCTCACCTTGTCTCTTTTTATCTGTATCCATGCTAATCTTGCGGTTATCTTCATGGCTTCACCACCTCATCCCGAACTATCCTGCCATCTCCGATAGTGATGATGCGATCAGCCTGCAACGCTATCTTCTCGTCATGAGTAATAAAAAGCAGTGTCTGATGATACTTGCGATTGGTGTACTTTAAGAGTTCCACGATCTCCTCACTTGTCTTACTGTCCAGATTACCCGTGGGCTCATCCGCCAGGATAAAAGAAGGATCGTTTATCAAAGCACGTCCGATGGAGACTCTCTGCTGCTGGCCTCCGGACATCTTGCCGGGAAGATGTTTTGCCCTTTTCTCCAGTTTCAGGAGTTTCAGCAATTCCTCAAGTTTTTCCCTGTTTTCCGGCCTTCCGTCCAAAAGCCAGGGCAGCATGATGTTCTCCTCTGCCGTAAGCGTGGGGATCAGATTGTAAAACTGATACACCATTCCGATATTTCGTCTTCTGAAGATCGCCAGCTCGCTCTCATTCATTTTTGCGATCTCATGGCCGTCGATCTTCACCGATCCCGACGTGGGCACATCAACTCCGCCTATCATGTTCATGAGAGTGGATTTTCCCGATCCCGACGCACCGACTATAGCAACAAACTCTCCCTTTTCCACAGAAAAAGAGACATGGTCCAGGGCAACCACTTCCGATTCTCCGGTTCCATATCTCTTTGTCAGATCTTTTACTTCCAAAACAGTCATATATTTACCCTACCTTTCTTTACCGACAGGATAACAGACGAAAATGACTGTAAGGTGACTATATCTGATCTTTTAAAAATTTTAATGTAAATGCAGCGCCGACACCGTTTCCTCCAAGGTCTGCATCTATGGTGCCGTTTTGCCCCTTCATAATGGAAAGTGCGAGGGGCATTCCTATGCCGAAGCCGTTTTCATTTGTGGAATTCTCAAATCGCTTAAATAAGGAAGCATATTGGGATGCATCAAGGCCCGGGCCGCTGTCCCTGACCGAGATCCACTCGAACATGGCATTCGCGCCGCTGTCCACTGTGATCTTCCCTCCTTCCGGAGAGTGTTCCATGGCATTTTTCACGATATTGGTAAGAGCCTCGACCGTCCAGCGTCTGTCACAACAGAGGACTGCATCATTACCCATCTCAAGCTTTTGATCTTTCACATCCAGCATCACTTCCACGGATGAACGCAGATCCTTCACAAGCTCTGAAGCCCTGACTTCAGCCTTTATAAACTTGACCGCGCCGGAATCCAGCTTGGCCATTTTAAGAAGCGCCCCTATCAGCCACTCCATCTTGTTCAGTGTAAACTTTATATTTCTGAGGAATTCCTCCCTTTTCTCATCATCGCTTTCTTCCATCAGATCCGCCATGATCATCATAGATGTTATGGGTGTTTTTAATTGATGGGATATGTCTGCCATGTAGTCTGAAAGGATGTCTCTTTCCTTTGCAGTCTGTAAAAGCTCCTCATTTTTCATTCTTATAAGAGCATATATATCGTCTTTAAGGCGGCTGTACACCCCTTCACGGTTATCTCTTATATCCGGTTCTTTCCCGTACTGGTAATCCTTAACGGCATTGTCCAGCCCGATGAGTTCTTTTTTACTGATCCACACGATAGCCCATCCCCCTGACTGTTTCGATCTTTATGGCATCTCCAAGCTTTTCTCTTAACCGCTTCACATAAACGGTCAAGGTGTTATCCTCCACAAAATTACCGTCAACATCCCAGATCCTGTCCAGTATCTGATTGCGGGTCAAAAGCTTTGACGGATTCATGGCAAAGATCTGAAGCACCCTGTACTCAAGGGCCGTAAGTTCCACAGGCTTTCCTTTGGCCGTGACTTTTCCCGCATCCGTATCGATCTCCACCTCTCCCACCTTTAGGATCTCATGACCTTCGCCGTTGTCTATGCGTATGCCTCGCTTAACTCTTGCAAGAAATTCTTTGATCCTGAAAGGTTTGGTCACATAGTCGACTGCCCCTTCCTCAAAGGCTTTTATGATCTTTTCTTCTTCATCCTCCACCGTCAAGAAAATGATAGGGGTATTTTTAAGATCTTTGCTGACATCAAAACCTGTTCCGTCCGGCAGTCTCATGTCCAGGATCGCCATCCGGAATGTCCCTTTTCCCATCTCTTCTTTTGCGCTTTCCACGCTCCTGCAATGCACGACCTCATAGCCCTCGTTCTGCAGGGCATATACAAGCCCAACCGCTATCAGGTCATCATCCTCAAGCAAAAGTATTTTTGTCATAACTCACCCTGTGCATTTCTAAATGAACTTAAACAGATTCAGTCCTGTTTCCTTTTCATCAAGCTCTCTTTCTACAGTACCCTTAACGGTCCTCACAAACATCTCGCAGGTAGCGGATATCCTGCACTCGTTCAGATGCCCACCCAGCACCGTCATATCCTCCCTGCACACATTTATATGCAGATGGATATAAGTTTCTCCGTTTTTGGTGGAAACATTTCCCAGAAGGGACGTGATCTCCATAGGCTCATCTATGGTGTTTTTGTGATACTCCCTCTTAGCCACATCGTAAAGTCCGATGGCCACATGATCCGAGGCTCCGATCGCTTCCACCGAAGCTGCCTTGATCCCTTCCTTCTTACAAAGCTCCGTGAGCTTCGCGATCACTTCTTCTCCGCGGTTTATCCTGACAACATAGGTATCTTCAAATTTTCTGTATTCCATATGGTTTTCTCCTTTTTGAACCTTTGGGGACGGGGTTAGGGGTTCACTTTTTGACACTTTGGGGACGGGGTTAGGGGTTCATAAGAAAGTCTTAGCATCGAACCTGACCTTTGCATACTTTGCGGCAGGCACGTGAGCCATGTCATTGTACAGTTCGATCCTGGGTACAACAAATAATCCCACATCTGCCGGAAGATTTACCACTGAAACCGAGCACAGGCCATAGGTCATGGCAGCTATCATGTAAATAAAATTTATATCCAACAAATGAGAAAGCGCGCAGGCTCCGGAGCCGCCGTGGGAAAAGATCGCTATGGTCTCTCTGTTCTCCCTGACGCAATAATATCTGCCGTCCTTCCGCACATATCCCAGTTCTTCCATAAGCTTATCCAGCTTATCCGCTATCATATCGTAGTATTCTACGCACTTATTTTCCTTAAAATACGGGTGTTCCCGCCATTTTTCCAGATCGGCCCTTGACCGGGATTCGCAAAACATCTTATATCCCAAAGTCCACGGATGTCCCTCTCTCATGATCTCATCCCCGGTAGGATTCCCCCAGCGGATCTCATGCATAAAATCCAGTTTTTCTATGGGCAGCCCCAGAAGATCCGCCGTATAAGAAGCTGTCTCCCATGCCCTTCCCATGGGGGATGAAAAGATTCGGGTTATGCCTTCATCCTTAAGTCTCTTTGCCGTAGCCTCCGCCTGAAGTTTTCCTTCTTCCGTAAGTCGGTCGTTTTCGTAGTCCGGATCTCCGTGTCTCACAAAAATTATTCTCATTTTAATCCCTTCCTTATCACTTTATTTTCAACAAGTTGTGTCCTGTTTCAGACTATTCCAATATTCAATGACACACTGCATATATTTATAGTTCTTTTTAGTTGTGGTATCCACCTCATGGGCAAAAATGCCCTCGATCCCTTCTACCGCAGTAGTCCCAAGTGAATCATGGGTAGAAACGCTCTTCTTTGAAAAATAGTTAAAGCGTATGGCCGCAGTGATATCCGATGAGACCTTTGCTCTGTCAAAAGCTGTTGCGAGTGAATATGCCTCCTCTACACATCTTTTCATTTGCTCTGTCTCTCCCAGGCAGGCGTGCCACCACCCCTCCTGGATATATAAAACACTTTTGAGTTTTTGGATGTAGGTGATCTTCCCGGGCATGGCATATATATCCATAACAGCCATTTCTGCCCTTACCAGTTCGATGGCTTTCCTGATATCCCCGGGTTTTCCCGAGGCTGCCAGCGCCATCGCCGCATTTCCGGAAACTTCATATTGCTCGGCAAAATGAATGATCAAAGCGATGGTGTAATTGTCCAAGGCCTCTTCTCGTCTGTCCAGTTCCATAAGAGTAGCCGCAATGCTCGCGCTGAGACGCCCCTCGTAATTGATCTCCTTCAGCTGCTCCAGTGCTTTTTCCGGATCCACCCTTCGATACATTATCGCGATCTTTTCTTTAATGGAAAACTCACTGATATCCGGATCACGATTCTGAGAAATGTAGCTGAGGGCGGTCTTATAGATCCTGATGGCAGTTTCCGCATCCTTCTTCCGCTCTTTTCTCTCCACGGATTTATAGTAGTACAGATCCCCGCAGGTATATAAAACCTTAAAATTGTGCGGGTAACGGATCATTGCCTCGTTGGCTTCCTTTATCGCCTGTTCGAAGTCCAGCCGGTCATAGGCTTTCTCGATGGACGCACAAATGTCGTCCACATTTTTGGAAGAGATGTCGTAACCCAAAAGCTCATCAACGGAAATGTTAAAAAAGTCCGCCAGTTCCATCATCATCATAACATCCGGAACATTATTGCCGTTTTCCCATTTTGATACCGCCCCGACCGTTACTCCCAGTGCCTCCGCAAGACTTTCCTGGGTCAGTTCCATCTTTTTCCGATACAGCTTTATGTTATCTGCCAGCTTTAATTGCATATTATGCTATTTCCTTTCCAACCTCCAGGCGGAATGAGAACATGAACTTAATGCGTAAGATCTCCTTCTTGATGATTATCACTTTCTTCTGTGCCTTTTCACGGATCTTTGCTACTTTTGAACTGTAGCCCCAAAGATCTTTCTGCGAAGTGCTCATTTCCATCTTCTCTGCTCTTGCCCATGCGGGAACTTCCCTCTGCATCTCATTCTCTCTTACCATGTACATTTCTGTCTGAAACATTTTTGTATCCTCCTGTATTTTTGCGCTTAACTTTATGGCTTGATTTTACAGGATGATATTAAATATTATAACATACTGTTTGTATAAATTGGAAAGAATTTATTTTCCGATACGGAAAGTTTTAGAAATTGCTTCCGTTCCATCCCCAGTCGGAAAGCCCATGATAAGTCACATAAATATTATTCCCGGGCATACCCAGCACTTCCGAATAGATGCGGCAGATCTCTCCGGTCATCTTGTCATAGGCGCTTGAAGGTGCGCTTCCAAAAAGGCTCACTTCAACGTAAGCTCCCTTCTCCAGCTTCTTTCCTCCCAGATACAGGTCATAGGAATCCGCAATACCCACCATGAGATAGGTCTCGGTCTTGTTGAGAGTCCTGATCGCCTCTCCCAGCTTGGATTTAATGGTTTCCTTTTGTTCCGGTGTAAGGGAAACAGTGATCTTTGAATCAATAAAAGGCATATTTTTATCCTCCAATCTTAAATGTAGTTATACTATGCGCCGGGAAAACATGGGTAAAGCCATCGCTCCCCACCATTTTACTGAAGCTTTCCGGCACAAGGTTTTCTTTTTCAAAAGTGTTTTCATCCGAAAGATTTCCGGTAAGTTAGTACATCGGTCGCAAAATAAGTGGACTAATGCGAAGAATGCTTGCCTGAGAGTGCAGTTTCAAAAACGTAGGCGTAGCAGGCTACGCTGAGGCTTTTGGAACTGTGCTATCAGGTTAAGCAGGCAAGCATTCGGTCCAGTTATTTAAGAATCGATGTACTAGGTGCCCAATAGGAAGCATTGCAAAGTAAAGGTGCATATCGGACAAGTTCCACAGCCGGAGTTTTTCCGGATGAGTCATATAGGCTGCTTCCGTAAGTGCATTGTAATCTTTTCTGTCTATGGGATCGTTTTCTCTTTTTCGGGGTATAAAGTAATTGTCTTCATCTTGAATCTCCCCTATTCTCTGTCTGCTATCTCTTCAATTATCCTGTTAAACGCGACTTGATAATCCTCCTGCTCTTTCTTAAGCTGATCCGCCCATTTCGAAGTATCCGTGATGGTTTCAGACTCCAGCCATTTAAGACGGTTCAGGGCATTCTCTGTCTTGATCGCCACCTGGATGTACTCCGGCCCCATCAGAAGTATCCTAAGTGCATCCTCATCCAAAATAAGGCCGCTGGTAAGTATCCCCAGGGTATCGTAAATAGTATCGTTGGCAATTGGCCCCATTACCGCATCTGCCTCTATGGTGTCCTTCACATTCCTGTTGGAAAAGATATACCTGAACCATTCCATATCCCTGTTGAGACGATATATGCCCAGATCCGTTGTATCCAGGTCATAAATATTTATGACCGCATTTTTTCCTGCCCAGCGATAAGCAAATTCCTTGTCCGGAGTCAGATAAAAGCCCGGACCGAAGTCCGCATTTGCCCTGCCTCTGTGCAGATCGGGGTCTTTTATTTCCACTTTACTTGTGTGATAAAGTCTCATATTTCCTCCGGATCCAATCCAAAAAATAAATCACCAGAAACACTGCCACTGCCAGCGCCGCATAGCCCACCAGATATCCCGGATTTCCCATATGCTCGGCAAAAAATGAAAGGGGACTCCCCTCCACCGGCCAGTTCACAAAGAAGTAATTACGGCCATATGCTTTGTCGAAGGCATAGATCGGCGGAACCACCACCAGCAGAAAACTTATCACCCGGTAGATGTGCTTAACTTCAAGCTTTATGTCTCCCCTCTTCCTTATGAGGATGGGATAAAGCACCAAAAGTCCGTGCCACACATAACTGTGAAGGTTTATAAAATTCCAAACCGGATAGTATTCTGTCCAGTCGGCAAAAATGAGGCCGGCCAAGCCTCCGGGCATTATCAATATATATGCGACTTCTCCCAGATAATCCTTTACCTTCTTCCAGGGCAGAAATTCTCTGAAGAAAAACACGAACATCCCAAGACTGCACACATGCAAAGGCAGATAGGCGGTGCCAAACCTGTGCACGCTCACCAGGAAAAGGTCTTTAAATATCTCCAGCCCGATCATTATCACAGGAATGGCCTTTAGTACTGCCTTCTGTCTCTTTTCACCCGCCTTAAAAAAACGTATTCCAAAGACCGCCGCCAGCGCAAGCGTAACAAAAATGCTGGCAATATGGGCAACTCCAAAAAGGGGATATCCCATCCCTGCCGGCACATCATCCTGTTGTAACCAGAAATACTCCATTTTTTATCATCTCTTATTATATAAACATATGCATGTACAGCCTAAATTATGTCATTTATTTCGTCATTCTTCAAGCCCTATTTTGACACCCGGGGACGGGGTTGGTGGCTCGGTTTTGACCCTTTGGGGACGGGGTTAGAGTGTCACTTTTTGACCCTTTGGGGACGGGGTCAAAAAGTGACACTCTAACCCCGTCCCCAAAGGGTCAAAACCGAGCCACCAACCCCGCCCCCAAAGGGTCCTTTGTAAAGGAGATTATGCGCAATGGATCAAAATGTTGAAAAAATCAGGCAGAAGTACATTGATAATCCACCCGAGGGTATGACAGCGGCGGACATTCGCCGTATGAGTGACGATGATCTTTTAGATATGGACTACTTTTTAAACGAAGAAGATTTTGAAGATGAGGTAGGCGAAGAAGGCTTCTACATCTTCTAATCCGAACCGTTTTTGTTTTCGTTACCCTCAAAAATGAGGGAATTTTTTTGTCCAAAGAACAACGGGACGGAATTTCCTATAAAGTAAAAAAGGCCCGAAATCATGTCCTCTTAACATGATTTCAAGCCTTGATAATACTTGATTTGTTATACCGACCTCTAAACCTCTTCAGGTCTACTTCATCTTCATAACAGTTCATTTATGAATGGGTTGAATGTATTTACTATACTTTTTGAAGTTTATACTATCATTTCATTGTCACGAATGACACCTTGATCATTACGATCCTTTACTGCACAAACGATGGTTCCGATCACATCTGCCACAAAGAAAAACTGTAAAACCCCGACAGCGCATGAAAACAGCCTTCCATTCTTTCCATCCTTCACAGACTTGGAAAGATAGGCGATCATAAAAGTCGAGCTGCCGACAAGAGATATGTATCCCATTATGCAGAACAAACTTATCAAGGCAGTCGAAACAAACAGCATGATAACCACCGGCGAAAAAATCATCAGGAAAAAGGCGACGCAGAGCAAGCCTCCCGCTATGTAAAACGGAATCAGAAGATACTTCATTATCTGCGCACTATTCAGTAATACGCGCCTATGTACGCGCTTCGAACAAATAGCTACGATCATGTTGATCAGAAGCAGCCCCACCGGTATCAGGCAAAACCACATCGGATCCATTCCCGGAGCACTTTTATTTGCCTCTTCAGCCACCTCATAGGCCGCTTGAGAAGTCGTGCTCTCACCTTCTGTAGTCATGGCGCAATATATCATCACAGGATATATGTATGTCAATATCACGTAAACAATCGCCCAAATATACATTGGATGAAACCCTTTTCCATCTTTTTTCCTCATAACATCCATCAATACACCCCCTTCTGCGTGAACTGCTTTCATCGCATCTCCCTTGCGATATATCCGGTTCATACCAACGACTCTATTCTACTATGCCCCACATTCATTCTCAAGCCTTTTTTTCTCCTGATACCAGCCAGTGCTTTATTTTGCGCATTAAAGCGAATCTTCCCGTACCCATGATGTACCCGTCATTTCATTTCCTGTTATCAAATTGTTATCTTCCAGACGCAAAAAAGGCTTCCGAAAGCGAACTATCAACGCTATCGAAAGCCTTTATTTACTGTTATTGAATTCCTACCTGCAAACCACCCGGTCTCACTCAAATTCCCTAACTTAATGTGCATCTTAAACATTTTTGTTAAGGTTCTCTGTTACGATTTAATTTCATTTGGTTCCAGCTGTCCATATCACATGGTCTGTATCAGCTAATGTTATCAATTGTTATCACGGGAGTGTTATCAATCTCCCGTGCATCATTACCATAAAAGATCAGATATATTCCTCAAGTGCCTGCGTTTACATAGTATTGAGCCTGTGCCGCAAACATCTCCGCATAGATACCGTCTTTCAGGCTTACAAGTTCGTCATGTGTGCCATATTCTTTTACGGTTTTATCCGCAAAGACTGCAATGTGGTCGCAGAAACGGCAGCTTGACAATCTGTGCGATATATAAATTGCAGACTTTCCGCCAACGAGCGTATCAAACTTTTTATATATCTCATATTCTGCAAGAGGATCAAGCGCGGCCGTGGGTTCATCCAGTATTACTATCGGCGCATCCTTGTAGAGCGCCCTGCTTATCGCTGTCTTTTGCTGTTGTCCACCCGACAGCTCAGTACCGTTCGCATCAAAGCCTTTGAAGAGTGTTGTATCAACCCCGTCCTGCAGTTTCATAGCATCATCATACATACCGGACAACTGCAGAACTTTTTCAAGATAAGCATCATCATGCGGTCTTGTTATATCACCCATTTCGATATTGTCTTTAAGCGAGAAAGCGAACAGTTTGAAATCCTGAAAAACCACTCCGAAAAGCTTTCGGTATTCTTCTTCAGAATAATCCCTTATATCAACGCCGTCAATAAGTATTCTTCCCTCTGTCACATCATATAGCCTGCAAAGCAACTTAATAAACGTGGTCTTTCCTGCTCCGTTAAGGCCAACGATCGACAAATGTTCTCCGGGTGTAATACGTACATTTACATCCTTCAGTACGTATTCCTCGCTTCGAGGATACTTGAAAGAGACATGCTCAAATTCTATGACATGCTCTTTACCCGATACAGGCTTTGTCCCCTTTTTAAGTGCATCAGGATAGTCTTCATATACAAGGAACTGATATGCGTATCCGCACCGTTGCGCCAGTTTCTGAATGTTCCCGCTGATCCCCATGAGACTCTGATAAAGCTTACCTGCTGCAGAAATGCACATTGAGAAATCACCGAGAGTGATGATATGCTTTATGGCTATTATCCCAAGATAAAGGTATGTTGCCCCATCGCGCAAAGCATTTACAAGATTTGACTTGTAATTGTTCCTGCGTTCCTGCATGAGCTGGTCGCGCCAGATATCAATCTGTTCTTTTGCGAATTCACGTCCTCTTTCCGCGAACATGTCTGCACTGTCGTAAAGTCTCGTATCCTGACCATGCTTGTATGTCGGGATCTCCATAAAAAAGTAATGGAACAGGCGGTTTGATTTGGCATGCTTCATAAAGGACCGGAGTCCGATCTTCTGATTTTTCACATTATACAAAAAAACCAGCCCCATTGCGATGACCTGAACCAATATCAATAACGGACAGTAAAGCGCAATTATCGTTATAACAGTACAGAAAAGCACTGTATTGTAGATTATATCGTAAAAGCATCCCAATATACCCGTGACACCTCCGGAATACCATGAAATGCCTTCCTTGGCTTTGTTCTGCTGATCAAGTGCCTTTGGATCTTCTGTGTATTGATAATCCATCGACATTGCTTTATCACAGAGTCTGTAAACAAGTATGCGTTCAAAAAACGTATTACACCATTTTAAACATGAATCTGCAGTATTTACAAGAAGTCTTGATACAAATTCCGCTGCAATGGTCAACGCAACATAGATGATCATCGCTTTTAAGCGGCTATCTGCCGGTACCCCGTTTCTTATTGCAACGATCTCATCGATCAGTAGTTTTGGCAAAAGCAGTACCTTAAGTTCCGATAATGCAGTCCCAAAGAACTTGATCAGATAGAACAGGAAAATGCACTTTTTCTCGGCCCATGCGGTTTTTAGAACATATTTGAGAGATGCCGCGGTCATTTTGAACGAAGCGGTCTTCTTATCATTCTTTTCTTCAAGCATCAAGATACCGCCTCGCTTTCTTCAACATAGTACTGCGCCTGTACTGTATACATTTTGCTGTAATCGCCTCCTGCCTTCAAGAGGCTTTCGTGCGTACCGTATTCTGACAGTTTTCCGTCTTTGAACATGGCAACATTATCACAAAACTGCGTAGAGCTCAGGCGGTGGCTGATATAGATCGCTGTTTTTCCGGACACAAGACCGTCAAAGTCTTTATACAGCTTTGCCTCCGCCAAAGCGTCAAGTGCAGCCGTAGGCTCGTCAAGCACGATAACGGGAGCATCTTTATACAGAGCTCGCGCCAGTGCGATCTTTTGGCGTTCCCCTCCCGAAAAATCAACTCCGTTATCATCTATTATCTTAAGAACTTCAGTATCGATGCCATTTGCAAGTTTCTTTACACTATCCCTCATTCCTGCTCTCTCAAGGCACTTCATCGCGCGCTCTTTGTCGGTCTCTGTCCGGATTCGCATGGATACATTCATAGACAAAGGAAACGCAAACAGACAAACTTCTTGAAAAACAGTAGAAAACAGCCGATAGTAAGCAGTGCGGTCAAATGTCGAAATGTCCGTTCCATTCAGCAGTATTCTTCCTTTTGTGGGTTCATACAACCTGAGAAGAAGTTTGATAAATGTTGTCTTTCCTGCACCATTAAGTCCGACCACCGCAAGTTTTCCGCCCGCTTTTACGGTCAGGTTCAAACCTTCGATTGCATATTTTTCAGCTCCCGGATACTTAAACCACACGTCTTCAAAGGTAAATTCATATGATGAAAACGACGGGATAGCATCTTTTCCTTCAACGATCTCTGTGTCAATATCCATAAAACTTCTGAAATCATCGACTTCACGGCTTCTTGCCAGCAGTTCATTCACCCGGTCAAAAAGAATGAGCGAATAGCTGAAAAATGTCGCAGCAGACCCAAGATAAAGTGTGAAGTTTCCCACGGTAAGATCCTTGTTTATCACGCTGTAGATGAGCCATGCATATAGTCCGATCTGAGCCAGAAGCCACAGAACATTGCCCAGAAGACTGCAGAGCCACCAACGGAACTCATTTTCTTTCTGTGCCTCAAGCTTTTCTCGGCCCAGTCTTTTATATTTCTCCATTAGGTGATCCTTAAGGGAATATATACGAATGTCTTTTGCTGATGCAAAGTCCGTGAATGTGGACATCATATACCAATCCTTACGCCCCCAAGAAGCGAGAGGATCCCATATTTTTTGCTTACATATCTTGTTCGTGTGATTTTTAGCCAAAAAATTAAAGAAAGCAAGAAGCAGCATCCCCGCAACCACCGGAACACTCAAAGTTCCCATTATGACAAGACCGGCTATCACAACAGCCAATGACACAAGCGTATTTTCCACAAGATGCATCAGCCCTTCAACGCCGGTATTATTACTGTTTGTTGCATTTGTGGCCTTTTGGAAACAGTCAAGCACTTCTTTATCTTCGAGATTTTGATATCTCTGTGCCATGAACTTCCTGTTTTTATTGATTATCTCCTGAAAACGGGCGTTTATATATCTGTACCAATTATTCTCGGTATATGTTCCAGCCATAGTGAAAATGAACTGGATCACGACAAGAACGCCTATGATGACAAGCAACCTGTCAATCTCATCCTCACGTGTAACAGCATCCATTACGAATTTGGAAATAAATGTCCAAAGATACTTGGTGACTACTGCGGAAACTACGCTCAGAACAATAACCAGCTTAAGCCCCGTATCAGCCTTAAGCATGCTTTTCGTGACATATTTTAGATTTGAAAAAAGGCCGTATTCTTTGTGGTATTTTGAGTTCATACTTGATACTGTCCCCATCCTTACACTTAATTGGTCCTATGTAGATGTTCTTACGTCGGGAGTTATTTATTTGTCGCCATCTATTTCTTCCAATTCTTTTCTAATAAACTCTTCCAGTTTATGCTTGCAGAGCAACCAACAAGCGAAAATAATAATAGCAATAAAATGATGCCATGTTTCTTCATTTATAATCCTCCATATCCAACAATGCTATTTATCTGAGCACCAGCCGTTTCTTCATTGCTATTCCATTATATCATCTAAATACACCAAATAAATACCATCAAAAACAGCAAAGAGGAAGCAGCTCATTTTTCCTTTTTTGTCGTCTGTAACAATTGTGCTTCCTTTGTGTTTTTCATGGTAATTGCCTTCCTTTAATTGAAATTATAGAATCCCGATGCTCTTCTTCCTCAGTTCACAGGGCTCAGAGCATCGAGACTTTGAATTCTGGAGTTTTCGATGCCATATGCCCTTGATATCAGGCCTTCAGGGCATCGGGATTTTTAATTTTGAAATTTCCGATGCCATATCTTCTGAAAATCAAGCCTTTAGGGCATCGGGATTTTGATTTTTGGATTTTTCGATGCCATATCTTCTTGAAATCAAGCCTTTAGGGCATCGGGATTTTGATTTTTGGATTTTCCGATGCCATAGGCCAGGGGAATATGCCATTCAGGGCATCGGGATTTTGATTTTCGGAATTTCCGATGCCATAGGCCAGGGGAATATGCTATTCAGGGCATCGGGATTTTGAAATTTGAAATTTCCGATGCCCCCGCCATTTTTAAGGCGGTGGGCATCGAAATAATAGAATTTATTCCTTAGAAAAAACAACAATTTGTCGTCACTCAGGTCACTCGAATTCTATTGTTCCTGTAGGCTTGGGAGTGAAGTCATAAAGAACGCGGTTTACGCCGGGAACTTCATGAGTGATACGGTCCACAAGGTGGCACATGAGGTCAAAGGGGATATTTTCAACTGTGGCGCTCATGGCGTCCTGAGTATTTACAGCACGTATGATAACGGACCATTCGAAGGCTCTCTTGCCATCCTTTATGCCGGTGGACTTAAAATCCGGAACGACGGTAAAATACTGCCAAACTTTGCCTGCCAAGCCGTTCTTTGCAAATTCTTCACGAAGGATAGCATCGGATTCACGGACGGCTTCCAGACGATCCCTTGTGATGGCTCCGGGGCATCTTACTCCAAGGCCGGGGCCGGGGAAAGGCTGACGATATACCATATTGTCAGGAAGGCCCAACTGCTTTCCTACTATACGGACCTCGTCCTTAAAAAGGATCTTTACAGGCTCTACAAGTTCAAATTTCATATCCTCCGGAAGACCGCCGGCATTGTGATGAGCCTTGATGCCTTTTTCGCTTTCCAGAATATCGGGCCATATGGTTCCCTGTGCCAGGAATTCCACACCGTCCAGCTTTCTTGCCTCTTCCGCAAACACTTCGATGAATTCTCCGCCGATTATCTTTCTCTTGGTTTCAGGATCCGAAACTCCGGCAAGCTTGTCCAGGAAGCGGTCTGTGGCATCCACGTATATAAGGTTAGCTTTCATCTGATTTCGGAATACTTCGATAACCTGTTCAGGCTCCCCCTTACGTAAAAGCCCATGATTAACATGAACGCATACCAGCTGTTGACCTACAGCCTTTATCAAAAGAGCTGCAACAACCGATGAATCCACTCCTCCGGATAAAGCGAGAAGTACCTTCTTGTTTCCTACCTGTTCCTTTACCAGCTTTACCTGCTCCTCTATAAAAGCATCTGCCAGTTCAGGGGTTGTGATCCGCACCATATCGTCCGGTCTTCTGTCATTCATTATAAAAGTCCCTCCAATTTCTTTATAAAGATATGTATAAACAGTTTACACTATAATGCGGCAAAATGAAATAATTTTTCTTCAGTGTTGAGAATTGATATGCTATAATGCCCGCTGTTATAACTGCCACCGGGTAGTGAGTGCGTGAGCGTTCGTTTCACATCGTTAGGTCTTTGAAGATGTGGACTGATGCGAAGAATGCTTGCCTGAGAGTGCAGTTTCAAAAACGTATGCGTAGCGGGCTACGCTGATGTACTAGCCATTGAATCTCACTCTGTCGATCACGGACTCTTTTCTTAAGGATCCGTTTAGGACAACCGTGATGATAAACTGCAAAAGGACCAAAGCCACGATCATAAGCAGCATCTCCTCCTTAGGGAAAATGAATCTGTGAAGGTTAAAGACGCCTGCGTCCTTGGCCAGCAAATACACCCGGAAACCTATGAAACTTCCTGCGCCTACAGCTATGATAACTATACCGAGGGTGTAAAACAGGCTTTCCGTAAACATCATCAAAAACAACTGCCTGTCGGACATTCCCACTGCCTGATAGATCCCGAATTCCTTTCTTCTGCTGTTCACGGAGCTCACCATGGTATTGATTATGTTCATGATGCAGATTGCCCCGAGAATTGCCAAAAAGGCATAGCATCCCGTTCTTACCACCGAGATCCCGGTTTTCCACTGTTCGTACTCATCCTTCCAGGCATAGGATCTGAGCCCCGCTTCTTCCTTGCAAAGTGCCTTGATGGCCCTTTCCGTTTCCGGATCGTATTTTTCATCGGCATATATATTGAGGTCGGTAACAGTTGAATAATTACTGAGTCTGTCGACCGCCTCCTCCGCCATGTAAAGATATTTATTATGGGAAAAACCCAGAGAATAATCGCCTATGGCTGCGATCTCGATTTTCTTAGTGATGATCTCATCACCGTTATCGATCTCGACCTCCAAAACATCTCCCAGACTCAATTCCGGATACCATACGAGCATATTCTTTTCGGCTATCACCTTGTCTCCGGACTTAAGATCTTCATAGGTCACATGCCCTTCTGTTATGCCATTTATCAGCATATCCGCATATTCCTCGTTAACTCCCGAAATCCCGAGCATTTCTCCTTCAAACCTCTCACATTTTGCAAACTGCCCGTGCACCTCTTCGACTCTTCTGATCCCCGGGATACTCAACAGTTCTTTTTTAAGTTCTTCATTTAAGGGATTGTTCTTTTGCACCAACCGCCATTCACGCTCGGGTCTACGCTCGTCGTTGTGGGCGATCACGGCCAGCACCTCGTATTCTCCCATAAAGCCCTCATTGGCGGCATCCACAGGGTCCGAGGACGAAAACACGGAAGCTACCACCATAAAAAGGAGTGCGGTCAACCCCATCGAGAATATGGTGATAAGGTTCTTCCTTTTGTTTTCCTTGAGATGCACAAGTGTGAGCTTGAACACCGAAAGATCCCTGTAGCCCTTTTTATTTGCCTTTTTGGATGTGCTCTCACTGTACCGCATGGCTTCCACCTCGGATATCCCGGCTACTGTCTTCATCGGGCGAAGAAGGCTTAGTAAAACCGTAAGCAACGCCGCAACAACGGTGATAAAGTAGAGCTCCGGCCGGTACAGCATGACCTTCCCTTCCGAAAAAACCGCCCTTATGGCATTATCCAACACGCCGTTCTTTAATCCCACCTTCATTATCAGTTCCAATACCACCCGGACCAGAAGAGTTCCGATCAGCAGTCCCGCAGGTATCGCTGCCGCTGCCGTGAGCATACCCTCACCCAGGATCACCCGCTTAAGCTGCCCCGTGGTGGCCCCAACAGCCTTCAGCTTTCCGATCTCCCTGATCCTCTCCCCTACAGAAATGTAGTAGATCCCGTACAGTGTGATCGCTCCGATCAGGACAATGACGATCATTACGACCACTATGGTCATCTTTATCGTGGGATCCTCGTAATTCGCCCAAATGTAGCTATCATTTACCGTAACATATTTTTCTTTTATGCCAAAAGTGTCAGCCAGCAGCCCTATATTTTGCTTGATCCTATCGGTACTATCTTCTCCGCTCCCCAGTTCAAGGTTCATCCCGAAAATAAAATTGTACTTAGGCTCCTTCGTCCCCTGTACCTTTTCCAAAAAAGCCCTGCTCACCAGGCAGGCATATGCTTTCTCGACACTTTCGGTACATGGTATGTATATACCACTGACAGTGAATCGCAAGGGAATCTTTTTGGTTCCTTCCTGTTTTCCGAACTCTATGCTGTCTCCCACTTTAGCTTCAGATCCCATGTCCTTAAGCATTTTTGCCGTGACCATGATCTCATCCTCTGCTTCCGGGAGCTTACCGGAGATCAGCTTCATATTGTAAAGCTCAAAACTGCCCTGATCGACATAGACGAAACTGTAATCCGCATCATCTGTCTTAAGGGTCGCCACTTCCGCCATAAGACCACATTTCTCGGTCATATGATGGGCTTCAAGCTTATTAGCCGTTTCCTTCGTTACATCGGAAAACATGCCGAACCATCTCGGATATACCATGTTCACCGCCGCTTTTTGCTCATCGATCAGATCCAAACCGACGGAAGGCACCAGGAAAAGCAGCATGGTGGTCAGGATCATCGCCAGTCCCGTCAATATGTTTTTTCTCTTATGATATCTAACATTTGC
The DNA here is from genome assembly GCA_016287765.1 of Lachnospiraceae bacterium. The sequence goes on from JAEEWS010000014.1 coordinate 39,728, forward strand.
AAGAATTATCCGACGCAACATATGCATATCATCTCACCACCTTACCGTCTTCAATGACCGTGACAACATCAGCCATCTGCGCTATAGCCTCGTTATGAGTGATCATCACTATTGTGCTGTTAAAGTCGGCAACACATCTTCTAAGGACCGCCAGCACCTCCAATTCGGTTCTTGAATCCAGGTTTCCCGTGGGCTCATCCGCAAGGATCACGGAAGGATTGCTTGCCAGAGCTCGTCCTATAGCCACTCTTTGCTTTTGCCCTCCGGACAGAGTGTCGGGCATAGCATTTCTCCTGTCGGAAAGCCCGATCTCTTCCAGTATCTTTTCTATCTCTTCTTCATTTGCCTTTCGTCCGTCAAGTCCAAGGGGCAGGACCAGATTTTCCCAGACATTGAGTGAGGGGATGAGGTTGTAATCCTGAAAAATAAAGCCGATCTTTCTTCTTCTGAATACAGCAAGATCATTACTGTTGAGATCATATATGCTTGTTCCGTCGATGATCACTTTGCCGGAATCGGGCCTGTCCAGTCCGCCCATAAGCTGCAGGAGAGTGGATTTCCCGGAGCCGGAACGCCCCACCACGGCGGTAAAAGTCCCACGTTCCGCCTTAAAATCCGTATGATCCACAGCCTTTACCAGGTTATCCCCTTTTCCGTAATACTTGACCAGATCTTTAACTTCAACTATTGTGCTCATTTTTTTCTCCTTATAAATTCATTGTCTTCATCATAAAGCACAAGAATTACAAAACCCTTACAAAAACGATTACATTTTTGTAAGGGTTGAAATTAACCGGGTAAAAGCATCTGAAATATGCTCCCGCCCTCTGTTTTTCTTTTGGCGATCATGCAGCCGCCCTGCCTCTCAATGATCTCCCGTGCAAGGTACAGGCCCACTCCTGCGCCGTCTTTTGAGATATTCTTAGCATTACTGCCTCGGTAGAACCTTTTAAAAATGGAATTTAATTCCCGCTCCGGAATTCCGATTCCGTTATCCTCCACCTCGATCGATACGTTTTGAGGAAGCTTGGTTATCCTGATCAACAGCTTTTCATTTTCCGGTGAATACTTGATCCCGTTGTCCAGAACGTTTGCCAGCGCTTCTGCCGTCCACTTGGGATCGTGAAGGATGATGAAGTCCTCATCAGCCTCAGCCATGATCTCAATATGCCTTGAAGCCGCGCTCAAAAACACCTTACTCACCGCCTCACTCACGGTGTTTTTGATACCGGTGCTGACCGGATCAAGAGTGATCATGCTGCTTTCCAGTCTGGAAAGCTTCACCAGTTCATCCAGAAGCACTTCCATCTGCGCGATCTCCCTGCTTTCGCTCTCAATAAAGGTCCTTCTCTCATCCTCCGACAGTCCCTCTTCATTTGCCAGATCGTGACTCATTTTTATGGCGGCAATGGGCGTCTTTAATTGATGCGAAATGTTGGTAATAAGGGCTTTCGTGCTGTTTTCCTCTTCGGAAAGTCGTTTTTTTAGATCCTCTGTATCCTTTTCCAGATCGCAGATCTCTGCATATATTTCCTCAACACTTTTATACTTTTCATCCTGTCCCGAAATCCGCCTTCCTTTTCTTAGGTTTCGGATCAATTCAAGCAGATCGGCCCTTTTCTCCTCCTCTTTTTTCCTCCGGTATTTAAGATCAAAGGCATATATCGACAGGACGATCCCTCCGAACAGCATCAGGCTCGTTGTGATCGTTATTGAGGTTTTCAGGTTACTCTGAGCAGATCTCCCAATATAATAAGAGTAGTTTTCTTCATAATAAGCTTTGTTTTCGGGATAAAGGGTGATAAGTTCCTCGCATTGGTCTCTGAAAAGCCTTTCGTCCGATCTTTGTTTTTTCACCGATACAAGATTCACGACCACTGCCGTAAGCACAAGGCAGCATATGAAGATCCCTATCTTTTGCTTACTTTTCCTGTCCATATGTACCCCAATCCTCTGACATTGTCTATATGATTAGTTTTGAGCTTTCCCTTTAATCTGCTGATATTTACTGTAACCGTGTTATCATCCACAAACTGTCCGTCCAGGCCCCATATACTGTCAAGTATGTTTTCCTTTGAAAGGACTCTCCCGGGATTTTCCAGAAAAAGCATCAAAAGCAGAAGCTCTGTTCTGCTGAGGGCAACAGGCTCTCCTGCTTCCCTTACCTGTCTGTCCTTAAGAGACACTTCAATGTCGCCGGAAACCAAAATCTCGGCGCTTTGGCCTCCGCGCCTTCGTATAAAGGCATTCACCTTTGAGGTCAGCACATTAACTGAAAAAGGCTTTGTGATATAATCATCCGCTCCGGTATCATATCCGTTGACGATATCAATCTCCTGATCCAAAGCGGTAAGATAGATAAGAATGGCATCGCTGCTTTTTCTCACATATTCTCCGAACCTGAGTCCGTCCCCGTCAGGAAGCGTGATATCACTTATCACCAGATCCACATCTTCCTTATCCATAACAGTCCTGGCTTCATTTACTGTAAAAGCGGAAAAAACCCGATAGCCCTCTTTTTCCAGCTTCAGCTTTATCCCTCTGTTAAGATTTTCCTCGTCTTCAACGATCAATATATTATTCATTGCCCGTTATTCCCCTGATCGGTGTACTTTTTGGAAATCACCAGGCTGTAGATCACCATTACCGCTATGGTCTCGATCATTACTCCTACAATAGAAAGCATCATAAGAAGGACGCTCTCTCCGATCACCATCGGTAATCCCAATAATACAAATATAACCCCATAGGCTATGAAAAGCGAACCCGTAGCGCAGTTATATGCCTTTAAGGCTCCGTCCTTTATTTTGGGTGGTCTGGCATTGGCCCAAAAGCCCGCAGCCTTTTTCATAAACATGGCTCTGATCCCCAGGGCCACCATAAAGCCACCGATCAATGCCCAGATAATAAACCCGATCTTTGCTCCATCCATACTCTTCTCCTTTTATTTGACCATTTCCTCGATCATCTTCCAGTCAGCGCATCGTAAATAATTCTCGTTCGGAAGCTCATGCTTCCGATTCCACGGCCTGTCAAAGACCATCACCTTTAGTTCAGGCATATGCTCAAAGAACCGAAATGCCGACGGCGAATCCTCCACAGCATAATCAAATTTCATCTTCTTATAATCTTCTATCTCAAGGCTGAAAGCGCTGTTCTTTATAAAGCTGTCTCTTCCGTATTTGTTCAAACAATACATCCTGACACGCTCGAGTCCGTGTTGATCGAGCCACAGCCTCGAAGGCTCGTAGGCACTGTAAGGGCGTCCGGTAATGATCGACACGTTCCATCCGTTATCTATCCATTTATTGATCGTCTCAGATGCCCCGGGAGTTTCCTTGTAACTGAGAAGCACCTCGGGCCTGTGCCCTTCGATCATCATCTCATCATACTGCTCTTTTGTCAAAGAAAACGACTTTTGGAGATCAAAGTATCCTATCTTTTCATAGGGCACTTCTTTTCCGAACATTTCACCCACAAGCTTCGAAAAGTTGAGTGCCGTCTCACAAAGGCAATCATCAAAATCTACGTAAATATTCATCCTCTATCCTCTGTTTCTTCTTTTTTCTGCATATACTATCTTTTGCTCTTCTTCCGAAATCCCGTATCATAGTATGATAAAATTATACCGCACTTAGGTAATTTTATCATCTCTTTTTAGCAGTTTGTTATTTCCGTTTTCGTTTTCGTAAGGCCCTCCAAGAACAAAAACAGGCAAAGGAGTCTTTGATCGACGCCTTTGCCTTTCTGACATAATACTTTAACATTCACATAACATCCGTTTATTTATCAACCTCACCCCTGTATTTCTCATACTTATCAGGATAGTTCTCCTCAAGAAAAGAATCAGGCACGTAGATTTCACGAAAACCAAACTTAAGATCATCTTCATTATCCTCCCGTATTAGGAGTATTCCTTTTACACCTTCTTCTTCAGGTTCAAGATCGTTTCTGGTGCAGGATTCCACATGAAATCTATACTTGATCCCATCCGCATAAAGCCAGTACAGTTTATTTATCAAAACCATCTTACCCTTGCCTCGAACACTTTATTTATAATAATCTCCGACCACATTCTCATAAGAACTTATACCATTCGGGAAGGTTGAAAAAATATAATCTATTCCTTCATCCAACAGGTCTGATTCTTCCTGTACCTTCTTTGAAAAAAGATTTTTTAATGCTTCAGCATCTTTGTCTTTGATCGCCGCCATTATTTTCTCAAAGTTTTCATCGGCAATCTCCTGTGTGTTCGGCACTTCTCTTACTCCACGAGGTTCTCTGACTATCCACTTTGTACAACTGCATCCAAAGGACACTAAGACTAAAAGAGCAATGCTGTATTACAAGTTTCTTCCCAAACATACTACTCCTCCATAATGTTACCAATATATTTATGCCTTTGATCATCTTTTGCTGTTTTGAAGTTCCAGCACTTCCCTACAGGGCTTGATCAATTCCCCTGCTTTGATTCTTTCTTCAACAATTTCTCTGATCTTCGCGCACCACTCACCTGTCTTTGAAATGTCTTCACAATAATCCTTTAAAATTCTTTCACATTCCAGCAAAGCTGAGTCATACTGTTCTTTAGAAAGCTCACCCGAAGCGTATGCTGCATCAAGTTCGTCTCGGTCATCAATCTTGATATCCCCTTCCGGAGTGAATATAACATCAAGATATCTATCAATATATGTAGCTATACCATACTCGTCATACTCAATGCCTTCGATGATATCCACATAATAAATTGACGGCTGAAATCTGATATTTTTAGGAATCGGATAATTATGCCTGGCATCGTCATGCACACCCTCGGGGAAATACATGATCGTGATTAATCTTGCGGCATCATCCGGCAAAAGTTCAAGCCAGCTCATGCCTTCGCCGGTCACCTGAATTCTGCCTGCCTTTGGAGTCTCCCAATAATTGTTATCACCATCGGTTAGTTTGATCAAACAAGCCATTCCATGGAACGACTCGTCATCTATTCTCATCTGATAGTATGGGTAGTATTGGAACCCCCATCCGTCTCTGTTTAATCGTTTGTGTTTCATAACTCCCCTCTCTTTTAATCCATATTATATTGCCTTTTTTTTCGGACTGTAACACTTTATAGTGATATAGTAACCTTTTCGGCCGAAGAAAACAACCGTTTATTACTATTTTTTTGCGCTATATCGCTTTTCAGGCTATAATTTTCTATAGGGCTAAGGGGTATCTTTACCCATTCTTCACCTACGCCTGCATCCGAAAACAGCTTTGCGGAGTAAACGCTTGGGGAATACTTGGGGAGATTTATCTTCCTACCGTATACGATCTTTTTGATCGATTCGGGAGATAGGTAGAATTCTTCTGCCAACTCCATGATTCCGGAACCCGCGGCATATCTGCTGCAGATGATTGCATTTCTTTTATTCAGTTTTTCCCGATATCCGGATGCTTCTCCCCAGCCTTTTGTTTTTTCATTCTTAGGTATATAGATCAATCTACCTTCCGCATACTTTTGCACTTCTTTCAAAAGACTTGTTCATAATCTATGATCGTCATATTTTCGTTTATAACCTTCCCCTCCCCCACACGAACAAAACCACACTTCTCATACAAATGGCAGTTTCCTTTTTCCTGCAGGATCGTGTCCAGCTTCCACTTTTTTGCCTGAGGGTATAGAGCAAATGCCTTTTGGATAGCCACATAACCTATGCCTCGGTTTTGAAACTCGGGAGTTATGAATATGGGTGCGATACGGCACACCTCTTCACCGTCATCATCTGTCTTGTGCCCTATGTTTACCGCTCCGACTCTCGCACCGTCCTTAACTATAAAATAGTATTTCCGATCCGGCGCTTCGGCTCTTGCCCTAACCCGCTCGACGGACTCTATGGCAGGCGAGCCCTCGTCATGATACTTTTCGTACAAAGGCATAAAACTTGCGACTTGCAATTTATAAAGTGCCTCGATCTCATCCGCCCTCACTTCCTCGAGTTTAACCTTGGTCATGAGCTCATTTGTCCCGGGGCCGGGAAGCCTGAATTTCTCTTTTATCATTCTTGCAACCGTGTCAGGCTCCAGATTGGTGTTATCTATCTTCACATAATTCTTGAATGTGATCTCCCCATCCTTGCTTACGATCCTGTACTTTGTTTCCTCTCTGATCATCCGTGCTTCGGATATAGCCAGATCCCGCTTGGAAGCCTTGTTCTTAAGCCTGTTTTCCGTCTTGTTTCTCTCAAGCCTCACAGCCCTGTCCGCAACCAGCTCGACATAGTAAACCGTTCCCCCCGTAGCTTCAAACCTGTCTGTCACGCTCTTTATATAATCCCAGTCGGATTGCTGATCAAAAGCCCACATGTAGGTAAAGATCATCCCTTGGTACTCGGTCTTCATAAACTCCTCAAATATAACCTCTCGAAGTTTTGCAACCGCTGCCCCGTTGAAATATCCAAAGATCTCTATCACAGGCTCTATCATCATGTGGTTATGGAAAAGCCTGAAATCGGTTATTTTCATGAGTTCCTGTCCCACAGTCATCTTTCCGACTGCTCCGCTTCCTGTTAAAACTATCAGATCCATATGTTCTCCTCCCTTGTAAAAAAAACGCTTATCCTGCAAAGATAAGCAGTCAATGATCTGTTTATTATGCTGCCGTCTTCTATTCTCTGCTTCCGGAAAAAACAATATGTGAAATAAAGCTGTACATATCACGTGGACTGCATCAGCTAATGTTATCAAATTGTTATGGCGGGGGTGTTATCAAAGAGTCATTACATATATCTGACACGGATTCCATTCATCCCACAAAGTTGGAAATACCTCAAACTCTTTAAACCCGAGGGACAAATAAAAATGATTGGTCGCATCATAATCTTCGTATCGTCCCATCTGAACCGTCTTAACCTGCATAAAGGAGTATCCTGCTTGCTTCGCCTCTTCTTTGGCCCGTTCAAAAAGTTTTCTTCCAACTCCTTTTCTATGGTAATCCTTCAGCACTCCCATAACACAAAGCTCAACGGTTTCCTTACCTGTTTCTTTAAGGCATAGAAAACCTATCGGTTTATCCGAATCATACGCCGCAAAAAATGGTTGATCTGCACTTTCTTTTATGTACTTTTCTCTGGATTCAGGAATTCCAAACCAATCAGGAAGCGCTTCAAGTATTGTTCTCGAAATCAACTGCTTCTCCGTTGGTTCCTCTACGTTAATTATTCTTATGCCCGCTTCCTCAAGCTTATCATCACCTTCAAAGCGATAAACTAAATTATAGCTGTCGGGAACATCGTCATCAATATAACCGGTATCAACGAATCCGGCCTTCTCATAGACATGTATTGCTTGCGCATCTTCCATTTTAACGCAAACTTCCACACAGTCATATTTCTGCTCATCTTTAAGCCTGGCAAGAATGAGTTTCAGCGCTTCAAATCCGTATCCTTTGCCCTGAAAATTCCTATCGATCATAAACTGCTGCAATTCATAGCATGCAGGTTCATCATCCATATCCCTTACCATAGCAAGCCCCACAGGGATTCCATCTGCTACAATTCCAATTACATTTGCGCGGGAATTACGGTAAACATATCCTCTTGCCAAGATGCCAATATTGCTTGTCAGATATCGTTTTTGATTTTCATCAACGGATAGTCTGGCAAAGTCCATCCAGTTCTCTTCACTTAATTCAATTAAGTTGACCATTTTTTAATCCTCCGATATTGTATTGGAGGGTCAAATTTCGTGGACCCTCCGTACACGATATGTTCTCTTCATACTAAATCACTCCTTCCTACATCACCTTTTCTTCTATACGCCTGCTCGGTTCCAAGCGTATGCAAGCATATCAATGCCCCGCTCTCCATTTCGGATTTTCTTAACCTCATCCACACAAAATTCCATAGCTTCCTCTATGAATTCATCGGACATTTCTTTAGTGAAAAAGAAAATGGGTTCTTCATCCACGGGCAGAAAATACGAATTCATATCCTGCATAAGCCCCTTTGTGTCAAAAGCGCTGATCTGATTCAAAGCCTCGTCCTCAAATCTGTCAGGTACTATAAGATCATTCACCAATCCATACTTATTGATAACATATTGGTTTATTATCTCATAGTCTTTATGTAATCGCTCCACATTTCCGGGAAGCATCGGATTCCAATGATATCTGTCATATACAAAGTTCCTGTACAGAGCGTCCTGCACAAGGTGCAAATAGTATCCTAAATAAAGATCATCCTTAATCATCCGCTCTCCGAACATTTCCCTGTATCTGTCAAAATCGTAGGTTTTCTTTTTCCCGTCCTGAACATTTACTTTCATATGAGCGTTCCCATACATGTTTCCACCAACTCCGGCGTCAACCACTACAGCCCCGAACCTAAGTCTGTTCGCATCAGTAAAGGATAATCGCTTTATCAATTCATTTGTGATTGCTAAATGTATAATACTTGATGCCATACGCCTCCTCAGTTCTTTCTTGCTATCGCCGTAAACTCACCCGGGAGTTTTTCATTTTCCCATGAAGGATGTTCATCAAAACGCTCCAAAGTAAATCCGCTCCCGATGATAGCATTGATGATCTCGCTGATTGTGTACTTCCTGTAATGGCATTTAGGGATCTGCTTACGGATCTCCTCATCGTAAAATCTTGCGTGCGCCATCTCACCTTCAAAGATATCTGTTGAGAAATAACTCATGGTTGGCTGCTGCAGCCCAAGTATATCGGAAATCTTAGTAAATGGATGGAAGTCACTGCAGATCATCTTTCCACCGGGTTTAAGCAATCCGTTCATAACATTCATAAAAGCATTTATATCGTGGAAATAATGAAGGATTCCACCCTCCATAAAGACAACATCAAAAAAGCCGGCATACTTGTCCATATCGATTTCCATGATGTCACAGACTTCATATCCGATCTTCACGCCTGCAGCTTCAGCCGTTTCGACAGCATATTTCTTATTGGCTTCGGAAATATCAAAGACAGTGACCTCCGCGCCCAAGAGAGCCAGCGGGATCGCTTTCTTGCCGCAGGATCCGCATATGTTAGCCACTTTGATACCTTCAAAAGAATCAAAGTAGTTTGCATACTGCTTCAGCATCTTCCCGGGGTTTTCTTTATCCTTTGATGCTCTTTCCTCCGGAGTCCCCGCGGTTCTTACCCAAAAGTCGTATGCATCAAACTCCCAGGCTTTTTTATGTTGTAAACTGTAATCTTCCAAACCCATTATCCTCCCGCTATTTTATATAGACATTTATCCGGACATTTGTCCCACTCATCTGTAAGTTCTTTTCTTACCTGAATTGCCTGCAGGCGCTGATTGATCCACTCCCTTGAATAGCCCTTCTTAGCATAGGTTTCAAGAGCCCTCTCAATTGTCAGCTCCGGGTCAATCACTTCCTCTATTCGCTCACGGCCCACCTGAGCCAGCCACATTTTAAAAGGTTCGGCTTTTTTTGACGGAATTGATTGGATCAAGCGAAGCAGTTGCTCGGTATTTGCAACATCAGTAAACCTTTTCTTTCCATCTTGGGCAATCATTTTCAAAGCGTGACAATTTGTCACGGTTTCATTTCCTTCTTCTTTAAGTCTCTGCTTCAGCTTTCTCCAATATGATGTGGGATCTTTGCTTTCAGCAAGAACACCAACAACATCCACAACCGAAAAATACCATTCTTCCTCATCGTCAACCCATGCAGTCCTTATCGGCCGGTCTTCAAATAATTGAACTTTATCATTTGCCATCTGCATGTTTCCCCCTTATAGATTTTTCATCTTTTTTTGCGCGTTTTCCTCAAGCTGCATAATATACGCCATCATTCTTACCAAATATTCCGGAGGGGCACTTATTCCCTGTTCCCACTGCTGAAGAGTTCTTACGGGAATTCCAAATTTAGCGGAAAATTTACTTTGCGATAATCCCGTTTTCTTTCTTAATTCCTTTATTTTGGCTGCAATATCCATATCATCGTCTCCAAAAACATCTTTATACTTTAATAAAGTATAAAGCATTTGATGTACGTTGTCAACGTATATAAACATCACGTAACAAGCCATGCTCGGTTATTGATTCGCTTCGCTCATCAATAACCGTCGCCGTAGGCGCCGTATAATCAGCACAAAAAAGTGCCTTTGAATGCAAGCATTCACGGCACTCTTATTGTTTGCTGATTGCATGGCTTGTTATTCCAGCTCGATGGTTCCCGGCGGTTTCGAGCTGATATCGTAGAGTACGCGGTTAACTCCGCGGACCTCGTTGATGATCCTGCTCATGACGGTCTGGAGAACGTCGAAGGGGATATTTGCGGCTTCGGCGGTCATGAAATCTATCGTGCGGACCGCACGGAGCGCGATCGCGTAATCGTAGGTGCGCTCGTCACCCATAACGCCGACGCTGCGCATATTGGTAAGTGCGGCGAAATACTGGTCGGGCATCCAGGGAGCGGCAGTGCCGTTGGAGTCTTTGTAAGCGTCGGCGGCCTTTGCCACTTCCTCACGGAAGATCGCATCGGCGTCCTGCACGATCTTAACCTTTTCGGCGGTGATGTCGCCGATGATGCGGATACCGAGACCGGGACCGGGGAAAGGCTGGCGGAAAACAAGCTTTTCCGGGATGCCGAGCTTTAAGCCGGCTTTGCGGACCTCGTCCTTGAACAGCAGACGAAGGGGCTCGATTATCTCCTTGAAATCAACATAGTCGGGGAGCCCTCCGACATTGTGATGCGACTTGATAACGGCGGATTCGCCGCCGAGACCCGATTCGACCACATCGGGGTAGATGGTTCCCTGAGCGAGGAAATCGACCGCGCCGATCTTCTTTGCCTCTTCTTCGAATACGCGGATGAACTCTTCGCCGATGATCTTACGCTTGCGTTCGGGTTCGGAAACGCCGGCGAGTTTGATATAGAAACGGTCTGCGGCATTGACGCGGATGAAATTCAGATCGAACATGCCCTTGCTGCCGAATACCGCCTCTACCTCGTCGCCTTCATTTTTGCGCAGAAGACCGTGATCTACAAATACGCAGGTCAGCTGCTTGCCGATGGCGCGGGAGAGAAGACCTGCCGCGACGGACGAGTCCACGCCGCCCGAGAGGGCGAGCAGCACGCGGCCGCTGCCGACTTTTTCGCGGATCTCGCGGACCGTATTTTCAACAAATGAATCCATGCGCCAGTCACCTGCGCAGCCGCAGATATTGCGCACGAAATTGTACAGCATCTTTGAACCTTCAACGGTATGCAGTACCTCGGGGTGGAACTGGATCGCGTAAAGGTTTTTCTCTGCGCATTCCGCCGCCGCTACGGGGCAGTTCGCGGTATGCGCGATACTCCTGAAGCCGGGGGCCAGTTTCGAGATATAGTCAAAATGGCTCATCCAGCATACGGTGTGCGGCGAAACGCCCGCGAACAGGGCGGAAGAGCAGTCAACGTCCACTTCTGTCTTTCCGTATTCACGTGCCGAAGCGCGCTCCACATTGCCGCCGAGCACATAGCTCATGAGCTGGGCGCCGTAGCACAGACCGAGCACGGGAATGCCCAGATTGAACAGCTCGGGTGAGCAGGTGGCCGCATTCTCCTCGTAGCAGCTCGAAGGGCCGCCGGTGAGGATGATGCCCTTCGGGTTCATCGCCTTGATCTTTTCCAGATCCGTTTTGTAGGAACAGATCTCGCAGTAAACATTGCACTCGCGGACGCGGCGCGCCACGAGCTGGTTGTACTGTCCGCCGAAATCTATTACGATAACAGTTTCTCTTTCCATATGACTCCTATAAATTGATCTCTCCGTTGCCTTCTTTTACGCCTGCCAGCAGAGGTCTGATCTCGCTGAGATAATTTTCCACCTGCTCGGGACATCTGCCGATGTAGAGCGAAGGCTCGAGCACAGCCTCGATCTCCTCGCGGGTCATGCCGAACTCGGGATGAGACGCAAGCAGCTCGGGAAGATTGCAGGGCTCGCCGTTTTTCATGTTGGCGGTGGCGGTCATCGAATCCTGACGGATCAGCTCATGGAGCTGCTGACGGTCTCCGCCGCGCTTTACGGCCTCCATGAGGATGTTCTCGGTAGCGGAGAAAGGCAGATACTCGCGGATCGTGCGCTCAACTATCTTGGTGTTTACGACCATGCCGGAGGTAACGTTCTGGGCCAGGCGCAGGATCGCGTCGGCGCACAGGAAGCCTTCGGGCATCGAGATGCGGCGGTTCGCCGAATCGTCGAGCGTGCGCTCCATCCACTGGACAGAAGCGGTCATCGGCGCGTTCAGGGCGTCGATCATCAGGTAACGCGCGAGAGAGCAGATGCGCTCGCTGCGCATGGGATTGCGCTTGTATGCCATCGCGGACGAACCGATCTGGTTTTTCTCGAAAGGCTCTTCGAGCTGTCTGTCATGCTGCAGCAGACGGATATCGTTTGCCATGCGGTAGCAGCTTTGAGCGATAGAGGAGAGGACATTGAGTATCCTGCTGTCGAATTTGCGGGGATATGTCTGGCCGCATACGCTGAAGGTACGCTCGAAACCGAACTCGCCGCAGATCATGCGGTTCATCTCGTCGATCTTGGCCGTATCGCCCTCGAACAGCTCCATGAAGCTGGCCTCGGTGCCTGTGGTGCCGCGGCATCCGAGCATTTTCATCGAGCCGATGACAAAATCGAGTTCCTCGAGGTCAGATGCGAAATCCTGCAGCCAGAGTGTCGCGCGCTTGCCCATCGTAACGGGCTGCGCGGGCTGGTAATGCGTATAGCCGAGAGTCGGGAGAGCCTTGTATTCATCCGCGAATTCGCTGAGATTGCGGATGACCTTCAGGAGCTCACCGCGCAGATAAACCAGTCCGTCGCGGTAGATCACGATGTCGGCATTGTCCGTAACGTAACAGCTGGTAGCGCCCAGATGAATGATGCCGGCGGCCGAAGGAGCGGCCTTTCCGTAGGTGTAGACATGCGCCATAACGTCATGTCTGACTTCTTTCTCACGGGCAGCAGCGGTCTCGAAATCAATATCCGAGATATGCGCCTCGAGCTCGGCAACCTGTTCTTCTGTGATCGGGAGTCCGAGCTTGTGTTCAGCGCGGGCGAGCGCAACCCAGAGACGTCTCCAGGTCTCGATCCTCGTCTGGGAGGAGAAGAGCTTGAGCATGTAGTCGGAAGCGTAACGTGAGGCTAAGGGTGAATTGTATTTATCGTCCATCACAAAAAATCCTTTCTGTATCGGTCATCGCCTGATGTATGCGTCTCTTTCGGCACCTACCGAAACATAGGTAATGTGGCAGCCGATAGCCTTTTCGATCATTTCAACGTAATTGCGCGCCTGTACGGGCAGGTCTTCCCACTTTCTGATGCCGGAGATATCGCATTTCCAGCCGTCTACGTACTCGATAACGGGCTTCGCGTCCGCTAAGGCAACGGGGAACGGGAACTCGTCGGTCTGCTCGCCGTTTAAGGTGTAATGCGTGCAAACGGGGATCTTGTCCATGTAGCTCAGAACGTCGATCTTGGTTAATGCGATGTCGGTAGCGCCCTGAACCTCAACGCCGTATCTGGTAGCGACGAGATCGATCGGACCCACACGGCGGGGACGTCCGGTCTTTGCGCCGTACTCACCGCCTGCCTCACGGAGCTTCTCGGCTTCTTCGCCGAACCACTCGCAGGTGAAGGGACCTTCGCCGACGCAGGTCGAATATGCTTTTACAACGCCTACGACGGTGTCGATCTTAACGGACGGAAGTCCCGAACCGATCGGAGCGTAAGCGGCTGTCGTATTTGATGAAGTGGTGTAGGGATGGATACCGTAGTCGAGGTCGCGCAGAGACCCGAGCTGAGCCTCGAAGAGGATCTTCTTGCCTGCCTTCTGCGAATCGCGGAGCAGAGCGCCGGTATTGCAGATGTAGGGCTTGAGTTTCTCACCGTACTCCCTGAACCAGTCGAGCATCTCATCGATAGTCACGGCATTTGCGCCGTAAACCTTTGTAAGGGTGAGGTTCTTCCACTCGATCAGATCCTCGAGATGTGCTTTTAAATGCTCGGGATAGAAGATCTCTCCCGCGAGAATGGTCTTTTTCTGGTATTTATCCGAATAGAAGGGAGCGATGCCCTGCTTGGTAGAACCGAATTTCTTGTCCGCGAGACGGGCCTCCTCGAGTCCGTCGAGATCGCGGTGCCAGGGAAGAAGGAGAGAAGCTCTGTCGCTGATGCGGAGCTTGTCCGGACCTACGCTCACGCCCTGTGCCTCGACCGTCTGTATCTCGTTCCAGAGGTTCTCGAGGTCGAGAGCGACGCCGTTGCCGAGAATATTCATGACACCGGGTCTGAAAATGCCGGAAGGCAGAAGATGAAGCGCGAATTTGCCGAATTCGTTGATAACGGTGTGACCCGCATTGCCGCCGCCCTGATATCTTACAACGACATCATAGCTTTCGGTCAGAAGGTCCACCATGCGGCCCTTTCCTTCGTCTCCCCAGTTGATTCCTACGATTGCGCAATTAGACATGCTGAATTACTCTCCTTTATCTGATATACGGGCTTTTTACCCCGAGTACATATATTATCATAAGTATTTAAATAAAACATCCTAAAAATTTGTAAGAATGCCTTAAAAAAGGGGGACAGAAGAACTGTCCCCATGTCATATATCTCTGATATCAGTAAGCAATACCCTGTGCGAGCATTGCGTTCGCAACCTTCTTGAAGCCTGCGATGTTCGCGCCTGCAACAAGATCCATGCCGTCCGAGTACTTCTTGGAAGCATCGTAGATGTTGTGGAAGATGTTTACCATGATCTGGTTGAGCTTCGCGTCAACCTCTTCGAAGGTCCACATATATCTCATGGAGTTCTGGCTCATCTCAAGACCTGAGCATGCAACGCCGCCTGCGTTTGCTGCCTTCGCGGGAGCGAAGAGGATGCCTGCCTTCTGGAATACTTCGATGGCTTCGGGAGTGGAAGGCATGTTAGCGCCCTCTGCAACTGCCATTACGCCGTTCGCAACGAGTGCTTTTGCGGAGTCTTCGTCGATCTCGTTCTGGGTAGCGCAGGGAAGAGCGATATCGCACTTGATGGTCCAGATGCCGGAGCAGCCCTCATGGTACTCGGAACCTGCTACGCGTGAAGCGTATTCCTTAATGCGCTGTCTCTTGATCTCCTTGATGTCCTTGATAACGTCGAGGTTAACGCCGTTGGGATCGTAGATGTAGCCGTTGGAGTCGCACATTGCAACAACCTTGCCGCCGAGCTGTGTAGCCTTCTGTGCTGCATAGATAGCAACATTGCCGGCACCGGAGATAACAACGGTCTTGCCCTGGAAGCTCTCGCCCTTCATGCACTTGAGCATTTCAGCGGTGAGATAGCAGAGGCCGTAACCTGTAGCTTCTGTTCTGGTGAAGGATCCGCCGAAATCAAGTCCCTTACCGGTAAGAACGCCGGTGAACTCGTTGCGGAGTCTCTTGTACTGACCGAAGAGGAAACCTACCTCACGTCCGCCTACGCCGATGTCACCTGCGGGAACGTCGGTGTCGGGACCGATGTGCTTTGCGAGCTCGGTCATGAATGCCTGGCAGAAACGCATGATCTCGCCGTCGGACTTACCCTTGGGATCGAAATCGGAACCGCCCTTACCGCCGCCCATGGGAAGGCCTGTAAGGCTGTTCTTGAAGATCTGCTCAAAGCCGAGGAACTTTATGATGGAAAGGTTTACTGAAGGATGGAAGCGGAGACCTCCCTTGTAAGGTCCGATAGCGGAGTTGAACTGAATTCTGTATCCGCGGTTAACCTGAACCTTGCCTGCATCGTCAACCCATGCAACGCGGAACATGATCTGTCTCTCGGGCTCAACGATCCTCTCAAGGATACCCTGCTCCTCGAGCTTGGGATTCTCCTCGAGCAGGGGCTCGATGGTCATGAGAACTTCGCGTACCGCCTGAAGATACTCGGGCTGCTCCGCATTGGTTGCCGCTACCTTGTCGTAAACTTTCTTAACGTACTGTGTCTTAAACATTTTATCTTTCTCCTTTTTCAATATTTTTCCGGTTTAATTGGTCAGCTCGCTTATAAAATGCGAAAAGGGACCATGACAAAAAGAGGCATCCGGCCTCTTTGGACGTCATTGTCCCGTTGCATTGTACTTTACAGCGTTAAAGCAAAAAAGTCAATAGTTATTCATAAAAAAAGAAAATTATGCAATCCTAAAAAAATTAAGGCTTTTAGGGCCTTTTTGGAGCATTGACATGCGGGGGGAGTATCTGCTATAAAAAATCTAATGAGTCCGGCGAAAACGATTTCTGTCGGAAGAACAAGAGTGGGTATAGCGGGTTGTGAAGAGGAGGTAATATCGTGAAATACACAAAGGATGAAGTTCTGCAGTATGTTAAACAGGAGAATGTCTGGTTCATCAGACTTGCTTTCTGCGATGTTTTCGGCAAGCTGAAGAACATTGCGATCCTGCCCTCTGAGCTCGAGAGAGCCTTTGAGTACGGTATCGCCATAGATGCTTCCGCGATCGCGGGCTTCGGAGGAGACGTGCGCTCGGATCTTTTCCTTTATCCCGATCCGTCGACGCTTACATCGCTTCCCTGGAGATCGGAGGACGGCGGCGTTGTCCGCATGTTCTGCACCGTTAAATATCCCGACGGAAGAGTGCTCGAGAGCGATTCGAGATCCCTTCTCGAGAAGGCGGTCGAGGACGCGAAGAAGGCAGGCGTTGAGTTCAATTTCGGTTCCGAGCTTGAATTCTACATGTTCAAGACGGATTCGGACGGGCGTCCGACCTTTGAACCTTATGACAATGCGGGCTATATGGACGTGGCTCCCGCGGACAAGGGCGAGAACGTGCGCCGCATGATCTGCAGGACGCTTATGCAGATGGGGATGAAGCCCCAGACTTCGCACCATGAGGAAGGCCCCGGCCAGAACGAGATCGATTTCCATTATTCCGATCCGCTCACTGCGGCAGACAACGCGATCACGTTTAAATCGGTTGTCCGCTCGATCGCTGCGATGAACGGTCTTTGCGCAGATTTCTCTCCGAGACCTCTTTCGGACAGCCCCGGCAGCGGCTTCCACATCAATATTTCCATCAACAACAAAAAACAGAACCTTCTCGACCACATGATCGCCGGCATCATGAACAGGATATGCGACATCACGCTCTTCCTCAATCCGATCGAGAATTCATATCAGAGGATAGGCAGCAACAAGGCGCCGAAGTACATTTCCTGGTCGTCCGAGAACCGTTCGCAGCTGATCAGGGTGCCGGCCGCAAGGCAGAACCCCTATATGGAGCTTCGCTCGCCCGATCCCACCGCGAACCCTTATCTTGCGTTTACGCTTTTGATCTATGCGGGGCTTGAGGGCATTTCGAAGAAGATGGAGCTGCCCGAGAGCGCTGACATCAATCTCTTCACGGCGGGACCCGAGCTGACCGCAAAGTACAAGCCTTTGCCCGCAAACCTCAAGGAGGCGATCACGGCCGCAAAGAAGAGCAGCTTCTTAAAGAAGTATCTCCCGGAATCGATCATCAGGGCATACTGCGAGAGATAACCGAAAACTTCAAAAATACACGGGAAAGGGGGCATCTGCATGGTTTTCAGGGACAGCACGTACAGCGTGCTCATCGTATCACCTTCGGAGCAGTTCAATAAATCGACCATGGCATTGCTCCCGCCTACGACATACTGGCCCGTAAGATGTGCCGAGACCGCAGGGGAAGCGCGCAGGCTCATGATCGACGTGAAATACGATCTGGTCCTGATCAATGCACCGCTGCGTGACGAGTTCGGCAGCAGGCTGGCTTCGGACATTTGCGCCGAGGGCAGCAGCGGAGTGCTCCTTTTTGTAAAGAACGAGATGTATGACGACATTTACGCGAAGGTCATGGAATCGGGCGTAATGGTCATCGCGAAGCCTACCTCGGGCATGATGGTGTCCCAGACGCTGCGCATGATGTGCTCGGCGCGCGAGAGGCTCAGACAGATGGAGCAGAAGCAGGCGTCGGTCGAAGAGAAGATCAACGAGATCCGAACGATGAACCGTGCAAAATGGTATCTTATCGAGAATGAGGGCATGAAGGAGGACGAAGCTCATCATTACATCGAGAAGATGGCGATGAATTTCAGACTTTCCAAGAAAGAAGCCGCCGAGAACATCATCCGGAAGTACGATTCGGCTTGACGCGGACGTTTGGCGGACTTAAAATCTAATATAGCGGGCGGGCGCCACAGCAGCGCCTGCCCGTAAACTTTTTATACGGGGAAACCCGGGACGGAGCAGAAATGAGAGATCAGATCGACGAGGCTCTGAGCAACATACTCGGAGGCAAAAAGAGCAATTACACACTTGATGAGATAAAGGAAGCCGAAAAACTTAAGAAAAAGAACGGCGGAAGCCTGCTGGACAACCTGAAGGAGATCACCGGAAGAAGA
>JAEEWS010000052.1 GCA_016287765.1 Lachnospiraceae bacterium
CGATAATGCCGATCAGCACGCCGCCGATCACGGCAAACATCATCTTAAGATCAGCCATTTCTTTCCGCATGATCTCCTTGCTCTCGTAAGAGAGGACCGATCCGTTTCGCTCTGTGATGCGGCTCAGGAGCTCCTCAGCGTTTTTGGAAGCCTCTTCATCGGTTGTATTAAAGGCATAGAACACGGGAACAGTGTTGCTTCCGAGGTCTTCTTTAAGCCCCTCGACACCTGCGACCATGTTCAGGCCGATGGTCTGAAACCTGAGGGATAACTGCGTCGGGACTTTAATATAGGCACAGACGGTGTACTCGACTTCTTTTGCGTTTGTAAAGACAACAGCAACATTGGGGGCCGGGTCCGTGTCTTCCGTAACGGGTTTTCCGGTTTTCAGGTTTATGCTGTCAAAGCCGTCTGCGTAACCGATGATCACTTTTTCTCCGATCTTCGGAGCACATTCATCCGTAATGATGTTACCGTTCTCATCTTCGCGTGCGAGACAGGCTGCATAGCGCACGTTTGGATCGTTGAGCTTCGAGATGTCGCCCTCCAGCACTTTGACATTTGAAAGAAGCAGGTCATCAAGGCCCTCGACCGTTGCGAAAAGAGTGGGATCCCCGTTGGGGGCCGATATGCCTGAGAAAACATTCCTCGTGTTTTTGTAGAACTCACTCATTTCTTCATCCGAGTGGGTGTACATGATCTTTGTGACTCCGTAGCCGAAGCCCTCCGAAGAACGCCCGGTTGCCGAAATGATCTCGTCAAGATCGGCCGTTTCCATGGGAGTGATCGAACCTCTCGAACGGAAGTAGTCGTTGTTTCCCACAATAAAATCCACGGCAGTGATCTTCGAAATGTAGGTTTCCGGATCAAAGCCCGAAACAAGCAGGTAGACACTGTTTAAAAGGACGACCGAAAGAGCGAGCGAGATGAAGACAAGAACGCTTTTTTTACGGTTCCTTGCCATGTTTGCAAAAGCCATTCTTACGATGCGCGAGCCCTTTCTTCCGGGCTTACGTGGCCTGATCTTCCCGATGTCTTCGGTGTACTTTGCGGCTTCGACGGGAGAAACGCTTGCGGCCATACGCCCCGGCTTCGAGACGGAGATCAGAACCGTCAGGACCTCGAACAGAGCGGAACCCACAAATATCAGGGGTGATGTGCTGATCCTGACAAAGTTCAGATCTGTCAGCGACTTTATTATGGTGCCGGATAGAGCGTTACCGAGTAAAAATCCCGCGACCAAACCGAAGGGGATGCCGACAGAGCAGAGGATGAGCGCCTGAAGGCGTATGATCTTTTTGATCTGGCGGGAAGTCACGCCGATGGTCTTCAGGAGACCGTAAAAACGTATGTCGCCCGTTACGGAGATCTGGAAGATGTTGTAAATGATCAGATAGCCCGTAAAGATGATGAGGAGCGAGAATGCAGCGATGGCGATGTAGGCTTCGGCGTCTCCCGTACTTGAGGATTGTGTGTAACCGGGATTCACGTGGATCTCAACGGCGTCGTTATCGAGCCCCGTTGTTGTTCTGAGCCCCGCTTTCTGAGCCCATTTCTCCATTTGCCCGACTATCCCCCTTGATGAGGAAAACATGACATAGAGGTCCGGCAGCGTCCTTCTGTAGCCGTTCTCAACCGCTGTCTCCACGGCCGCGCGGGCATATGTTTCCGCTACCGCCGCCATGTGCAGCGGCAGTACGGGATCGAATTCCCAAAAGCCGGAAAGCGTGAAGGTGTCTGTGATCACACAGGGATTCGGATCGTTTCCGATGTTTATGGGAAGTTCCACCTTTGCACCGAGTTTCGGTTCGACACCGAGAACCTTGAGGGCTTCCGTGTCCATGGCGATCTCATCGGATGCCGTGGGGAAGTGACCCTCCGACAGATTGATGTATTCAAATCTCGCGGCGTTTTTGTCGATGTAGGCGACACGGAGCAGGCGTGACCTGAAAGCAGGCGAATCATTGTAACCGCAGATCAGCTCCGTACCGCGGTACTTTTCGGGAATCGCGGATGTGAGCTTTTCAAGCTGTTCGTCCGTGAGCGCACCGTAGTAGCCGTGTGCCTCGTTCCCGCTCTGCTTTAAGAAGGAGTGCTTAAATGTGGTCACAAGAGAAAGGGAGACCGCAAATATCGCGGTAAACAGGACGGATGTCAGCATGATGGCGGCGACAGCTATGATGTTCCTTCTGCGGGCGGAGAGAAAAGCTCTGACCGCCAGACGGTTTACGCATTTTGTGTTTCTGACTTTCATTTCGATCACCCTCCGTCTTAAGAAACTATCCTGCCGTCTTCGATCCTTACGATCCTGTCGGCAAGTTGTGCGATCTCTTCGTTGTGAGTGATCATGACAAGCGTTTGTGAGTACTTCTGCGCCGAAACTTTCAAAAGAGAAAGGACATCCTGACCTGTTTTGGAATCCAGATTTCCTGTGGGCTCATCGGCAAGGATGATGGAAGGACGGGAGGAAAGGGCTCTCGCGATGGCAACTCTCTGCTGCTGACCGCCTGAAAGCTTGTTCGGAAGGGCGTCCTTTTTCTCTGAAAGCCCGAGGGTTGAAAGGATGTCTTCCACGTAAGCATCGTTGACCTTTTCTCCGTCCAGTTCGATGGGGAGGACCGTGTTTTCGTAAACGTTGAGGACGGGCACCAGATTATATGCCTGGAAGATGAAGCCGATCTTTCTTCTCCTGAAGATCGTGAGCTCGTCATCCTTAAGGGCGAAGATGTCCTTGCCGTCGATGATCACGCTGCCCGATGTGGGTCTGTCGAGTCCCCCCAGCATATGCAAAAGCGTTGTCTTTCCGCTTCCCGAAGTTCCGACGATGGCGACGAATTCTCCCTTGTCCACTTCGAGGCTGATGCCGTCGGTTGCGTTGAAAGCGTTGCTTCCCTGCCCGTAGGTCTTGATCAGATCTTTTGCCTGTAATATACTCATATCATAACTCTCCTTAAAAAAATAACGTGTGTAAGTGATGTCCTTTACACACGTATTATTGCACACAAATCTTTCCTGAATCTTTCAAAATAGGATCTGAATTCTTTCGGTTTTGAAAGAATTATGATTTCTTTAAGAAAATGCAAAACTCGGAGCCTTTGCCCGGGAGTGAGGAAACCTTTATGTATCCGCCTTCTCCGGACACTATCTCACGTGCAAGATACAGACCGATTCCGACGCCTTCCTGCGCGCGTGAAGCTTCAAGCCTTTCAAATCTCGAAAAAATGCGGGGAATGTCTTCTTCCGCTATGCCGATCCCGGTGTCCGTGACTTTGATGCAGACAAACATCCCGTACTCGACCGCGGAAAGCCTGATACTTCCGGAAGAAGTGTATTTGACGGCGTTGTCTGCAATGTTTGCAAGAGCTTCCGCCGTCCATTTACGGTCAAAGACAGCCTTTGCGGAAGTCTGTTCGAGGATCAGTTCCAGGCCCTTTCTCTCGGCCTTTGCCTTCATCTCGTCGTAAACCCCCGACATAAGGGCAAAAACACTGTCCTCGGAAGGGTTGAGACTTAATATGCCGTTTTCGAGACGGGAGAGCTTTACGAGAGAATCGATCAAAAAACGGAGTTTTTCGCTTTCCCTTGAGATCGCGTCGAGACTCTCCTTTTGCGAAGGATCGAGAGGCGATTCCGCAAGAAGCTCGCTGTGGAGAAGGAGATTTGCAATGGGCGTCTTGGTCTGGTGGGAAATGTCCGAGATGAGGGTTTTGATCTTGTCCCGCTCCAGTTTCACGTTCCCCGCCGAGATGGAAGAGGATTCGAGATAGTCATGGAGCTTTGTTTCAAGGCGCGATGTGATCTCCTCGCTGTATTCTGTTTCTTTGAATTCGCCCGCGATCGCGGCGTCCAGCATTTCTTCGAGACGGTCGAACGTCTTTCTTGTTCTCCGCCTTTCGCGGAGTGTGAGAAGGATTGCCGCAACGATCGAAAGTGCTGCGATCGCTATCGCAATGATAAAGATGAAATCAGGCATTTTCTTTTACCCACATGTATCCGAGACCGTAGACGGTCTTGATCAGATCTTTCGCGTCAAGCTTGTCACGAAGTCTTTTTACCGCAACGGACAGAGCATTTTCATCGACAAAATCCGAGCCTTCCGACCAGATCCTGTCAAGGAGTTCCTCTCGTCCGAGAGTGATCCCGGGGTTTGATACGAACATTTTAAGAAGCTTTTGTTCCGTCTTACTGAGTACGATCTCTTCATCACCCGCCATAAAGATCATGCGTCCGAAATCAAAGCGGTATCTGCCCAGTGTGATCTCGTCGGACGGTCTTGCGGCTTCGTTTTTTCGTAGCTGTGTGTTTACTCTTGCGCGAAGGACACTTAACGAAAACGGCTTTGTGACATAGTCGTCCGCACCGTAGTCCAGTCCTTTTACGATGTCCGCATCCGTGTCGTTGGCAGAGAGCATGATCACTGAGATCCTGGGATCCTTTGCCTTGATCTCTTTCAGAAGATCAAGCCCGCTCCCGTCGGGCAGGTTGATGTCGAGGATCACGAGCGCGGGCTGTGTGAGCCCGATCTGTTCCCTTGCTTCCTTTAACGTGCTGAGGGAGACTATGCTTCTCGAATCGTCTTTAAGAGCCTTGCACAGTCCCGTATTCAGATCCTTGTCGTCTTCGATTATAACGATCTGCTGTGTTTTTCCCATGTGTTCCCCCGATAAAACAGTTGAAGCTGTCTTGCATAATTCTCTTGATTATGCTAAAATATAGCACATTTTACCGGAAAGTTGAAGAGCGGAAATGACGATCTGAAACGAAGGCCGAAGAAAAAGTATTATAACAGATGAAAGGAGACCATATGGAGACAAGAGTTGCGTTGCTTGGGATCATAGTTGAAAATCCCGATTCGGTGGAGAAGCTGAATGCGCTTCTTCATGAATACAGACAATACATTATAGGGAGAATGGGAGTACCTTACGCGACCAAGGGCATTTCTATAATCAGCGTTGCGTTGGATGCACCCCAGGATACCATAA
Organism: Lachnospiraceae bacterium; assembly: GCA_016287765.1. The sequence goes on from JAEEWS010000052.1 coordinate 4,983, forward strand.
GCGCCCTGTCGGGTAAGATTGGTAAGCTGGAAGGGATCACTGCCAAGACCATATATTCAAAGAAATAACATGGAACATTGCAGGCGGCATTTGCTGCTCAGAATACGGGAAAGGAAAAGAATATGGCAGAGATGATCACGCCGTGGGAATTGATAAAAAAACTTGAGTCTGCCGGAGAACTGTCCAAAGATGAATTTGTTTACCTGATCGGTAACAGGGACTCAGTTGACAGAGAAAAACTGTATGCTCTGGCAAGGGAGATCCAACACAAGACTTTCGGAAACAAAGTTTATTTGAGAGGTCTCATAGAATTTACCAATTATTGCAGAAACGATTGCTTGTACTGCGGTATCAGAAGAAGCAATAAAAAGGCGGAAAGGTATCGTCTTACAAAGGAGCAGATCCTGAAGGCCTGTGAAATGGGCTACGGATTGGGCTACAGAACCTTTGTGCTTCAGGGCGGAGAGGATATGAGCTACAGTCCTGAGGACATCGCCGATCTGGTTAAAGGTATAAAGAAAAGCTTTCCGGACTGTGCCGTCACTTTGTCTGTGGGAGAGCGCAGCCGTGAAGATTACCAAAAGTGGTTTGATGCAGGGGCGGACAGGTACCTTTTGAGACATGAGACTGCCAATGAGGAGCACTATGGTAAGCTTCATCCTGCGGAACTTTCCCTTAAGCACAGGATCGACTGCCTTAAAACCTTAAAGGACATTGGCTATCAGGTGGGGGCAGGGTTTATGGTAGGATCGCCTTATCAGAGAGTAGAGGATCTGGCTGAGGATATGGTCTTCCTAAAGAAACTGGATCCTCATATGGTTGGCATAGGTCCTTTTATACCTCATCACGATACTCCTTTTGCGGACTATAAGGCGGGGAGCCTTGAACTGACGCTTTTTATGCTGGCGCTTCTGAGGATCATGCTGCCGGGGGTACTTTTGCCTGCCACAACAGCTCTTGGGACAATTGCCCCCGACGGAAGAGAACAGGGGATACTTGCCGGGGCGAATGTGGTAATGCCCAATCTTTCTCCACGGGATGTGCGGGGAAAATATATGCTTTACGACAATAAGATCTGTACAGGGGATGAGGCGGCCGCTTGCAAAGGCTGTATGGACAGAAGGATAGAACGGATCGGTTATCAGACTGTGATAAGCCGCGGCGACAGCCCCTATTGCTCACGATAATTTGTGAGAAGAAAGACGGTCAGGTGAGTCTTAAAAGTAAGTCGAAACCTTTGATATTTTTTTACGTGTTTATTGGTAGAAGGTTTTAAAAGGGAGGATAACAAAATGAAAAAGAATATGTCACTTATATTGATCGTTTTATTATTTGTTTCCGGCTTTTCGGCTTGCGGCAAGAGTCCGATCGATGAGCAGGTGGTCTGGGCAGCGGATATTAAGAGCACAGAGGTTAACAGTTTTGACCGGAAGATGGATATGGATCCTTTTGATGAAAAATTCCTGGAGCATGTATCCCAAAAGAAGCAGGGGAATTATATGACTTCGCCCCTTTCCTTCAGATATGCCCTGGGGCTTCTTCTGGCGGGAGCGGAAGGAGATACGAAAGCAGAACTTATTAAAGCTCTTGAAGTTAATTCGGAAGAAGAATGGAATGAAAAGTGTTTGATATTTAATGGTGTCGTTGATCGGTTTAAGGCCAATCTTCAAAGAGAGATCGATCAGATCAATGTATATAAAGAGCAGGGTTGGATGCCCAAGGACGGAACAGAACCCTACAGGGCCTTAAGAGTTGCCAATTCCGTCTGGAAAGCGGAAAGGATAAAAGCGGATTTTAAGGAGGATTATCGTAAGACCGTCGAGCAGATATATGCAGCGGAATATCGCTCCTTCACGCCTAAAAATGCTGTGGAAAAGATCAACGAATGGGCTGACATAAAAACCGAGCATATGATCTCCAAACTCCTTCCGGACAATTATCCCACCGATATGCTGGCGGTAGTTCTGATGAATGCCTTGTATTTTAAGGATGCATGGGAAAATGAGTTTGATAAAGGGGCGACTCATGAGGCGGATTTTTATGCCCGTTCGGGGCAGACTGTCCGCAAGGAGTTCATGAGTAACACAGATCATTATTCCTATTACGAAGATAAGGATACCAAGCTGGTGATCCTTCCCATGAAGGGCGGGATCTATATGGCCTTTGTACTTGGATCGCAGGATGGGCTGTCAGAGAAGATCGCTAAGGCTGACTTTGAAAATGTGAAGGTTACAATTCCCAAGATAGATCTGGAAACGGATCTTTCAGGCGGAGAACTGGTGGATTTTCTTAAGGACAGCGGTGTTAAACTGGCCTTTGATGCCGAAAAGGCCGACTTTTCGGCAATGCTGGATAATAGCATATATGTAAGCGACATTATACAAAAAACCCGGTTAAAGCTGGATGAAGAGGGAGTTGAGGCTGCGGCTGTCACAGCTGTTATGGTGGCGGTAACAGCGCTTTGGAGACCGGAGGAACCTAAAGAGTTCACTGCGGACAAGCCTTTTTCCTTCTACATCTATACTACCTGTAATGACTTTACGTCTCTGATGTTTGCGGGTGAGATCGTGGAATGATACTGTAAAGACCATAGGAATGAGGTTATGGAAAAAATTGAGATCGGAAATAAAGAAGCACGGGTGGTGCTGATACAGGTGATCGATGAACGGGATACGGAAATCGTTGAAAAGGAATGGTCCATTATCAGGGAAAAAACTGGACAGGATCTTTTGCTCCGCGCATTTACGGTCCACAGCTGGAATCATGATCTGTCGCCCTGGAAAGCACCGGCAGTCTTCGGTAACGAGGGTTTTGGAGACGGCGCGGAAAAGACACTTTCGGAAATCCTTAAAACCTGTAATGACGATACAAAAAAATACTATATAGGCGGCTATTCTCTGGCCGGGCTGTTTGCACTGTGGAGTGCCTGTCATACGAAGGTGTTCAGTGGTGTGGCGGCCGCATCTCCTTCCGTATGGTTTCCGGGCTTTACGGAGCATATAAGAGAAAATGAGATGAATTGTGGATATGTGTATCTGAGCCTTGGAAATAAGGAACCCAAGACCCGGAATCCGGTGATGGCAACAGTGGGCGACAAAATACAGGAAGTGTATGAAATCCTTCTGTCCCAAAACAAAAAATGCATATTGGAATGGAATGAAGGAAACCATTTTAAAGATGCGGACCTAAGGACTGCAAAGGCTTTTTCCGGGTTGTTGACATCACCATCGGACCTGCCAGCGTTTTCGTAAAACTTCAATGCTCTCTACATGGGAGGGCATTGTTTTTTTTTACTTTCTTTGGCACAATTTTCATTTAAATATTTTTCAAACAAGGCCTCATCCGTTGGAATTTCCGCCCAGTCATCGGTCCAGGCGGACAGATAGGCGGCGTTTGATATGGACAGGGAATTTATTCCTTCTTCGCCTCTTGCGATCATGTCGCTTCCGGTAAGGATGGACTTTGCAAAGTCTTCCAGGATCAGAGGATGACCGTCGGGCTCGGGGGCAGTGAATTCTTCATAGCTACTGCCGGGGGTAACAAAGCCTTCCTTGGAGGTAAAGCAGAACTCTCTTTCGGGAGTGTCCAGTTTCCAAAAGCACAGTTTACCATGTTCTACCACGATCTTTCCCCTGTCGCCGGAGATCTCAAGTCTGTTTGTTCCGCAGGCGTCTCCGGTGGTGGTAATGAAAGTGGCTGTAGCGCCGTTTTCATATTCTCCGAAGATGGTAACATCATCTTCCACGTCGATATTATGGTATTTTCCAAAATCACAGAAAGCACGTATTCTCTTGGGCATACCGAATATCCACTGCCAAAGGTCCAGATTGTGAGGAGCCTGGTTCAATAAAACCCCTCCGCCTTCGCCTCCCCAGGTGGCGCGCCAGTTACCGGAATCGTAATAGGCCTGGGTGCGGTACCAGTTGGTGATTATCCATACCATTCTCTTTAATTCGCCCAACTGTCCGCTTTTAACGATCTCTCTGGCTTTTGCATACATAGGATTCGTCCGCTGATTGAACATGATACCGAACTTTACACCGGAGTTTGCGGCGGCTTCATTCATAAGGCGGACCTGGCGGGCATATACACCCGCGGGTTTTTCGGTCAGCACATGGATCTTCCTTTTGAAACAGTCTATGGCTATGGTGGGATGGTCATAGTGGGGAACGGCTATAAGTACAGAATCGCACAGCCCGCTGTCCAGCATGGACCTGTGATCCGTAAAGCAGGGGATCTCCGGATATTTCTCCGCTCTTTTAAATTTCTCCGGATCGATGTCGCAGAGGGCGGTGACTTGAACGGAAGGACATTTTCCTTCCATGACATTATAAAAATGTCCTGTTCCCATATTTCCGAGTCCAATAATACCAAGTCTTATCTTTTCCATAAAAGCTTCCTTTCTCAGATCAGTTCTTTAAGGGCAGAAACTGCCGCATCAAAAGCGATTCTTGAAGTGGGGTAAATGTACGACGTGGTGGTCTTTTCAGCGGCCTCCAGCTTTTCAAAGCCGTCAAATACGGATAAATGAGGTTCTATGGTAAGGACCGAGCCTTTGTAATTCTTTAACAGATAGGGAAGGTTCCCGATGCCTTTACCCGCAGGGGTAACAGAACCGTCCGCAAGGGCGTCCTTAACATGCATGTATTCAACATAAGGGGCTATCAGATCCCAGGCTTCTTTGGTATCCTGACCGCATTGAACATAGTTTGCGGGATCGAATACGGCTTTTATTTCCGGGAAAGTCTTATGGATATATTCACAGCGTTTTGCCATACTTCCGTAGATGCCTTTTTCGTTTTCGTGGCAAAGGATGATGCCCGTTCCGGCAGCGGCAGAAACAAAGGCGCCGAGCCGGTCTGTGACTGCATTTCTGTACTTCTCTTCCTCTCCCGAAGGAACGTAGAAACTGAAAAGTCTGATGCGCTCGGCACCAAGCAGATTGGAAAGCTCCAGCCCTTTCTTAAAACTTTCAAGATGGGGTTCAAAAGCATCGTTTATCCCTATCTTGCCGTAGGGCGATCCCAGAGACCAGACCCTGATCCCTTCATCATCCAGTCGTTTTCTTATTTCTTTTGCTTTATTCTCCGAAATATCTGCGATGTTTTCTCCGTCCACGCCCCGGATCTCTAAAAGTCCTATACCGTTTTCTTTCATAGCCTTGATCTGCCCTGTGAGTTTTCCGTCCGCTTCATCGGCAAAGGCTGCAAGTTTAAAAGCCATGGGATCACCTCCTTGATCTTTGCCTTAATTATATAATATTGAATTTACATTACAATTACGTTTTCAAGCATATTACATTGTAAATTCACGCATAGTTTTGTATAATGATCTGTGATCCGCAACAAAAACAGCGGAGGGGAGGGCAGATATGCTTAACGAATACTGGTTCGAAGACTTTTATATACGTCATGCGATCGATGAAAAGCCGGACTGTACTTTGCATGCCATGCACATCCATGAGCAATGCGAAATATATCTCTTCATCTCGGGAACCGTGGAATTTCTCGTGGAAGGCGTAAAATATCCCCTGAAGAAGGGGAGCCTTATGCTTATGAGACCGGGAGAAGCACACGTGGCGAGCATATTAAAAGAAGAGGTCTACGAAAGATATGCCTTGAATTTTCCTCTTTCCTTTGCCTCGGATATCGATCCCGGGGGGAAACTTCTGCGGGCCTTTACGGAGAGACCGTTGGGGAAGAACAATAGGGTGATCCTTTCGGAGGAGAACAGGGGGAGGGTTGAGAAGATATTTGCAAGGATGAGCGAAAAAGGCGAGGATTACGACCGGCGGCTGAGTATCAGAACAAATCTGTTCACATTGCTGAATATTATAAATGACGCTTTTGAACTGGGACAGGCTGATGAGGAAGAACAGGCGGATACAGGAGAAAAGATGGTGGCATATGTGAATAGGCATCTGTTCGAGGAGATCTCCATACCGGATATGGCTGCCCATTTTTATCTGAGCCCGTCTCAGTTCAGCAGGACTTTCAAGAGGGCAACGGGAGCCGCTCCCTGGGAATATGTGATGAGAAAGCGTTTGACAAAGGCGAAGGAAATGATACGTTCGGGGCAATCCCTCCGGAAGGTGGCTTCGGAATGTGGATTTAAGGATTATTCCTCCTTTTATAGGGCATTTAAAAAATACTTCGGGATTTCTCCCATAAACGCCTGAAAGGGGCACAGGATCAGCATAAAAAGCAGGAGATAAAAAAGGGGCTGTTAAATCGGTAAAAATTTTGGTATACTACCCCTTACGTCGTTCGGGACAAAAAGATAAACGGGGGAGGGAGAATGAGATGAGTTATATAGAAGTAAACGGACTTAAAAAGACCTTTACGGTCAGGAAAAAGAGAGAAAAGGGAAAGCTTCTCAGAGAGAAACAGACTGTTGAGGCCCTCAAGGGTGTTTCTTTTTCTGTGGAAAAAGGTGACCTGGTGGGTTACATCGGGCCGAACGGCGCAGGAAAGTCCACAACGGTAAAGATACTGTCCGGTATACTTACTCCTGATGGGGGAGAGGCAAATGTAGGCGGCAAAGTCCCCTGGCTGGACAGAAAGGAATATGTAAAGCATATAGGTGTGGTCTTCGGGCAGAGAAGCCAGCTTTGGTGGGATGTGCCCATTATTGACAGTTTTTCGCTTTTAAAAGACATATACAGGATACCGAAAAAGGATTACGATAACAGGCTCAAGGAACTTTCGGATGCATTGCAGCTGGAGGAACTGATGAGGACTCCCTTAAGGCTTTTAAGCCTTGGACAGCGTATGAGAGCGGAACTCTGCGGGTCTCTTCTTCACAGACCGGAACTGCTGTTCCTGGACGAGCCTACAATAGGCCTGGATGCCGTAAGCAAGCTTGCTCTCAGGGATTTTCTAAAGTGGGAAAATCGTGAATACGGAACCACGGTCATGCTTACAACCCATGACATGGAGGATATTGCGGCCCTTTGCTCAAGGGTGATGGTGTTGGGACACGGCAAAAAGCTGTTTGACGGAAAACTGCCGGATCTTTTGGAAAAGTTCGATACGGTCCGGACCGTCAGCGTAAGATATGACAGTGACGAGTTGAGAATAGATATGCCTGAAAACGTAAAATGCGAACGCAAGGGAGAAGAGTACATCTTAACCTACTCTCCGGCGGAATTCCCCACCTCAAGGCTTCTCAAGGTGCTTCAGGATGCGGGAAATATCAGGGAAATGACATTACAGCCCGAAAACATCGATCATCTGATCGCATCTATGTACAAGGAGATGGATCTATGAGAGCATACTTGACGGTGTTTCGGATGCGAATGCATATGGAGTTGCAATACCGCGGAGCCATGATCGGCGGTATACTTTGCCAGATGTTCTTCGGGATAGTATTGACAGCCCTTTACAGGGCGCTTTATGCAGGCCATCCTCAGGCGATCCCAATAGAACATGTGGTGACTTATGTTTGGCTTCAGCAGGCCTGTTTTCGTATGCTGGTATCCACCGATCCGGATCTTTTGGATAAGATAAGAAGCGGAAACATATCCTATGATATGTGCCGCCCGGTGAACATGTATTGGTTCTATTATGCGAGGATCATGGCGCAAAAGCTGATGGGAAGCCTGATGCGGGGTATTCCCATGATAGTTGTGGCCGCTCTTTTACCAAAGGGCTGGGGGATCACTTTGCCGGATTCCTTTGCGGGCTTTTGTGCGGCTTGTTTTTCCCTGATCCCGGGATTATTGTGTATGTGCGCCCTTGAAAACATAACAATGGGATTTACCATGAGAACCCTGGATCCCAGAGGGATACAGAGCATGTTAAATCTTTTGATGATCACTTTTTCCGGTAATCTTTTGCCTTTAACTCTATTTCCGGACAGCTGGCAAAAGGTCATTACTCTTCTTCCCTATGCCCAGCTGCTGGATGCACCCATAAGACTTTATACCGGTGAATATGCGGTGAGTGAAGCGCTCAGGATCATCCCCGTTCAGTTGGGATGGACGGTGGTTCTGACACTTTTGGGAATGGGACTGTGGAAATCCAACAGAAAACGTATGATCGTTCAGGGAGGCTGATATGAATACAATAAAATTATATATCAGGTCTATGGGGATGCTTTTAAAAAGCCATCTGCAATATCCTCTGTCCTTCTTGATGCAGACCATAGCCCAGCTTATCATGGAAGGCGGAGAGATGCTGGCGGTCATATTGATCGTCAACAGATTTCAGCAGCTTAAAGACTGGACGGGAGGAAATCTTTTCTTCTTTTTCGGTATTATGTCGGTTTCTTTTTATATTACTGAGTTCTTCGGAAGAGGGATCACGGGAGATTTTCCCTCGATGGTGAGAACGGGGAGGCTTGATACCTTTCTGGTGCGGCCCAGAGGGGTGCTGACTCAGGTGCTCTGTGGAGGTATCGACCCCAGAAGGATCACATGCATAGCAGTGGGCGTGGCGGCACTGGTTATAGGAAGCAGAATGTCGGAAGTGGTATGGACGCCCTTAAAAGTGCTTTGCCTTGCGGAAGCTATTACCATGAGCTGCCTTTTGATCCTGGGGCTCTTTATGATAGAAGCCATATTTTGCATACATAGCGTCAAGTCCGTTGAACTGGTAAATGCCATTACCTATGGCGGTCGAAGCGCCTGCCAATATCCCATAGACATATATCCGAGGCCGTTAAGGATGCTGTTCACGATAATAGCGCCCTTTGCACTTACCTTACATGTCCCGGCGGCGTGGATCATGGGAAAGAACCTTTACGGATGGCCTTCCTGGACCGCTTTTGTTACTCCTCTTTCGGGAGTACTGGTCTTTGGGATCATGACAGTTCTTTTTAAGCGGGGAATAAGGTTTTACAGGTCTACGGGAAGTTGAAAAAATGTGGCCCTTAGCTGAGGCTTTTGGAACTGTGCTATCAGGTTAAGCAGGCAAGCATTCGGTCCGGTTATTTAAGAATCGATGTACTAGGCTTTGGTTTTTGGATGGAGTGATAAGAGATGAAGATTTATGTGGATTTTGATGACTGCCTTTGTGAAACAGCGTTTAATTTTACAAAGATAGTGGAGGAAATGTTCGGGAAAAAAGTGCCCTATGAGAAGATAGGTTATTTTGATCTGAAGAAATCCTTTTCCTTAACGGATGAACAATATGATCAAATGATGATAGAGGGCCACAGGCCCGAGGTGCTGCTGTCCTATAAAGAGACCCCCGGAGCTTCCGAGACTCTTAACAGCTGGGTGGATAAGGGCTTTGAGGTTTCTGTTATCACAGGAAGACCCTACAGTGCCTATGAGCCTTCAAGGCAGTGGCTGGATGAGCACGGCCTGGAACGGGTTAAGATGTTTTGCTTCAATAAATACGGAAGAGACAGTTTCTTAAAGAACAGCGGATTCAGCCTTGAACTTGAGGATTACTATAAGATGAGGTTTGATTATGCTGTGGAGGACTCACCTTCCGCTTTCCGGTTCTTTGATCATATGCCCGAATTAAAGGTAATGGTCTTTGACCGCCCTTGGAACAGAAATGTAAAACTGCCCGGTGAAAACTACAAGAGATGCACCGGATGGGAAATGATCAAAAGATCGGTGGTTTAAATCCTAATTTCTTTCGGAGAATTTTCTGATCAGTTTATCGATCATCTGAGGAAGAGCACTTACCAACAGAACAAGGATTATCATTATGAGGGCATAGGCATATATGTCCTCATATTCATTAAAATAACTGCTGTTGTGGACTGCTTTTCCCAGAGAATCTCTGGTCTGAACGAGATATTCCGTGGTAACTATGAGCTTAAGCCCCATACCCACCGCGTTAATATATGCCTGCTTCAGATAGCCGGCCATAAGGGGAATGTGAACGTGGGTGAGGACATAGAGGTTAAAGGGGCCGTTTAAGCGGTAAACGTCGATGAGTTCGCTGTCGATGTGAAGATAGCCCTCGCAGACAGCTTCGCTGATGAGGGGCACGAGAAACAGGGTAGAGGCGATCAGCGGAACCCTGTCATATTTGGTGAGGACCATTATGATGACTACCATGACTATCATGGGAATGGACCGAAGCATGATCATCATGGGCTTCAGCAATGAACGCACAAAAACACTTACCCCTTCCAAAAGACCGATGATGATGCCCAAGAGCGTGGAAGTGACCATGACGGCAAGAAGATGCTTCACGGTGGTCCATATCAGCTTATAGGTGTGAGGGGTTTTGACAAGCCGAAAAAAGGCCTTTATGATATCCGGAACACCCGGGAACACCAGCCGGTCGCCTTTAAGCCAGCCGGCTGTCTGTATAAGTGCTCCCAGTAGCAGTATTCCAAGGATAAACGTTATTAATTCTTTTTTTCTACTTTGATCCATAATAGAAGTCATCTGCAGGTACGGCTCCGCCAAATTGCTTGAGATCGATATTTGCTGTTGTTTCTATCTGAGATTTCGCCTCAACTGCACTCATATATCTTACGGCACAATTGGGAATAGCTTTCATGGCAACATTTGCGTTGGGAAGGATGCCCAGCTGAGCGGCTGCTTCCGCAACGGTCTGAAGGTCGGTGGTGCACTTGGTTGCGGATTCTTCCACCAGCTTAAGGTAGGCTTCCACAACCTCGGGCTTCTCGCTTACGGTCTCAGGCTTTACGAAGAGGCCGGCCTGAGTGTATCCGTCGTTGCCTGTGGCTTTCTTATAGAGCTCGTTCATGGAGTATCCGGTGATCTTGTTGTTCTTTGCGCTTGCGGCGGTAAGTGCGGGCTCAGCGGTAAGAACAATGGCTTCGGCATCGGTAAGGAGCAGGCTCTGGGTGTTAGCGGCGCCGGCAAGATATTCAATGCTTGAAGGAACGATACCGTTCTCTTTTAAAACATAAAGTGCGATGGAGGCATTGATGGTGTTTTCACCGAAGAGAACCACCTTTGCTCCGTTCATATCCTCAAGCTTGAAGCCTTCACGCTGAGAGGCGAAATAGAGATTTCCCCAGGAAACCACAGCCGCAAGCTTATAGGTGGATTTACCCATCTTATAAAGTTTTGCACCCGCATTTATGGGCGCGATTATGAAATCGGAGGTGGCATTTGAAAACTCAGCGGTGATGGTCTCTGCGCTTATAAAGGTGTAATTGTCCGGATTGCTTGTGGCAACTGCAGCCAAAGCTATGGCAGGTGCACCGTTGGGAGCTGCCACTTTCACGCCCGAAACATCAACTTCCGCAGGCTTCACAGCCTCTGTGGGAACAGGCGTTGCTGTAGGCTTGGGAGCCTCTGTGGGCTTCGATGTCACAGTGGGAACTGCTGTGGGTTCAGCAGAAGTGTCTTTGGTCGAACCGCAGGCTGTAAGGCTTAACAGCATTACGGAAGCAAGTAATAAAGCAATAGATCTTTTCATTATATATCTCCTATCCTGTAGATTTTATTTGATGGGTTAGTTTTGCGTAACCAAAATACTATATTATATTATACACTGCCCTGTCAATCGGTTTCTGAAAATGAGCTCTTGGGGACGGGGTTGGGGGTTCACTTTTTGACACCCGGGGACGGGGTTAGAGGTTCACTTTTTGACACCCGGGGACGGGGTTAGTGGCTCACTTTTTTGACCCTTTGGGGACGGGGTTAGAGGTTCATTTTGGCGCTGTGCG
>JAEEWS010000087.1 GCA_016287765.1 Lachnospiraceae bacterium
GTTACATCATACTGAGCGCACAGAGCCTTAACATTCTTTCCGCCTGGTCCAATAAGAGCGCCAATCTTGTCTACAGGAATCTTCATTGTGAGAATCTGTGGAGCGTTCTTAGCGAGTGGAGCCGGCTTGTCGATGCACTTCTCCATGATTGAGAGGATGTGGAGACGACCCTGACGAGCCTGTTCCATAGCCTTCTTCATGATTTCAGTTGTTACACCGGCAATCTTAATATCCATCTGGAAACCGGTAATACCGTCTTTTGTTCCGGCTACCTTAAAGTCCATATCACCAAGGTGGTCTTCTTCACCAAGGATATCGCTCAAAATCTTATAGCGGCCATAAGGATTGTCTCCCTCTGGTTCTGTGATAAGACCCATAGCAATACCTGCTACCATCTTCTTCATTGGAACACCGGCAGCGAGCATACAGAGTGTACCACCACAAGTAGAAGCCTGAGATGAAGAACCGTTAGATTCCATGATTTCAGATACTACGCGGATTGTGTATGGGAACTCTTCGCGGCTTGGAACCATTGCAGCGAGTGAGCGGCGAGCGAGGTTTCCGTGACCAATTTCACGACGACCTGTTGTGAGCTTACCTGTTTCACCAACTGAGTATGGTGGGAAGTTATAGTGAAGGATGAAGTGCTCTGAGCGGTCTCCATCGATATCATCATAAGACTGTTCGTCCATTGCGGTCCCTAGTGTACATACAGCGAGAGACTGAGTTTCACCACGTGTGAAAAGAGCCGATCCGTGTGGAGTTGGCAATACATTTACTTCACAAGTGATTGGACGGATTTCGTCAACCTTACGTCCGTCTACACGAACACCTTCGTCAAGAATAGACTTGCGGAGGAGCTTGTACTGGATGTCGTCCATCAAAGTACAGAAAAGTTTTGCCTGGATTGGATCAGAAAGCTGTTCAGCATATTTTGCAGCGAGGTCTCTCTGAACCTGAGCAATTGCCTTACCGCGGCTGATCTTGCTGTCTTTGAAGCAGGCTTCTTTCAAAAGAGGAGTTGCTTCAGCTTCAATAGCTTCTGCGTTATCAAGAGTTACATCAAGAGGGTTCAAAGGAAGCTTTTCCTTACCAGCCTTCTTAACAAGTTCTTCCTGCAAGAGACACATATCAGTAATGAACTTCTGAGCGCGCTCCAAAGCACCGAGCATCAATTCCTCAGAAACTTCGTTAGCACCACCTTCTACCATTGTAAAGCCGTCTTTAGTTCCGGCAACAACGATTTCAAGTTCACCCTTTTCAATCTGTTCAAATGTCGGGTTGATAATGTATTCGCCGTTCAAGTATCCAACACGGCAAGCAGCAACTGGTCCGTGGAATGGAATATCAGAAATACAAGTAGCAGCTGAAGCGGCAATAACAGCAAGAATATCCTGAGTATGAACACCGTCGCAAGAAACACAAGTTGGAACAATCTGAAGTTCATGACCAAAAGACGGCTCAAAAAGTGGGCGCATTGGGCGGTCGATAAGACGAGATACGAGAATCTCCTTGTCCTTAGGACGTCCTTCGCGTTTTACAAAGCCACCAGGGATTTTTCCGGCAGCATAGAATTTTTCATTGTACTCAACAGTAACAGGAACGAAATCCTGACCTTCTGTAACAGAAGATGAAGCACAAATTGTTGCAATAATAGCTGCTCCGCCCCACTGAGCGTAAACACAACCATTAGCCTGCTTACCGATTTTTCCTGTTTCCAAGATGAGATCGGCATCTCCAAGTCGGTAAGTTACTCTTTCTACTGACATAAATTTTTCTCCTACATACGTCACTACATCCGACGCATGTTTTTATCTATTTATTAGTAAAACTAATATACTTAATTAAGGAGGGGAAAGCCTTCCCCTGCGGTCGCACTTCGTTGCGCCCTATCCCTTCTCCTAGGGGGACACCCCCTAAAACCCCCGTAACAACACAGAGATATATAATTTTAATCCATAAATACATAATAATCAATGGAAGAAATCAGTAAAAAAAAACACAAAAAAGTCCTCGAATTTTGTCAAAAATATGTAACTCGTGTCTATATTATATGTGGAGATTTCTTATTGTGCGGCGCAGACTCTTATTTACCGACTTAACTACAGAAAACATAGCGTTAAGTCGGACGAAAGGCAGTAGTAAGGAAGCGTAGTTCCTGTAAAATTCCGACTTAACAAGTCAGTTTCGCCGTTAAGTCGGAGTTATTTCAGCGGCAACGCTTCGAAAAACTGGAAAAGAGCCGACTTAACTGCAATTTTTCTGTGTTAAGTTGGCCGCCACTACAATAAAAGGCGAACTCACAGCTAAAAAATCTCCAAATCGCCCGACTTAACAAGTCAAACACTCAATTAAGTCGGACGAAAAGTCTGAAATTGGGCTTCAGAGAGCCCAAAGGAGTTATTATGGAAGAACTACCACCAAATATAATTGCGCCCCTGATAGAAAAGCGGCTCGCAGACCTGCAAAAAATACTTGCCACCAAAAGGAAGTCTTATGAAAAAGCACCACAAGGGCGCATCCGTATTTCACAAAACGGCGGGCACCCAGAGTATTATCTTATAACAGAACGTGGCAGTTTAAGAGGAAAATATCTTCCCCACTCACAGGAAACTCTTGCCCGCCAGCTGGCACAAAAGGACTACGACGTCCGCCTTATAAAGCAGCTGCAAAAAGAAATCGACACGCTGCAAAATTACCTGAAACATACAGGTGGTGGCCGCGCCATTTCAGAACTCTACGATTCACTCTGTCCGGCCCGCCGCGCCCTCATTACACCTGTGACTCTCACAGACGATCAGTACGCGGCCAACTGGCAGGAGGTCTCCTCGGCAGGCCGGCAATTCTCGCCAGACACCCCGCTCATTCTTACGGCCCGCGGCGAGCGGGTGCGCTCAAAGTCCGAAGTAATAATCGCCGACACACTTTTCCGCCACAAAATCCCCTATCGCTATGAATTTCCGCTCACGCTCCGACGCAGCAGTGAAGCACCATTTCACGGTGATTTCTACAAGCTCAATCACCACACTTCTGATTCCGGCAGCCACTCAACAT
>JAEEWS010000088.1 GCA_016287765.1 Lachnospiraceae bacterium
GGTATAAAAACAGTTGCCAACAAACGGATTGTGGATAATGTGGAAAAGTGTAATCATGATTTTACTTTAAAGATCCCGGGGGAACACAACAGATTGAATGCGGAATTTGTACGCATTATGGCTGTGGAAGTCCTGGGACTTAAGGAAGAAGACGTGCTTCGGGGCATGTCGGGATTTAACGGACTTCCCCACAGACTGGAATATGTGGGAGAGTATGAAGGGGTAAAATACTTTGACGATTCCATATCCACCATACCCGAGGCTGCAATAAATGCGGTCAAGAGCCTGCCCAATGTGGGGATCGTGCTGGTGGGAGGAATGGACAGAGGTATAGATTATTCAAAACTCATCACATATATTAAGGAAAACAAAGACATCACCTTTGTGCTCATGTATGAAACGGGAAAGAGGATAGGAGATTCTCTCGGACCTGCGGATAATGTTGTTTTTGCTTCCGATCTTGAAGAAGCGGTAGCAGTTGCAAAGAAGATGGGTAAAGCCGGAAGTTCTACGGTACTTTCACCTGCCGCGGCATCCTATGGCTATTTCAAAAACTTCGAAGAGAGGGGCGACAGGTTCAAGGAACTGGTTCGCAGTTAGTTCGGTTACCTTTCATACTGAATTTTGTACAAAATGAACTTGACAAGAAACAATTTTTTATATAGAATTCTAAAAAGCGTTGAAGGGGAAATTTCTTTTTATTACGTTCCAGAGAAAAAGCGGATGGTGAAAGCTTAGCGTTAATGAAGGAGATGGCGCCCCGGAGCATCGCGTGATGAGCGCGACGTGTTTCTCGCGTTAAGGGAGTTAAAGAGCAAAGCAATAGCTTTGAATTTAGGTGGAACCACGGACATTAATGTTCGCCCTAAACAGATCATTCATTCTGTCAGGGGCGAACTTTTTTTATTTTGAATTCGCCTTGACAAGGCAAATATGCCGACAGGCATACTTATCAAGAAAGGAAAGGTAGTATCATGGCTGAAAAAACATTGGACAAGATCGTAGCTCTGGCAAAGTCGAGAGGATTTGTATATCCCGGCTCCGAGATATATGGCGGACTTGCCAACACCTGGGATTACGGAAATCTTGGTGTTGAACTTAAAAATAACGTAAAGAAGGCGTGGTGGAAGAAATTCGTTCAGGAGAATCCCTACAACGTAGGTGTTGACTGCGCCATCCTCATGAACCCTCAGACCTGGGTAGCATCCGGACATCTGGGCGGGTTTGCGGATCCTCTTATGGATTGTAAGGAATGCCACGAGCGTTTCAGAGCCGACAAGCTCATCGAGGATTTTGCGGCAGAAAAAGGCATAGATATCGGCGGCTCCTGCGACGGTTGGTCAAACGAGAAGATGGTTAAGTTCATCGACGACAACAATATCTGCTGTCCTACCTGCGGAAAGCACAATTTCACGGATATCAGACAGTTTAACCTTATGTTTAAGACCTTCCAGGGTGTTACGGAAGATGCGAAGAACACAGTTTACCTTCGTCCGGAAACAGCACAGGGTATATTCGTAAACTTCAAGAACGTTCAGAGAACTTCCAGAAAGAAGATACCTTTCGGTATCGGACAGATCGGTAAGTCCTTCAGAAACGAGATCACTCCCGGAAACTTCACCTTCAGAACCCGTGAGTTCGAACAGATGGAACTTGAGTTCTTCTGCGAGCCCGGAACAGACCTTGAATGGTTCAAGTATTGGAGAGCATTCTGCCGTGACTGGCTTCTTTCCCTCGGTATCAAGGAAGATGAGATGCGTCTCAGAGATCACAGCCCCGAAGAGCTTTGCTTCTATTCAAAGGGCACCACAGATATAGAGTTTCTCTTCCCCTTCGGATGGGGCGAACTTTGGGGTATCGCAGACAGAACAGACTACGATCTTACCCAGCACCAGACTGTATCCGGTGAAGACATGTCCTACTTCGATGATGAGAAGAATCAGAGATACGTTCCTTACGTTGTTGAGCCTTCACTTGGCGCAGACCGCGTAACCCTTGCTTTCCTTTGCGCAGCTTATGACGAGGAGAACATCGGAACAGAGGAAGCTCCCGACATCAGGACCGTCCTTCATTTCCATCCCGCTCTTGCACCTGTCAAGATCGGTATCCTTCCTCTTTCCAAAAAGCTGAATGAAGGCGCCGAGAAGATATATGCAGAGATGTCCAAGTACTACAATTGCGAGTTCGACGACAGAGGCAATATCGGTAAGCGTTATCGTCGTCAGGACGAGATCGGAACTCCTTTCTGCGTAACCTACGACTTTGATTCCGAGACCGACGGCAAGGTTACCGTTCGTGACAGAGACACCATGCAGCAGGAGAGAGTTGCTATCGCTGACCTTAAGGCATATTTCGAAGAGAAGATGGCCTTCTAAAAATCAGTAGTATTTATTAGAAATTGTTCTAAAGCGATTTTAAATTTCAGGTTGACAAATACCGGTTCACCTGTGTTAAAATAAACCATTGCAGTAAAGAATCTAAGGAGGAAAAATTAATGGCAAAGAAATGGGTATACATGTTCAGCGAAGGCGACATGTCCATGCGTAATCTTCTTGGCGGTAAGGGTGCAAACCTTGCAGAAATGTCTTCTATCGGACTTCCTGTTCCCCAGGGTTTCACTATCACCACAGAAGCATGTACTCAGTACTATGAGGACGGACGCAAAATCAATGATGAGATCATGGCACAGGCCATGGAGGGTGTTAAGAAGATGGAAGAGCTGAACGGCAAGAAGTTCGGCGATCTCAAGAATCCTCTTCTTGTATCGGTTCGTTCAGGTGCCCGCGCATCCATGCCCGGTATGATGGATACAATTCTTAACCTCGGTCTTAATGACGAAGTAGTTGCAGCAATGATCGCAGGCAACTCCGATCCTAAGTTCGAGAGATTCGTATATGACTCTTACAGACGTTTCATCCAGATGTTCTCGGATGTAGTTATGGAAGTTGGTAAGAAGTACTTTGAGCAGCTCATCGACAAGATGAAGGAGAAGAAGGGCGTTAAGTTCGACGTAGAGCTTACAGCAGCTGACCTCAAGGAACTT
>JAEEWS010000089.1 GCA_016287765.1 Lachnospiraceae bacterium
ATATCCCATAGCACAAGCTAGTAAGACCCCTTGAAGACGACAAGGTTGATAGGTGAAAGGTGGAAGAGTGGTAACACTCGCAGCTGATTCATACTAATAGGTCGAGGGCTTAACCAAAGTGGTTCTTGAAAGTTTGGAAAGTATACAGTTTTGAAGGTACAATTTCGAAGGTCATGAATTATATTCATGATCTTTTTACCTTTATTCCTCGATAGCTCAATGGTAGAGCACTCGGCTGTTAACCGAGGTGTTGTTGGTTCGAGCCCAATTCGGGGAGTGCATGGACAGTCGTATGACTGTCTTTTTTTTCTTGTTTTTTTCCCGATATTATTCTATATTTATATATGTGCGATCAGTGAACAAATATGTTTGTTATTTATATAAAAGCTTTATTCAGCTGCGTAAAATAACGTATTATTTATTATATTCTCCAAGAGGCTGCCCATGTTCGATCAAAAGGATGTTACAGTTGAAAAGATAAAAGAATCCTGCCGCTCGGTGCTGCCCATTACTGCCATAGTTCTGGTGCTCACTTTATTTTTTGTACCCTTAAGCAGCGGCCTTTTACTGTCTTTTTTACTCGGTTCCGTTCTTATCATTGTGGGCATGGCCTTGTTCAACATAGGCTCCGATGTTTCAATGAGTCAGATAGGAGCTCACATAGGGGCAAAAATGACTCATTCCAGGAAGCTTTATGTGATCCTCGGTTTAAGCTTTATCCTGGGTATTGCCATTACAGTTGCGGAGCCTGACCTTTCAGTGCTTGCCGCCAACGCCTCCAATATCGATCATGTGGCCCTTATAATCACTGTGTCTGTGGGCGTCGGATTTTTTCTAATGCTCAGCATGATCCGTATTTTCTTTAAGATCCCCTTAAGATATCTGCTGATCGTATTTTATATGCTGGTTTTTATTCTTGCAGCCTTCACGAGACCTGATATGCTTGCGATAGCCTTTGATGCGGGCGGTGTTACCACGGGCCCCATGACCGTTCCTTTTATTATCGCACTGGGAGTAGGTGTTGCCGCCATACGTAGTGATAAGGATGCAAAAGCCGATTCCTTCGGTCTTGTGGCATTGTGTTCCATCGGACCCATTCTCGCAGTTTTGGTCCTCAGCTTCTTTTATAAAGAATCCTCTTCCGAAACTTCAAGCATCATTATAAATGAATTTGAAACTTCCGTTTCTCTGGGCTTCGGCTATTTAAAGGCTTTCCCGGAATATATGGGTGAAGTGGCCATGGCCCTCCTTCCCATATTTGCATTTTTCATGCTTTTTCAGATTGTTTCTCTTAAATTAAAGAAAAAAGCCATGGCGAGGATCATCGTGGGTATCCTTTATACTTACACAGGTCTTGTCCTTTTCCTTACCGGCGTGAACGTGGGCTTTTCATCTCTGGGTTTTTGTCTCGGTGAATCCATAGGATCCTCAAGGCTTTCCTGGCTGTCCGTGCCCTTTGCGGCACTTATGGGATGGTTCATCATAAATGCCGAACCCGCGGTTCATGTACTTAATAAGCAGATAAACGAGATCAGTGCCGGTGCTATCAGCGAGCGCACCATGGGTCTCACGCTTTCCATCGCCATCGCCTCCGCCATGGGCCTTGCATTGGTCCGTGTACTTACCGGGATATCCATTCTTTACTTTGTCATTCCGGGATATGCCATAGCGCTGGTACTGGCCATGGTGGTTTCCCCCACCTTCACGGCTATGGCCTTTGATGCGGGCGGCGTCGCTTCCGGTCCGCTCACTGCCACATTTGCCCTTCCCTTTGCCATGGGTGTCTGCACCGCAACCGGCGGAAATGTTATGACCGACGCCTTCGGCCTTGTGGCTCTTGTTGCCATGATGCCCCTTATCACAGTTCAGGTCATGGGCGCTATTGCTATGATCAAAGGCAAAAGGGCTCCGAAAACCATCAACATCGCGGATATATATGACAACGACGACATCATCGAGCTTTGGGAGGTGGAGTGATGGAATTGTATTATGTAATAAGCATATTAGATCGCAACCGGGCGGATAAGATGGTGGCACTTCACAAGGAAGCGGGCATTACGGTGTGTCTTTCCAATCTGGCCGTCGGGACAGCAAAAAAGACTCATCTGGATCTTCACGAGCTGGAGGCCACGGAAAAGACGGTGATAAACGCCGTGGCATCAGGACCTGCAGTGAAGCAGCTGATGAAAAGTGCCAAGCGCAAGATGTACATAGATATTCCCGGCAACGGCATCATGCTTTCCATTCCCATGAAAAGCGTTACAGGTAGCAGAACGCTGGAATTTATGACCCAGGGTCAGACGGTAGGAGGGACGGTTCCCAAAATGAATATAACCAATGAATTGATCGTTATAATACTGAATGAAGGCCATGCGGATACTGTGATGGATGCAGCCCGCGAGGCAGGCGCCACAGGCGGTACGGTGCTTCACGCCAAGGGCACGGGCAGTGCCAACGCGGAAAAGTTTTTTGGCGTTTCCATAGCAGAAGAGAAGGACCTGATCTACATCCTGGCTCCTTCCAAAAAGAAGGCCGCCATCATGAAGGCTGTCAACGAGAAGTGCGGTCTCGGCACCGAAGCAGGCGCAGTCAGCTTCTCCCTTCCCGTTTCCGATGTGGCAGGCATACGTCGTATCGACGACTAAACATATGCAATGATATAAGTTTTTCGAATCTTTCAAAAAAGGTTGACAACTTGAATATCATAAGATATAATGGCAAAGCTGTCGTTGAAGACAGACTGATATGGCGACATAGCCAAGTGGTAAGGCATCGGTCTGCAACACCGTGAGCACCGGTCCAAATCCGGTTGTCGCCTCTAAACCTTGAAGTCTAAGACTTCAGGGTTTTTTTGTTGCACTTTTTGACACCCGGGGACGGGGTTAGTGGTTCACTTTTTGACACC
>JAEEWS010000090.1 GCA_016287765.1 Lachnospiraceae bacterium
CCTTTGGGGACGGGGTTAGAGGTTCATTTTGGCGCTTTGCGCCGAAAAATGAACCTCTAACCCCGTCCCCAAAGGCTCAAAAAGTGAACCTCTAACCCCGTCCCCGGGTGTCAAAAACTGAACCCCTAACCCCGTCCCCAAAGGGTCATTTTCTTCTCAAAGATTACTATCCCTTCAGTCCTGTGCTTGCTACGCCTTCAACGAAATACTTCTGCAAAATGAGGAAGACCAGAAGCACAGGTATCAATGACATTACGGAACCTGCCATGATGAGACCGTAATCCGATGAATACTGGCTTATGAACATCTTAAGTCCCAGCTGGATGGTCTTTTTACTCTGGGAACGCAGGTAGATCAAGGGTCCCAGATAGTCATTCCAGGTGGCAACGAAGGTAAATATGGTAAGGGTGGATAATGCGGGCTTTGACAAAGGCAGCATTATCTTCCAATAGATCCGGTATTCGCTCATTCCGTCGATCCTGGCGGCTTCACACAGTTCATCCGGTATGTCTGTATAGAACTGCTTCATCATGAATACACCGAAGGCGGAAAAGGCCTGGAGGCAGATCATGGCCAGAAGCTTATCGTTAAGGCCCATGGATCTCATCATTATGAACTGGGGAACCATGTACACCTGCCAGGGCATAGCTATCGTCGCAATATATGCCAGGAACAATGTATTCTTGTGTTTAAAGTCCAGTTTTGCGAAGGCATAGGCCGCAAAACTGCTGGTAAGGAGCTGCAATACCGTTACCACGAAGGTGAGTATCACAGTGTTTTCAACAAATTTTCCGAAGGGTATCTTTTTCCAGATATCTGTATAGTTGCTCCATCTGGGTACTTCCGGGATCCATACGAAGGGATCCATGATGAAGACCTCACGGTCCGTCTTTATGGACGCTGAAAGCATCCACAGAAAGGGGACTATCATTAAGGCCGCAACTATTATCAATATCAGATATGTCACAACTTTGCCTGCAACGGCTCTTTTATGTGCTGATCTCACGATTTTCTCCTATCCGCTCACGCTTTTTCTTTCTTAGACTGACCATAGAACTGGATAATGGTTACACCGAGTACCAGAACGAAAAGTACCATGGCTACCGCACTGGAATAACCCAGATCCCAGCTGATGAAGGCCTTCTGGTAAATGTAGTAGACCAGAACCGTGGCGCTTTCCGTAAGGTCGCTGCCGCCGCCCGCTCCTGCCAGCATGACCGCTATATCGTAGATCTTAAAGCAGTTGATGGTAAGCATTACCACTACGAAGAAGGTGGTGGCACTGAGCTGGGGCCAGGTGATGTAACGGAACTTGTTCCAGGTGCCTGCTCCGTCCAGAGCCGCTGCCTCATAGAGCTCCGAGGGAATTCCCTGGAGGCCGGCAAGATATATGACCATATAATAGCCCATGTACTTCCAGACACTGAAAAGGATCATGGAAACCAGGACCAATGCGCCCGTAAACCACTTGGGCAGATTCTCCTGAGCCACATGGAAGGTATTAAAAAGAATACTGTTGATAGGGCCCTTGGTGGGGTGGAAAAGCATCTTCCAGACCGCTGTCACCGCCACAAGAGACGCTACATATGGGAAAAACGAAAGAGTTCTGAAAACCCCTCTTCCGACAACTTTCTGATTTAAGAGGACCGCCAGTGCAAGAGAGGCGATCATGGTAAGAGGCACTGTGCCCAGACAATAAAGTATGGTATTTCTGAGGGCTGCCTTAAAAAATGTATCACCCGCAAGTCTTGCAAAATTGCTGAGGCCCGCGAATTCTATAGGGTTGCTCCCGTCCCATTTAAGAAAAGCCAGACAAAAGGCAAATACGATCGGAACCAGCGTGAAAACGCAGAAACCGATAAAATTGGGCGCAATGAAGGAATAAGCTATCAGTGTGCGCCTTGTTTTTTTGCTGAGAAAAGGTTTTTTCATCATCTTTCTCCCTTAAAAATCGTCCCCTCCCTCCGATTGGAACAGAGTGAGGGGACTGTTTATCTGATTTTATTACTTTCCAAGGATCTTGGCAACTTCCGTGTTCATTGCCTTAACGCCTTCGTCGATGGTCATTTCACCGGTCATGATGCTGCCGTGATAAGAATCGAGAACGGAGTTGATCTCGGATACATGATCGCCGTAAGGAACCTCAAGGTAAAGGTTGGAAACGTCAAGAGCGTCCTTACTCTGCTGATCTGTAGGGAAGCCTTCGATGGAAGTGATAGCCTTTTTAACGTCAGCTGTCATGCAAGCAGGGAAGTTACCGCTGGAAGCCATAACTGCAGCTCCGTCAGCACCGCTTACCCAGTTTACGAAATCCCATGCAGCATCCTTGTTCTTGGAAGCGGATGTTACGGAAAGACCTGTGATGGTACCAAGTGTAGAGCCTGCTTCAACGCCTGCTGCGTGAGGATATTTGCAAAGACCCCAGTTACCGCAGAGCTTGGAGTCATATTCACCCTTCTTGATGTTGGTGATGAGTGTGGAAATGAACCATGAACCCTGATTCATCATAGCTACGTCGCCGCCGGAGAATGCTGCTGAGTAGTGGAGACCTTCTGTCTTAAGATCTGCATACTTTCTGCAAACGCCGTCCTTCTCCTGGTTGAGAACCATCTGATAGATGGGCTTTACGAAATCATAGTTTCCGTCAAGGATGGTGTGCTTGCCGTCAAGCATAGCGCAAAGCTGAACGGTACTTCTCCATGTATGATAATGTGTTCCGTATACCTGCTTACCGAAGGTGGTGTTTGTAACCTTTCTTGCAAGTGCATCGTACTGATCCCATGTCATGTCGTTTGTAGGATAAGCAACGCCTGCTCTGTCAAAG
>JAEEWS010000091.1 GCA_016287765.1 Lachnospiraceae bacterium
CTCCGGCCGGTGCGCAGTGCGTAACCTATCTTTCCGGTATGCGTGAGGATATGAAACGCGCCATCGAACAGGGACAGAATTTCAGTGCCAGATACAGGGACAACATAACTGTTTCCATGATGGTCAGACAAGCCATATACTTTCTGCCCGAAGCTATCCGCATATTTGAAAAGGAGCAACCCGGTGTCCAGGTTACTCCTCTGTTTCAGTACGATAACGGTGTGGAAAGCTTTTTAAAGGATGAGTCCGACATCCTCTTTGCACTTATAGAACAGACTAAACATATCCCGGGAATCAACATCCACAAACTCTTTGATTCTGGTATCTACCTTATTACCGATAAAAACGATCCTCTGGCTAAAAAGAACATCATCACGGATGAAGACATCTACGGACGCACCCTCATGGTAGGCGGCGGCTCTCCGAACGCTTTACGATCCGTCCAGCAAAAACTAATCTCCTCCGGGAAGATCGAGTATTTTAACAGTCCCGATCACGACTCTTCTCTTGTAAATGTCGCATCCGGCAAAGGTATCTGCCTTGCTCCCGGATTCTTAAACGACCATAGCGGACCATTTGCGTGGATCCCTTATGACTGCAGGGAATGTTTTCACTGCGTCCTATGCACCCACAAGACGGATAGTCGAGAGAGCCTTGCCTCATTTATCAAGACGCTTCAAAAGCTGTACAAAGATGCAGTGGCTTTTCCGCTTTAACCTGGAATTTAACATGATAAAGCCAGAGACCGGTCATCTAGACTGCAGCCTCTGGCCTTAGTCCCTTATTTAATTGCTCTAATCATGCAGTCTTTAAAAGGCTCAACAATCCAACAATTAACAGGATTGGAAGTGCGATATAGATAAGTCCGCCCATTACCATTCCCACCAGAATAACAGGAAGGAATACAATGTAAAGCATTACTTTCATGATGCCCCATGTAGCTCGGAATGCGAAGCCAACGAGTTTACCGAAGATCATGAAGAAAAGAATAAAGAATAAAATTGTCATCATAAGCTCCACCTCCTGGATTTTCTATTAATAAAATGTTTGTTTATATATCTGATGAAATGATTATATGATAAGGCGCTCTCATCAAAAATACTATTTTACGTGAAATAAACGCCCATATTTCGCCACCAGGGAAATAAAAAGCCCTCCGCCATTCGTGATGATGAACAGCGGAGGGAGATACGTGATTATTATGTTGTTAGCCTTCAATGGCTATGAGGTTCTTTTCAGGGACTTTTTCCATTGCCTTTTTAGGGATGGATAGTTTTAAAACTCCGTGTCTGTAGTTAGCTTCAATGTCCTCTTTCTGAACATTCTCACCAATGTAGAAGCTCCTTGTCATTGATCCTGCGTACCTTTCCTGTCTGATGAGTTTACCCTTCTTGTCGTTCTCATCCTTATCAAGGCCTTTAGCAGCGTTGATGGTAAGATAGCCATCATTGAGTTCTACAGTGATCTCTTCTTTCTTGAAGCCAGGCAGATCGATCACTACTTCGTAGTTGTCATCTTTTTCCCTGACATCGGTCTTCATCATCCTGCCGGCTCTTCTTCCGTAGAGCTTTTTCTCCATGTTGTCGAATTCCTTAAATTCCGGGAATCCGAACAGGTCATCCATAAATTTTTCTTCAAAAATACTAGGTGCTAACATAATGCTTACCTCCTTTGCACATAAACAATTTATTTGTATATGAGCATTGGGACGGAGGGTTCAGATCATTGGAACGTTAAGTCCTAACGGTCTTCTCTGTTCCTTTGTTCTACCTTAGGTATAACACCAGAATTAGCACTCGTCAATAGAGAGTGCTAATATGATTAAAAAAGGCTTATTTCCAAAAAAGAAAAAGTAGCGAAAACACTAATGTTTACGCCACTTTATGTCCAAACTATTATCAAACTGATTAAAAAAAGCTCATACCCTTCTATAGTCTTCTGACACTTCTAAAAATGTCCTGCTCCCCTGAATATAATCAGCATAGGGGGTTGAACGACCCTCCAAATTTGGAGGGTCGTTCAACTTTAACATAAACAAATGCACGTTTATGAGAATACGTCTTTTAGGTTCACGCTGCCCACTCTCTTAGCTATAGCCTCTGTATCTGTCAGGTACAGTCCCATCTCTTTCATGCGTTCAAAGAACACTCCGCCGGCAAAGGTATATCTTTCATTAAGGATTCCTTCCCGAACGAACCTTTGGTGGGAGTGACTTATGATATTTCCTACCGCAAGAGAATCGGGAAGGGCCAAAAGCTCCTCATTTTTTGCATACCTGACTGCATTGTATCCAGCTACAGCTCCTGTTACTACAGCTTCTGTATGGCCGATAAGGGGCGCACCCTTTTCGCCTCCGCAGAACAGATTTGTGGCTCCAATGGCCTGCATGGTGTCTTCGCAGGGCGCCACAGCAAGGTATCTTATGGAATTGCCCCTGCCTGCGCTGTAGGGGTCAATGTACTCAGCCTTTTCAAGCCCCGGGATCTTTCTTAGTTTTTCCAAAGGGTAATAGCTGGTCATGAGCTTTGCAGCCCCGGTATCAAGAAGGATCACATTCTCGCTGTATTCCTTAAGGGCGTACTGCCTGCAGGCCTTCTGCCCCAGCTTGTCATAGTTCACGTCCTCTTTAGGGACCGGAAGGATCACAACGCCCTTATCATCAAGCTCTTTTCTTATGTTCTCCCGAAGGGTCCTTTTCTCTATCTTGCAGGCTCCCGAGA
>JAEEWS010000092.1 GCA_016287765.1 Lachnospiraceae bacterium
ATAAGTGATTTCACAGTTCTGATAATCAGTATATGAGCCTTCTGTACTTTCAAGCAGTTTTCTCTGCACATATAAATCATTGAGATTTTTATCTTCTGCAACCTTTGGAAGCACCGACATTGTAATAAGAGAGTCGTTTCCGAGAGTCCAGAAGTTTTCCATTTTCTGTTCCCAGCTTTCATCCAAAGTTACCTGGTGTTTTTCAAACTTCCAGATTTTTGATTTTGAGACTTTGCGGGTTTCTTTAGTAACTGAAGGTTTAGGTACTGCAAATCCCTTGAAGGCTTCAAAACTTTTGTCTTCACTTGATTTAATGGTACCGATTGTTACACAGTCAAAAACCTTATTTCCTTTTTCATCTGCAATACTTCTGATATTAAAAATAGGAACACGTGCATCAAAGGTCATGGCAACTTTTCCGCCAAACTGTTCGAAGTCCTGGTCCAGAATCAATTTGTCTGATTCAACGGTAGCAGCAGAAATACGGCGGGCAGAGAACTCGTAAAGCAGATCATGAAGATAGTTTACAATATCAGTATCATCGGTATCTGGAAGAATTGTTGAAATAATTTTTTCTCCGGTCATATTCCAGAAGTCTGCTTTTGGGTCTACAGTAATCAGAATGGCAATTTCCTTGGCAGGAAGCATTGCAGTATCATCCTGAGGAGCAAAATAGCGGATCTGGATTGTAGCATCATCATAAGCAAGGATTCCGATATAGCTTTCGCGGGTGAAAGAAGAGTCGCGGTAGTAAACATACTCCCCGGCGCTGTCGGGAATAAAGGATGTAAAGCCCGGAAGTGCGACAGCGGCGGCGGTGAGTATGATTGATGTTATGATTGAAAGGATTAGTTTTTTCATGGGATGTCCTCTACGCATTCTCGGGGGAATCCCGAGAATGAGAAAGTCGGCAAGCACAGCTTGCCTCTGTGCCGTTTTTTCGATGAACCTAAAGCAACCCTTTCGGCTTGCTTTTTAACGGTTCTTCGATTTTAGGCATTATGCATTCAGTTTTTTCAATTCTTCACGAACGATATCAGCAGCTTTCTTAGCAACTTGGTCAGCCGGCACGAGTGTAGCCTCTGCATCAGTTCTCAGCTTCATTTCTACGTTTGGAAGGTTCTTGTCGCCGACTACGATGCGGATAGGGTAACCGATAAGCTCTGAGTCTGTGAATTTAACACCAGGGCGTTCGTTGCGGTCGTCGAGAATAACTTCGATTCCGTCTGCCTTCAAATCCTCATAAATCTTATCTGCAACTTCCTTCATCTTGTCCTTGTACTGGATTGGGATAACTGCTACCTGATATGGAGCTACAGTCATAGGCCAGATGATTCCCTTGTCGTCGTGGTGACCTTCGATGATGCTTGCGAGAGTTCGGTCTACACCAATTCCGTAACAACCCATAAGAGGTGTTACAGGCTTTCCGCTTTCGCCAAGGTAAGTTACGTTCATTGACTTTGTATATTTTGTTCCAAGCTTAAAGATGTGTCCAAGCTCGTTACCTTTCTTCATGTAGAACTTTCCACCACATTCAGGACAAGCGTCTCCTTCTTTACAGGTACGAACATCAAGAGTCATAAATGGAGTAAAGTCGCGGCCTGGTTCAACGTGCTTAATGTGGAAGCCAGCTTTTCCGGCACCTGCAATACAGTCGTGCATATCTACAGTTGATTTATCTGCGATTACAGGAATCTTAATTCCAACAGGTCCAACAAAGCCGTGTGGAGCGCCTGAGTACTTAAGAACATCTTCGTCGCTGGCAAGTTCAGCACCTGATGCCTTCAATTCAGCAGCAAGCTTTGTTTCGTTTACGTCGAGGTCTCCGCGGATAAGTACGCAGAAGAAAGTTTCTGGAATATAAGTCTGTCCGCCTTCTGTAACAGTCTGAGCGTTCTTGTAGAACTCAGTTGCTGACAAGTCAACGGCACAGTTGTAAACCTTGTAAACAAGAGCCTTAAGGAAGGTAGTTGGTTTTTCACCAAAGAACTTTTCCATATCCTCAATGCTGAATACATTTGGAGTTGCAACTTCTTCAATTGCGAGGTCTGTCTTTTTCTGTGGCTGACCGTTTGAGTCGAGTGGAACTTCTGTTTTACATGCTGCCTTTTCAACGTTTGCAGCATAGTCGCAGTCTGGGCAGAGAAGCAATGTATCATCACCAACTTCTGATTCAACCATGAACTCTTCTGAACCAGAACCACCCATAGAACCTGTGTCGGCCTTTACAGAAATTGTTGTAAGACCCATGCGCTTAAAGATGCGGCGGTAAGCTGCTGCTACGTTGTCGTAAGAAGCATCCAGATCAGCCTGGTCCTTATCAAAAGAATAAGCGTCCATCATTGTGAACTCGCGGCCACGCATTACACCATAGCGAGGGCGGATTTCATCGCGGTATTTTGTATTAATCTGATAGAGTGTGAAAGGGAGCTGCTTGTAAGAAGAAAGACCTTCGCGAACGATGGCTGTAAAAGCTTCCTCGGCAGTTGGAGAAACTACCATGTCCTGGCCCTGGCGGTTCTGTGCAGTAAGCATTTCGCCTGCCATTTTGTCCCAGCGGCCAGATTCCTTCCATAAATCACCGGGTACGATTACTGTAGGTTTGATTTCGAGAAGACCTGCGTTGTCGAGTTCTTCGCGGATAATTTTTTCAACTTTCATTAAAGAACGGAATCCGAATGGCATGTAAGCATAAAGTCCGTTTCCAAGTTTGCGGAT
>JAEEWS010000053.1 GCA_016287765.1 Lachnospiraceae bacterium
GAGTAAGTCGCCGCAGCTAAAGCTGGGTTCTTTTTTGGAGCGCAGGGGACGGGGTTATGGTGTCTTTTTTTGAGCCTCGGGGCCGGGGTTAGGGGGTCAAAAAATGACCCTCTAACCCCGTCCCCTAGGCTCAAAAAATGACCCCATAACCCCGTCCCCTAGGTTCAAAAAAAGATTTGACATAATATATTTTATGTAGTAAACTTTAATTGATAGTTTACTACTTTATGTTTAACTAAAACAAATACCATTTGTTTTAGTTATTATGGAGGATATTTATGGCTAAGATGTATATCAATCCCAATGTTGAGATCAGCAAGATCAACAGGGAGATCCAGGGCCACTTTTCCGAGCATCTCGGCAGATGCATATACGAAGGTCTTTATGTAGGCGAGAATTCAGATATTCCGAATGTTAACGGAATGCGTACGGATGTTGTGGAAGCTCTGAAGGAAATGAAGATCCCGGTTCTTCGCTGGCCGGGCGGATGCTTTGCGGATGAATACCATTGGAAAGACGGTATCGGACCCAAAGAGAACAGAAAAAAGATGATAAATACCCACTGGGGCGGTGTGCTGGAAGATAACAGCTTCGGTACCCATGAATATATGGAATTGTGCCGTCAGTTGGGGTGCAAAAGCTATATAAACGGCAATCTGGGTTCAGGAACCGTACAGGAAATGAGCGAATGGGTAGAATATATGACCTTTGAAGGAATTTCTCCCATGGCGGATCTCAGAAAGACTAACGGAAGAGAAGAAGCCTGGAATGTGGATTTCTTTGGCGTAGGCAATGAAAACTGGGGCTGCGGCGGTAACATGACCCCTGAGTATTATGCAAATGAGTACAGAAGATATCAGACCTATGTAAGAAATTACAGAGGAGACAGAAAGATCTATAAGATAGCCTGCGGACCCAATGCTTCCGACTATAACTGGATGGATACGGTCATGAAGATCGCCGGAAGATATATGGATGGTATCTCTCTCCATTATTATACCGTTCCTCACGGATGGTCAGGTTCCAAGGGAGCTGCTACCGGCTTTGATGAGAATGAGTATTATCTTACGCTTAAGTGCATGACCTTTACAGAGGAATTACTTAAGAAGCAGATAGCCATCATGGACAAGTACGATCCCGATAAGAGAGTGGGATTGATCTTTGATGAGTGGGGCACCTGGTATGACGTGGAGCCCGGTACAAACCCCGGTTTCCTTTATCAGCAGAACACCATGAGAGACGCTATCGTGGCAGCTACCACACTTAATATCTTCAATAAGAATTCCGACCGTGTGAGAATGGCCAACATAGCTCAGCTGGTAAACGTTCTTCAGTCGGTTATACTTACTGAAGGTGCAAAGATGGTTAAGACTCCTACCTACTATGTATTCAAGATGTATGCCGATCATCAGGATGCTGTGCTTGTACAGAGTTCTGTGGAGAAGACCAAGATCGGTACCGAGGAAAACAAGGTGGACGATCTGTTTGAATCCGTATCCAAGGCAGAGGACGGAAGTCTTACCATTACCGTTTCCAATCTTTCCGCTAAGGAAGAAAGAAAGATAGATGCCGTGATCACAGACTATGATTTCAAGAGTATCGAAGGAACGGTACTTACGGCTGATATGGGTGCTTACAATACCTTTGACAAGCAGAACGAAGTTGTTTCCGGTGAGTTTAAAGCATTTAAGAAGACAGCCGCCGGTATAGAATTTACCATGCCTGCCTGCAGCGTTGTAAAACTCAGATTAAAATAGCTTATAAGTTTTTTATAATAAAAGGATGAAGATAAGTTTCCCCCTTTGGGGCCCCGATTCGACAGGGGCCCTATTTCTGTGTAAAAGTTTATAGTTGTTTAATTGCCATGGTTTTTGGGGAATGCTATAATTTCCCTTTGATATCATGCTTTTATATCAAAGGGGAATTGAAATTTATAAAAAGGAGAGAGTTTCATGAAAAAAAAGAATGTTCCTTTGGGATTGTTGATGATGGTTCTTCCCGTACTTATGTTCTTTGTGGTTAACGGCATCGTTAGTTTTATCGTTCAGATGTTTTATCTTCCGGGGATATTTTCGGAGGGCCTGGCATCCGGACGTTCAATGAGTGAGTTGCAGGACGAGGCATGGCTTACCGAACAGTTATTGAATACATCCTATCCGGGAGTCGTAACACTTATAAATGACGGATTGTTAGCTGTAGCCTCTTTCTTCTGGTGGAAAAAGATCCGAACACTTGAAGTACCGGCACCTAAAGCATTTAACGGTAAAAGGTTACTGTTCATGGCTTTGGTGGGCCTTGCTCTCCAGGGAGTTCTGGTACTTCTTATGGCTATTGTATTTGCTATTCTTCCCGCGTCGGTTTCGGAAGGATATGAAGAACTTTCGAAAAATCTGGTGGGAGATGGTTCCACTTCGCTGTTCATGGCACTTTCCGTTGTTATTGCCGCTCCCATATGCGAAGAAATGCTGTTCAGAGGATTGGCATTAAATAACGGAAGAAGATATATTAACGATGTTGCGGCCGTAGTGATCTCATCGGTATTATTCGGATGTTTGCACCTGGCGAATGCGGGACACAGTAACATAAACGGTGTTATGGTACAGGTGGTATACGCTGCGTTACTGGGCGCTGTGATCGCTTTGGTGGTACTTAAGTTTAAAAGCGTCTGGGCAGGAGTGTTCATACACTTCGTTGTAAACGGAACAGGACAGCTTTTGTCATTTGTGCCTTCGGATAACGGAATGGAAAATGTAGTTTCCTACATATTAATGGCAGTAGGTGTTGCGGCTACGGTCGGAGCTGTATTCATGTTGAGAAAAGGTATGCTTGAAAAGACTGATGCCAAAACATATGGAGAAATAGAAGAAGAAAAAGAAGCGGCTTTAGCATCTGCAGAGCAATAAATGTAAAGGGTAGTTGTGAAAACCGTAGGGGAATACGGCAAATTAATAAATTCACTGATATGAGGTGTTTATGGGTAGATTTCTTTACAAAATGGAAAGAAAATATGGAAAATACGCAATACCGAATCTTTCGCTTATATTGATCGTATGTTATATCATTGGGTATATCATTACTTTTATTTATCCTCAGATAACCCAATGGTTATCTTTAAATCCGTACAAGATCATTCACGGACAGATTTGGCGTATCGTATCATGGGTATTGATCCCTCCGGGAGAACTCAGTTTCTGGACGATCATCATGCTGTATTTTTATTATTCCATAGGAAGGTCGTTGGAAAGCGTCTGGGGTGATTTCAGGTATAATGTGTACATATTCTCAGGCCTGATCTTCACTTTGATCGGAGCTTTTACAGTTTTCGGACTGGCCTATGTAAAGTACGCAGATCAGCTGCAGCAGGGAGTATTTACTGCAGAACAGCTGTTTGACTATGCCGGATATATCGAAAACGGCAGTACGGTGATCTTACCCGGATACTGGTTTAATTCCATTTCCACTTATTATATATGCATGTCCATCTTTTTGGCATATGCGGCCATCTTCCCCGAGATGCAGGTGCTCCTGTTCTTTATCATCCCCATCAAGGTAAAGATCCTTGGAATCATCGATGCAGTATATCTGGGATTTGAGATCATTTACAGACTGACTCAGGGACAGTGGTACATTTCAATAATCATATTTATGTCCATATTGAATTTCGTGATCTTCTTCCTGACTACAAGAAACGGTGTCGGAAGGATGAGACCTTCCGAGTTTAAACGGAGAGCGGATTACCAAAGGAAAGTCAGATGGGCACAGGTACATACGGGAAATGAATCCACTCATAACGGAAAGACGGTGATAACCAAGCACAAATGTGCTATATGCGGCAGGACTGAACTTGACGGTGATCTGGAATTCAGATTCTGTACAAAGTGCGACGGAAATTACGAGTATTGTATGGATCATTTGTATACTCATGAACATGTAAAAAGAATTTAGATTTAATATACGGGAACTGTTGCTGATCCCTCAGCCGGCAGTTCCTTTTTTATATAGTTTGCATAGCATTTTTGGGTACTTTATGCTACAATAAACTCATATTATTTTTTGGAGATGATACCATGTCAGATATTAGAGATATTGAAAATGAGATACGTAAGGGGAAGAATCTTGAACAGAATATTCCGGTCTATTTGAATGCCATGTCTTCACTTTACGGAGAGTTCGCACTGTATAATCTTTCCATGTCTTTATCGGTACAGGTGGAGAAGACTGAATTTGACGATACAGAGCTGGATAAGCACAACAAAGAGTTATATGCAGGACTTTCGGAAGAGATAAAAAAATTGTGTGACGATCCCTTCGATCCTGACAGGAATAAAGCATCCATTGAAAGGACAATTGCCTTAAGAGAGACCATCAGACATCGCATGGAAGCGGTAACTGCCATAGTGGATGATCTGGTCATATATGAGTATATGATAAACCGTCTTGAACCCAAGTTTGAGTTTGTGGCTACGGAAGACACAGATGACGATGAAGTGGCGAGAGAGATCCTTAAGTGGATATTTAAGGATGATGAAAATGCCCTTGTAAACGAGAGGATAAAGACTACCATGTCATGCCTTCCCATCAGACTTACCAAGGGAAAGATACTGGACATGGTGGATACCACCTTCTCGCTTTACGGCGGGTCTGACAAAAAGGCTATCGATACCTTTGATTACATGCTCCGTTCGGCATCCGGAATGTATAAGATCAATAAGGAATATGATGTTTACGAAAATGTAAACGAACTATTGGAAGAACTCAGAAATGCCGATTACAATGATCTGGAAGCCCGGCATTATTATGATCTTTGTGACGATTACCGTATAGCATCAAATCTGGTCTCCGGACTGGCCGACGAGCTTACGGATCTGCAGGAACTTTCCAATGCATTGCTTTCTGTACTCCTTACCAGACAATATTTTTCACCGGAGTGTGAAAAGAATTGCGAGAAGATCTTTGCCATCATCAGAAAACTCCTGAACGGAGACAAGGACTATGATAAGCTTTTCACCGGTACGGAAGGCAGGATGGAAGAACTCAGCGAAAGGATCAGCGACGAGGAATCGGTATTGCTGGTGATCAAGGAGAACTATCGCAAGCAGGTAGAGGAATTGATGCTTACCGTTCCTTTTGAAAGACTGCTGATGACCTGCCGTCTTTGCGGGGAAAGCACATTTGCGGATCTTATCGAGGAAAACACGACTATCGATGATGAGTATCTTGAAAAGACCAGGAAGACCTTTGCAAAGGATCTGGAGGAACTGCTTAAAAACGGCGGAAGGCTTAAAAATCGTGCTGTAATGGCTCAGCTGTTAAGAGAACTGCCGGTAATGCTT
This sequence comes from Lachnospiraceae bacterium, assembly GCA_016287765.1. The sequence goes on from JAEEWS010000053.1 coordinate 5,334, forward strand.
TCCACTCATAAAGAAGTTATGGACTATGTAAGACACGCACTTGAAGCATGCACTGATGCGGGAGAGAAACAGATATCCATTAATCTTATCAGAGATTGCTATGATTAAGTTTGTAAAACCGTTACATATAGGAAAAAGTATAAGACACAAAAAACTGCGGACCATGAGAAGGATAACGGCAGGAAAGCTGTGTAATAATGTACTGCTTATAACCGATCCTTCCAATCCGGAAAATCTCTTTGATGTTATCGAGGAAAAGGTACTGCTTTTCCCCTACTATCAGGAAAGAGAACTTACGGTGTATGGCATAGCAGGAAACAAAGGCGAAGCTGACGAGATCCTTCTTAAATTGATCGAAGAAAAATATGCTGATTCTTAAGATAACAGGCCTTATATTGCTGGGAATCCTTGCTTTGGTGATCCTTGCGGCATTACTTGTTCTGTTTGTACCCATAAGATATACGGGAACATTTTCAAAAGATGAAGTAGTGCTTAAGGGTGAGGGCAGGGCAACATGGCTTCTCGGGCTTGTATGCCTAAAAATAAAATATGCGGATAATAAACTGACGCGGTCAGGCAGAGTGGCTTTTTTCAGGATATGGAAAGAAGAGACTGTTAAACAGGAAGAGCCTAAACAACAGGAAGGATCTAAAAAGCAGGAAGAGGCTAAACAACAGGAAGAAACCCTAAAAGAGGAAAAAGCCGATGAACCTCTCGCGCATGTAAGTGACGAAAAGCGTTCAAAGCCTGTTTCAAAAGAAGAAGCCGGGGCTCGGAATGATAACCCTAAACCTTCCCATAAGAAAAAGAAAGATAAGAAGAGGAAGGATAAGAAAAAAAAGGATGAGCCTTCGGTAACGGATCGTATAAAAAATCTTTTTTATAACAGAGATTACCTTGAAGCTCTGTGGGAAAAGAATAAGGATGTGATCTTAACCGCTCTTAAAAGGGTTAAGAGACTCTTGATCCACATCCTTCCCAAAAAACTCTGGGGAGAAGCAGAGTTTGGTTTTGAAGATCCTTCCACCACAGGAATGGTCCTGGGAGTGGTATCTGCAATTTACGGAAGGACGGGAGCGTTTCTTGATCTTAAGCCTGATTTTGAGAATAAGATATTTAACTGTAACCTGCATATAAAGGGCAGGGTAAGGATATTTACGGTTGCACTAACGGCTGTTTTGTTGTATTTTAATAAAGACATCAGAAAGATCGGGGAGAGAGTTAAAAAGCTTTCCGAAAAAAGACAGGGAGAATGATCATGGCAGATGAGAAATTTCAGAATACAGTAGAATCCCTTTTTAAGGGAATGGATGGATTTCTTACCACAAAAACAGTAGTGGGAGATGCTGTTAAGTTTGATGACGGAACGGTTATCCTTCCGCTGGTAGAAGTTTCCTTCGGAGTGGCTGCAGGTGCCTGGAACAAGAACAATGCTTCGGGCAAGGCGGGCAAGGGAGGAAGCGGTGGCGGTATGGGCGGTAAGATCACCCCCAGTGCTGTCATTGTTTTAAAAGACGGACATGCAAAACTTGTTAACATTAAGAATCAGGATATGGCCACTAAGGTTCTGGATATGATACCTGACCTGGTGGATAAAGTCACTTCTTCCGTAAAGGAAAAGAAAGACCTTAAGAATAAGGTGGATTCCGTAGTGGAAGAGGGAAAAAAGAGCACCGCCGAAGCTCCGAAGACCGAAGCATCCGACGATGCCAATGAAAAAGACGATCCGTTTATCTTTTCTTAAAGCTCTGTTCACAATAAACGCAGCGGTAGGTGCCTTTCTCCGGGTTTGTAAGTCTGAATCTGTGAGTAAGGCCCTGCTCGATGGTTGTGATGCATCTGGGATTCTTGCATTTGATGATGCCTTCTACGAATTCCGGCATACTGGGCTTTCTTTTTTCGACTATTTTTCCGTCTCTGATAACATCGATGGTGATATTGGGATCCATAACACCCAGCATATCAAAATTCAGGGAATGCTCACCTTCTATTTTAATAATATCTTTTTTACCCATCTTTTTACTTTTTACATTTTTAATAAGGGCAACTTCGGTGTCAAGTTTGTCCAGACCCAGCCAGGTGTAGATCTCCATGCACTCGCCGGCCTTGATGTGATCCAGAACATATCCTTCGTTTAATCCGCTAATATTCAGCATATTATCACCTTTCTACCTTTCCGGCCTCACGAAGAAGCGTGAGGATCAAAGCCATTCTTATATATACACCCAATTCTGCCTGCTTAAAATAGACTGCTCTGGGGTCATTATCCACCTCTGTGGAGATCTCGTTTACTCTGGGAAGGGGATGCATTACCAGCATATCTTCTCTCGCCAGTGCCATCTTGTCCTTATCCAGAATGAAACTGTCCTTTAAGCGGATATAATCTTCTTCGTTAAAGAAACGTTCTCTTTGAACTCTGGTCATGTAGAGAATGTCAAGCTTCGGCATTACTTCTTCCAGTTTGTTTACTTCTTCATATTCTATACCCTTGGCATCAAGGATCTCTGTCCTTAAATAATTGGGGATCTTAAGTTCTTCGGGAGAAATAAGGATAAATTTGATACCGGTGTAACGGGACATGGCGGTGATCAGGGAGTGGACTGTACGACCGAATTTAAGATCGCCGCAGCATCCGATGGTGAGATTGTTCAGACGGCCCTTGAGCTGGCTGATGGTGAAAAGATCTGTGAGAGTCTGGGTAGGGTGGTTATGGCCACCGTCTCCGGCGTTGATAACAGGTATGCTTGAATGCATGGCTGCTACCTGAGGAGCACCTTCCTTGGGATGTCTCATGGCGCATATATCTGCGTAAGAGGAGATGACGCGAATGGTATCCGCTACGCTTTCACCTTTGGCTGCAGAGGAAGAATCGGCAGAAGAAAAACCAAGAACACTGCCCCCGAGATTAAGCATTGCGGCTTCAAAACTTAAACGGGTGCGGGTACTTGGTTCATAGAATAAAGTAGCTATTTTCTTTCCTTTACAAATTGATGAATAATCGGCGGGATGAGAATACATATCCTTTGCGAGAGTGATAAGATCTTCGAGCTCATTGACCGTAAGGTCCTGAGGGCTGATAACGTGTCTTAGCATTTGTGCCTCCTGATAGTCGGGGAACTTAAAAACACTTTTGTTTTTTTGCTCCTCCAAACAAATTTTTTACATTCTACAATAACCCTTGAGGAAATACAAGAAGAAAATGAAATAAATTAGAAGATATTATAGGTGTCGAAATTTTAATCTAAATTTTATCGGATTTATAGGATAAAAGATTTTTTATACAAGATTTATAATTGCAGGAGAGATATGAGTATTTTTTTACGGGAGGGAAAAGTGGATATTATCAAACAGAATTCAATATCACAGCCCGGGAAGCCATATAATTATCTGTATTGGTTACAAAGGGCAATGATACTCTTCAGTGTAGTCACTTTGTTCTTACCGGCGTTTTTTCCGGGGAGAATAACCGACAAGATCAGTAAATATTGTTCCATCTTTACTGCCGCTGTTTCTTACAGCAACTTGACAGCAAATGTGGGTCTGGGCTTCAGATATATATCTGTTTTAACCTTCAGACTGGTTCAGTTTTCCGGCATAGCGATAGTGGTCGGTGTAGCTGTGGCGGGTATCGGTGGCTGCATGTCTTTGGGAAATAACAAGATGCGTTTAAGAGGCGGTTTTTTCCCTATGATCGGTGCGGGCTTGATACTTTTGGGAGATGTCTTTGCAAGAGTATCTTTTACCAGATTCGATTCGGAACTTAAGGCTGCAGGAAAGAAACTGGGCCAGCTTGATCCCAAGTGGAGCCTTAATTTCTTCCTGGTTTTTGCCATCATCCTGTTTCTGATCTCGATCGTGCTGATCATTTCCGAGATCAAAAGGGAGAGAGAAGAGAAGATGGAAATGCAGGAAAAGTACAAGCTTTTCCTTTATATATTGCCTATATTGATGCTGGCCTTTATTTTCTCCTATCTGCCTCTTTGGGGCTGGAGATATGCCTTCTTTGATTATAAATCGGGAGCAGACCTGACGGCAGATAAATTTGTGGGCTTCAAGTGGTTCGGATATCTTTTCAGCAGTGCGGTTACAAGAGCAGATATACTTCGTGTTTTAAAGAACACCCTTGTAATGTCATCCCTTGGTATCCTCACCAGCTGGCTGCCTGTGGCTTTTGCCATCTTCTTGTCGGAGATCAGGAGCACGGGCTTCAGAAAGTCTGTTCAGATACTGACTACCATACCCAACTTTATTTCCTGGGTATTGGTTTATGCCATTGCTTTTGCCTTCTTTTCTACCGAAGGTTTCGTAAACGACCTTATAGAAACGGTTACCAAAGTGGCTGCAGATGCCAACTATCTCCAGAATGACAATCTTTCCTGGATCAAGATGCTGGCATGGGGTACATGGAAGGGCCTGGGATGGAGCGCCATAATTTATATAGCCGCTATCTCCGGTGTGGATCAGAGCCTCTATGAAGCTGCAATGGTCGACGGGGCGGGAAGATTTAAGAGAATGTGGCACATTACGGTGCCGGCTCTTGTTCCCACCTATTGCGTAATGCTGATGCTCTCCATTGCCAACATTCTTTCCAACGGAATGGAGCAGTACCTGGTGTTCTCAAATCCCATAAACAAGAATACCCTGGAGGTTTTGGACCTGTATGTTTATAACCTGGGTATTGTTAACAGTAACGGCGGTGCCATGATCCCTCTTTCAACGGTTGTTTCCATGGCTAAATCCTTGATAAGCGTATTCCTGCTCTTCGTAGCCAACAGCGTATCGAAGACTATACGTGGCGAGAATATAATCTAAGGAGGGGGTGCATTATGTCGGAAAAAAAGAAAAAAGCCAAGCGTGATTCAAGCTTTGGCTTGATCATTTATAAAGATACGGTGGGAGATAAGGTCTTTGATATCGTAAACGTAGTGTTTTTCACTTTGTTCATGATACTTTGCGTTTTCCCCTTCTATTACCTCTTTATCAATACCATATCCAATAACGATCTGGTAAACAGAGGTATGATAACCTTTATTCCCCGGGGCATACATTTTAACAACTACCTTTCACTTCTTAATGTTACAGGTCTGGGACAGTCCTTTACGGTAACCATCCTCCGTACAATAATCGGTACCGCGCTCATGGTGGCCATCTCCGGTTTTGCGGGCTACATAGTTACCAAGCAGCACATGTGGAAGAGAAAGATATGGTACAGAATGATCGTTATCACCATGTACTTTAATGCGGGACTCATCCCCTGGTATTTGAACATGCTGATGCTGGGACTTACCAATTCCTTCTGGGCATACATCATCCCCGGAATGGTAGCACCCTATAACATTATCCTGGTCAAGACCTATGTGGAATCTATCTCTCCCGAACTTGAGGAGAGTGCTTTACTGGACGGAGCCACTACCATGCAGGTATTTACCCGCATCATCTGGCCACTTTCAAAACCCATTCTGGCAACCATTGCCATTTTCGGCGCGGTAGGTAACTGGAACTCCTTCCAGGATTCCCTTTTGCTCATGAATGATGCCAGCCTTTTCACTTTGCAGCACAGGTTGTACATTTACCTGAACCAAACAACGGACCTTGGATCCCTTATGGATTCGGCTATGGCAAACAGAATTGCTTCCGGAACCCTTTCCAACAGGATCATAAAATATACCATATCAATGGTTACGGTCATTCCCATCCTTCTTGTTTATCCTTTTATGCAGCGCTACTTTGTTAAGGGCATCATGCTTGGCGCAGTAAAGGGTTGATGAAGAGAATAGGAAAAGGAGAAAGAGAGGAGAAAAAATGAAGAAAAAAGTTTTGAGCCTGGTAATGGCTGCGGCTATGGTCTTGTCACTTGCGGGTTGTGGTGACAAAGCAACCAATACCAACGGAGGCGGTGGTTCAGGAGCAGGAAGTTCTACTACCAAGAAAAAGAACGAAGAGCCTATAACCATCACAGTCTTTTCTGAACTGGCCAACTACTCCGGCATACAGGGAGGATGGAGTGCAGCCCTTCTTGAAGACAAATTCAATGTTAAACTCAATATTATCCCCGAGGCCGAAGGCACCTATGAGACAAGAGTCGAAGCAGGTAATCTGGGCGACATAGTGGTTTGGGGAAGTGACGGAGCAAACTATCAAAATGCCGTTAATCTGGGACTTCTCTATGACTGGGAAGAGGATGACCTTTTAAAGGAATACGGTCCCTACATAAATGAGCACATGAAGTCGGCTCTTGAAAACAACAGAAAGATATCCGGAGACGGAACCAAGATCTATGGCTTCGGTCATTCCGTAGCACCCAGTGCCGATTCTCATTCCGCATTCTTCTATACCTGGGATATCAGATGGGATCTTTACAAGCAGCTGGGTTATCCCAAGGTAAACAACATGGACGATCTTTTTAATGTTCTTGTAAAGATGAAGGAGATCTGTCCCACTGATGAAGCCGGAGAGCCCACCTATGCCTTATCCATGTGGCCCGATTGGGACGGAGATATGTGCATGTATGTTAAGTGCATAGCTACGACTTATTATGGATATGACGGAGATCTGGGCCTCGGACATTATGATGCCAAGAACGGTAATTTCTATGGCGCCCTTGATGACAACAGTCCTTATCTTCAGATGTTGGAGTGGACAAACAGACTTTACAGAGCAGGGCTCATCGATCCCGATTCCATGTCTCAGACCTATAATGACATGGCTGAAAAGCTGGCAAACGGCGGTGTATTCTTCTCTGTATTTAACTATGCGGGACGTTCCGGTTACAACACTCTGGAGCATCTGAACGAGGGCAAGATGATGTTCTCCCTTTGCCCTACAGAGGCTCACACTCCCGTTGCGGGCATGAACCCTTACGGCGGAAGCAGGATATGGTCCATCGGTGCCAATACCATGTATCCCGAACTTTGCATGGATATCATCAACTGGCTTGCTACCCCTGACGGAGCTATGACCACCTGGTACGGTCCCAGAGGACTTACCTGGGATTATGATGAAGAAGGCTGGATCTACCTTACCGAACTTGGTGAGAAGACAAACGCAGATTCAAACTATGATATGGCAGGTGTAACCTATGTATCTCCCGAAACCGGCAAGGAATATGCCCTTTCCGGAACATTCAATGACGGATGCATACAGATAAACAACGTTACATGGGATAATGCGGCAGTAAACCTGGATTCCAAGCATGGTGAGACCTATGACAAGGATACCTGGAAGACTCAGCTGGAAAAGAATTTCACTTCCATCCAGCAGGATTGGGTAAATTATACAGGTTGCAATACCACTCAGGAGTACTTCGAGAAAACAGATTACTATCTGCAGCCTGCAACAAGAGGATATGTATCTCCCGAAAAATCTGCCGAACTTGAAACCGTTTGGTCTCAGGTAACGGATTGCCTTACCCAGTATTCCTGGAATGCCATTTATGCTCAGTCCGAAGCAGAGTATAAGTACATAGTTAAAGAAATGATCAAGAAGTGCAAGGCCTATGGTTACGATCAGTGCCTTGCATGGAGTAAAGAAGCCGCTAAGGCTAAATTTGCCGCACAGATACAGTAACAGCCTTTAAGTATTAGGAGACCAAAAGGTAAATGAAGAATCTTTTCGGTATAAACAGCAAATTCATAGAGTTCATGAATACCATAGCTGATGTGGCGGTTTTAAACTTCTGCTTTTTGATAGGATGTATTCCCATCGTGACAGCGGGAACCTCTATAATAGCGGCATTTAATGTGGCTCTTAAGATATATGATGCCAGAGACAACCATGTGTTCAAGCAATTTTGGAAGGCATATTGGGAAAATCTGAAGCACGGTATTCCTTTGACCTTTTTCTTTGGCATTATAATGTACGGTCTGTGGCTGGATTTCCAGCTCTTTGAGGCAGTGGAAGGAAATCCTGTTTACTTCCTTATGATCGGGATCGTTGTTTTTGCTGTTATGCTTCTTCATATGATCTATATCTTCCCTTTGGAAGCAAGATACGAGGGAAGCTTGATGCAAAATTTAAGAAACGCAAGAAAGATCGGTGTAAGGTTCTTTACCAAGACCCTCCTGATCATAGTACTGTGGATGGTGGAGATCCTGCTTTTCTACGGAGTTAATGATATTCTTTTTGTCATAGGCTGTGTCATCGGTCCCATGACTCTTATCATGACGGATGCAGGCATAGTTCTTCCCGTCTTCAAGGAACTGGAACGTGAACAACGGGCGGGAGAAGACGGAGAGGAATTCAATTCTTCACCAGATAATTAAACAGCTTACAAGATACAACCCCCAAAATAATGACCAAAGCCTTGTGCTTTGGCCATTTTTTATTGCTTTTTCGGAGCTGAAAGGGGATTTTATTGTGCGAAATGCACAATTTTGAGGCCTTTTTTTCTACATATAGAATATTGCCACCAAAAAATATTTGTTTTATAATTTTTGGCAAGTTTCAATCAATTCTTTTAACATAGGGGGAAGTATGGAAGAAGAAAAAGAAAAAGGCGGCGGTTGTTTTATTATAGCCGCGGTAATACTGGTTGTGATCGCCCTATTGGTAATAGGGATAATCTTTTTTGCGCGAAAAACTATTTATACTACCCGTAATGGACCCGTTTATTACACAACGACTTCCGGTGGACAGACAACTGTAATTGTGAATGGAAACGGAACGGTTAAACCTACGGCTGCTATCGCAACAGCGACGCATACGGTTACACCAACGGATACTCCGACACCTACAGCGGCACCTATAGTTACGGATACTCCGACACCTACAACGACGCCAACAGCTACGGATACTCCGGCGCCTACACCTACAAGCAACCCCCTTGAATCCTCGGCAGGCTCGGATTCAGAGCAGGGCATTGCCAGGCCCACACCTACTCCCGATCCGATAACAGTGGTATCAGACAATGTGTGGACGACCGGGAAGGCTGTTATAAGAAGTGAAGCAGGTAAGGATGCAGGACTTGAATTAACTACTGTAGAGAGCGGAGAGAAGTTACATAGGACGGGAAAGCATAAAGACGGATACTCAAGGGTTGAGTACAAGGGATACGAAGGTTTTATCAGTAATAAGCTGATAAGTGAGGTGCAGCCTACAAGC
>JAEEWS010000015.1 GCA_016287765.1 Lachnospiraceae bacterium
GAATGTTTGCTCGAATGCTCGTGCATGAAAACGCAGGTGTAGCGGGCTACTCCGAGGCTTTCATGTACGGGCAGTCGGGTAAACAGGCAAGCATTGGGTCCAGTTATTTAATAACCGATGTACTAGTACATCGATTCACCAAGGACTGAAAAGCGGTTTGTTAAATTAAAAACGGAGGTTACATTTTTTTCTGTATTGTGCTATAATATACTTTAGGGGAAATGCGGGGCTTAGAAAGGAAATGGTGAGACGTGTTCAAAAAAGGAGATTTAGTACAATACGGTAACAATGGTGTCTGTTGTGTTGAAGACATTGTTCAGGGGATGCCCGGTCTAAACAGCGATACGGAATATTATATCCTGGTCCCTATAAACAATAGGAACAATATGATATATCTGCCGACAGACAACGAAAAAGCAAAGGTTCGACCTGTGATGAAGCAGGACGAGGCCAAAAAAGTCCTTAACGGGATAGACAGTTTGAATGAATATGTGATAGACAACGAAAAACAATGCGAGATAGTTTACAAGGAAGCCATTTATTCACTGGATTGTGTTAAATGGATGGAATTACTTAAGACATTGTGTGTGAGAAAGCAGACAAGAGCTTTAAACGGTAAAAAAGTTACTTCTACAGACGAAAGATATTTCAAAAATGTTTCAAGCAAATTGACGGAAGAGTTCAGTGTTTCTTTGGGACAGGAAGAAGCTGAAAAACAGATCAGTCATGTCATAGAAATCTTTGAAGGTTGTGTTTCTTTATAGTGTATAAATCAGCAGGGTTATAGAAAATTAATAAAGTTAATTATTCTATTTGTTGTATTTCACGTCGCTGTGTATTATTCTTTTTATTTATAAAGAATTTTACACGGAGGCGATTTTTTATGAGGGCAAATGGATTTTTTAAAAGGCTGGGAAACAGCTTTAGAAATTTTATGTACGGAAGGTACGGCCTGGACGGTTTGGGGAAACTGATCCTGGTGGTGGGACTTGTTGTGATGCTGGCATCGGGCTTTGTCCCCAATGTATATGCCAGAAGGACCATGTACGTGATCTCCTGGGGGCTTATTATCTGGGAGTATTTCAGAATGTTTTCAACCCGCAGGGAAAAGAGGGTAAAGGAAAACTATGCATACTATTCCATGTTAAATGCAATAAAAGGTGTATTCGGCTTCGGACCTGACGGAAATTACAAATTCTTTAAGTGCCCCGGCTGCAAAAAGAAGGTGAGAGTGCCTAAGAATCACGGGAAGATCGAGATCACCTGCAGAAACTGCGGCACTGTTTTTACGGGATATACAGGTAAAAGAAAATAGTTACGGGGATACGCTATGTTCGGATATGTCAACATCAATAAAAATGAACTTAAGATCAAGGACTTTAATAAATACAGAGCCTATTACTGCGGTGTGTGTCATTCGCTGAGGAAGCGCCTGGGTACAATGGGCAGACTGTCGTTGAGCTTTGACATGACCTTTTTGGCCCTGCTCCTTGACGGACTCTATGATCTTGACAGCGTATCGGAAATGAAGAGATGTGCGCCACACATGATAAAGGCTCATGAAAGTATGGCGGGGGAAGCCTGTACATATGCTGCCGATATGAACATTCTGCTGGCCTATGACAATCTGGAGGATAAGTGGTACGATTCCCGAAATGTTGGAGCCAAGACCGGAGCTTTGTATTTAAAGCGTAAAAGAGACAGGATAGCGAAGCTTTATCCCCGACAGGCTAAGGCGATAGAAGACTATATAGAAAGGCTGCATGAAGCTGAAAAATCCGGTGAAAAGGGTATAGAAACCGCAGCCGGACTAACGGGCGAGATGCTTGGCGAAATATATGCCTTTAAAGACGATGAATGGGCCGATACACTTAGAAAACTGGGATTTTTTATAGGCAAGTTCATATATTTTGCCGACGCCTATGAGGATTTTGAAAAGGACAAAAAGAACGGTCAATACAATCCTTTTGTACTGAACAACACAGATCTTAAGAACACGGGCATGGACATCCTCACCATGATGGCTGCTGAGGCCGCCAGGATGTTTGAAATGCTTCCTGTGGACAAAAACATAGATATTTTAAGGAATATAATCTATTCGGGCATATGGGGAAGGATCAATACTATAAACGAAGGGGAAGATAAAGATGACAGATCCGTATAAGGTCCTCGGCGTTCCGAGAAACGCCGATATGGATGACATAAAAAAACAATACAGAAATCTGAGCAGGAAATATCATCCGGATGCTAATGTGAACAATCCCAACAAGGACCAGGCGGAAGAAAAATTTAAGGAGATCCAGGCTGCTTATCACCAGATAGTTAAAGACCGTGAGCGGGGCTACACGGGAGATTATGATGAGAGACAGAACGAAAGAAGCTATGATCAATACGAGGATCCCTTCGGTTTCGGCTTTGGAGGGTTTGGCTTCGGCGGTTACGGAAGACAGAGAGCCAACGATTACGGGAATGATAATACCTATATAACGGCTGCGGCCAATTACATTTCCGCCGGCAGGTACAGAGAGGCGCTGAATGCCTTAAGCAACGTGGGAGCGGGAGACAGGACGGCTGAATGGTATTACTACAGTGCGTTGGCAAATTCCGGTATCGGAAACAATGTGGCTGCGCTGGAACATGCGAGAACTGCCGCGCAGATGGATCCTTCCAACAGGAATTACGCAAATCTGGTATCTTCTCTGGAATCCGGAGGAAGATGGTACACCGACAGAAGGGCGGGATACACCGAATATTCCGGAATGGGGAAGATCTGCCTGTACTGCCTGGCTTTACAATGCTGTACGGGAGGCAGCGGGTTCCTTTGCTGTCTGTGATCTTTAAAATGCAAATAAATAAGGTTCTTTTCTCATACTCCAAATGATGAAAAGAACCTTATTTTTGTGCTCCGGTAGGCTGACGGAACACTGCTAAAATGAACATTTATCAGCTGAAGCGAAAGAGCGTTCTTGTCGCTCTTTTTTTACGTCTGTAAAGATATACACGGAACCTGCATATCAGCTTTCTTACGAAGGGACGAAGAAAGATCAAAAAGCAAAGGCCGGAAAAGACAAGGGCCGTGTGATAAAGAGCCAGTTCGGTGCCTGTAAGAGAAAGGATGTAGCTTTCGGGAACAAAGAATCTGGTACAGAAAAGGCAGATCATCACAGTTCCCGCAAACACGGGTCGAAGATAGGAAAAGTCCATTTCGTTCAGGGTATAAAGCATACGGTAAAGGGCGATCCTGTGTCTTAATGAAAAATTCGAATTGATAAAACCTATCATAATGACTCCTTTCAAGAGAGGCTATCTGTATATATCAAGAAATGAACTCAGGGCTTTGGACTGGAGAGACACCTTGTCATAACAAAGCCCCACGCTTCTTTTTGAACCCCCGAGTGACAGGGGGAGTTCCGTTAATCTGTTTTTCTTAAGATCATCAAGTACAAATTCCTTTATCACAGCGGCTATTCCCACTCCTGAAAGAGCAAATTCGGGAAGAGAATCCGGGTTTGATATACCGGTGATATAGGAGGGGATGATCTGGTTAAAATCCAGGATGGAATCAATGTGATGTCTGGTGTAACTGTTTTCTTCGGGAAGGAAAAGGACTCCCTTTTCAAAGATCTCCTTTGACCGGACATCGATCCCTATTGACTGCTGTCTTTTAACATAGTCCGGAGAAGCTGCGAATGTATCCGTCAACTGCATTATTTCCATATATTCCAAACGGTGGAGAGAGGGCGGACGGCTTATCAGCGCCACATCCAAAAGATCATTTTCCACTTTTGACATGATATCCGCGGTGTTACCCAGAAGGATCTGAGGTTTCATGTGGGGGCAGCGCTTCATGAATTCTTTGAGCCGCGGCATAAGAAGATGTCCGCAAAGAGAAGTGCTGGCGCCGATCCTTAAGGTGCCCAGACCGAGAGAATTTATCCTCTCAATGGACCTCTGGGCCTGAGCCAGAGAATCGAAAGCGGTTCTGGTGTGTTCGTAGAGGATCTCTCCTTCTTCGGTAAGTCTTACACCCCTGGAATTTCTAATAAACAACTTCACGGACAGGCCTTCCTCCAGCTTTGCAAGACTGCGGCTTACAGCAGGCTGGCTTATCAAAAGCTCCTTGGCGGCAGCGGAAAGATTACCCCGCTTCGCCACGGTGTTAAAAACGAGATATGAAGTTAAATTTGGTGCTTCCGACATCGGAGAACCTCCGTAAACCGATTTGCCAAGAGGTAAACCGATATAACAAAATGTTATAGTATGTTAAAATTATATGCAAAAAGATTATAACATAAGGGAAAAAACCTTGCAAGGGAAATGTTAAAAAATAATGAACGAAATTTTGAGGTCATCCTTCCGCACTTTAATCCCGGGCGAAGGCGACAGGACACAATATGTTCACAAAATATGCGAAAATAAAACGTATTGTTTGTTTAACATCAAGAAGTGCGCTTTTGTGCATATATATGCTCGACCTTTTTGTGCTTTTTATGTGGGAGGAGAGGGCAGAATAAACTTTTGAGGAGGAAATGTACTTTGATCGAGGTTAAAAATCTGACCAAGAGATACGAGGATCATCTTGCTGTCGATAATCTTTCCTTTACCGTAAACAAGGGAGAAATATTGGGATTTTTGGGACCCAACGGTGCAGGAAAATCAACTACAATGAACATTCTGACCGGATATATTTCGCCTACCGAAGGAAGTATCATGATCAACGGTATCGATATGGTGAAAAAGCCGGAAAAGGCAAAAAAATGTATAGGCTATCTTCCTGAACAGCCTCCTCTCTATCCGGATATGAAGGTGAGAGAGTATCTTGGTTTTGTTGCCGAATTAAAGGGAATATCAGGCAAAAAAGAAAGAACGGAAGCTGTTAATGAGGCAATGGAAAAAACAGGCACCGCAGATGTTGCGGAGAGACTCATAAAGCATCTTTCTAAGGGCTATAAACAAAGAGTGGGAATAGCTCAGGCCATTGTGACAAAGCCGGAGATAGTCATACTTGATGAGCCCACGGTGGGGCTGGATCCGGTACAGATAATCGAGATCAGGGATCTTATAAAGAGCTTTGCCATCGACCATACGGTAATCTTAAGTTCCCACATCCTTTCGGAGATCAGTGCGGTCTGCGACAATGTTATGATCATCAATAAGGGCAGATTGATAGTAACGGATACCACGGAAGGACTTTCAAAGCATCTTAGTGTAAGGAACGGGATCAAACTTACCGTTAAGGGAGATGAGGCTAAGGCGGTCGAGATCTTGAATTCAATGGAAGGCGTTGAAGAAGTAGAACTCGTTAAGAAAGAGGAGGACATTATCGAACTTAATGTATATACATCCGAAGGCGTGGATATAAGAGAAAGCATATACTTTGAACTCGCCGGGGCAAGGATCGCTGTTCTTGAACAGTCGGCTCTTTCCATGGATCTTGAGGAAATGTTCCTGGAATTCATCAAAGAATCCGAGAATAATACCGAAGTGATCCCTGCGGAAAAAGAAGCTGAAGGATCACCTGCTCCTGAAGAGGCAGTGACCGCTTCGGAGGCAGAAACTGCCGATGACGGGAGAAAGGAGGATGCGAAAGATGAAGGCGATCTTTAAAAAAGAATTGCGCGGTTATTTTCAGGGGATAATCGGATGGTTTTTCCTTTTCTTCTTTCTTATAATAACCGGAATATATATATATGTAGATAATATCCTTGGGGGATATCCCAATTTTGAGGTGGTGCTGGAACCTGTTTCTTTGGTGCTTTGCTTTATGGTACCCATGGTAACCATGAGGTTTATGGCTGAGGAAAACAAACAAAAGACGGATCAGCTCCTTTTGACTTCGGGAGTGTCTGTGGAAAGGATAGTGCTGGGGAAACTCCTGGCAGCCTGTGCCTTATTGGCTATAGCCCTTTTGTTCTGCTGCATTGTACCTCCGGTGCTTTCTGTTTTCGGTAAAGTGAACTTTGCCACAGCCTATGGCGGCATATTGGGATTTTTCCTTATGGGTTGTGCTTATATTTCATTGGGAGCTTTTATATCCTGTACCACCGAGCATCAGATACTTGCAGCCATAGTGACCTACGGCGTGATCTTTTTTACATGGCTCGCTCAAGGCGTTGGGACCCTTTTTGAGACCGATGCCCATACAGCCTATGTGGTTATCGCAATCTTATTGCTGTTGGTGGTATTGGCGGTACATATGCTTATGAAAAATTCTCTTATCACAGGTATCACAGCACTGCTTACAGAAGGAACCCTTATAGGCATCAACATTTTAAAGCCCGCTCTTCTGGAAGGAAGACTGGCGGATGTGTTTGGAGCCTTTTCCGTTATAGGAAAGATGGATAATTTCCTGCTCGGAGTCTTTGACCTCAGTGCAGTCGTTTATTATCTGACCATCATAGCTCTCTTTTATTTCCTGTCTGTGCAGGCAATAAAGAAAAGACGCTGGAATTAGGAGGGGATGATGATGAAAAAGATAAACATTAAGAAGCCCGACTTCAGATCCATAAGATTTAAGGGCGGAGCCTATACGGCTGTTTTTTCCTTTATCGCCATAGTGTTGGCAGTGGTCATAAATCTGGTATTTATAAAATTGAACATAACCTTTGATCTTACTTCCCGGGAACTCTATTCCATAACGGATGAGACAAAGGAATATCTTAAGGGGCTTGAGGACGATATAACCATTTATTATCTGGAGCCCGAGGGAAATTCCATTGATATGTTCGACAAGATCCTGGAGCAGTTTGAAAAGGCTTCGGATCGCGTGAAGGTGGTAGTGAAGGATCCGGTCCTTTATCCTGCTTTTGCGTCGGATTACACTGACAGCACCGAGACAAACTATGCACTCATAGTAGTCAACGAAAGCAACGGTAAATATCGTTATCTGGCAGAAGAGGACTACGTCATAGTGGAGTATTCCATTGACTATTCCACCTACAACTACGAAGCCAATACCACTGGCCTTGACATGGAAGGACAGATCGATTCTGCCATAGATTACGTCACGTCCGACGATATGGCAAAGATATATCAGGTGACCGGCCATGGAGAGGAGGCTCTCGGCGAAGAGACCACTAAACAGATAGAAAAGGCCAACATGGAAGTGGAAAGCCTTAAGCTCATGACTGTGGACAGTGTGCCTGAAGATTGCAACGTGCTTTTTATACAGACTCCTCAAAATGATCTCACCGAGGATGAAGCGGCTCTTTTAAAAGAGTATCTGGCTGCAGGCGGAGAAGCTGTAATAAATTTAAGTTACATGGATACTTACCATCCCAATCTCATGGGTGTGCTGGGAGAGTACGGTGTAACCCTTTCCGACGGTATTATCATCGACAAGGATAACCGCATGAACAGGACTTATCCCGCTTATTATTTTATCGCAAACGTTACGGCAGCGGAGATAAATCAGGGCATATATAATGAGAAATATGTGGTTTCCCAGGGATCATCGGCAATTAAAACAGATACCTCCGCCGACAACCTTTATCTTACCAACCTTCTTTACACTTCGGGATCGGCTTATCTTAAAAAAGTGGATGCGCCTACCATAGAAAAGGAAGAAGGGGATGAAGAAGGAACCTTCTATTTCGGATGCCGGATAGACAATACATCCACCGAGACATCCATCTGCGTATTCTCCGGACTGGGACTGTTTGATGACACCTTTGCCAACAAATCCTCCTATGGAAATACAAATCTCCTGATCAACAGCATCAAGGCGCTTACAGGATCCAAGGAGTCATCTATGGTAATAAGAGCAATAGATTTTACCGACACGGATTACCTTTCCATTCCGAGCGCAAGCCTGGCATTGGGCCTTGCAGGAGTGCTGATATTGATACCCGTTGTTATCCTTATTACCGGTATAGTTGTTGTTATAATAAGAAGAAAAAGAGGATAGAAATAATGGAAAGGCCCCGTGATCAGATGACCACGGGGCCTTTTCGGATGTGACTATTTACGTTTGAAATTGGCATATTCAGCGTATTCCTGAGGGATCAGACCACCCAGGAGCATTTGTGTGATGCTGTTGGAAAAGTCATCGTCACTTGCCTTTTCTGCCATCTGATCCAGAATGCCCATGACCTGAGCCTGATATTCAGGGGCTGAAAAGATCTTGTCTCTGTACATGAGACGGGAAATGTATATGCGTTTAAACCAGTCCGAATAGGAACCTTTTTGTATCTTTGATTCGGTGAGGACCATGTTCAGGGAAAGGACCTGGATAATGTTTTTAACCGAATTGGAAGTGCAGAATATATCTGGGCCGATTCCGTAAAGGGCCTTTTTGCATATGCCTTTTCTGCCGTTTCCGGAATCTGCCTTGGTATAGTTGGGAAGGAGAGGAGTGAAGAGTTTTCCGAGGAAGGAGTGTTCCTTAAAATCCTTGTATTCGCGGTCCGGATCTGCGTCCACTGCCACTCGGATGTGCATTTCATTGTAATCGTACATGTTGAACTTGATCATTCTGGGTTCGGCTTCCAGAAGAAGGATATAGGCCGTGGTCTTGTCCTTCCATAAAATGGCGGGACATTCCGTTATCCTTTCCCTTTGACAGTTATCGATAAGGATCAGCACATGTTCCTGTTTAACCTTGTATTCTATAAAGAGCTTTTTGTATTTTTTCTGATCGTAGAGAGTCAGAGGATTGACATCGGGAATCTTTTTCTTTGGCTTTTCAGCTTCATTTTTCTCGTCTTCCTGAGCGACTTCGGACATTTTTTCGCCGTGAGAGGGTTTCTTCTTTTTCTCGCTGCTTATCCAGTCCAGAGCGCCGCCTTCATCTTCGTTGTCATTTTTAACCCTGCTCTTTTTTTCTTTCTTCCTCTGCTGTTTGTTATGTCCGGGAACAAGAAGATTACGGAAATCCGTGCTCATGATGTAGCACACATCTGCTATAAGAAGGACCACGGCCGCCATGGTAACAATATAGTTGGCCGCGATCAAAGAATAGGCCAGCATTCCGAACCCTGCCAACAGGCCCGTTGCCATGAGCAGAAGAGCAAATCTGGTCCGTGCATTTCCGTATTTGAATGTGTTAAAAATGATCTTCATTCTGACCCCCTGAAATGAATTGTATCTGATAATAATATCGGCTTCTTTTTGGTGAAATAAAAGATTTTTAAATGTTTTTTCCAAAGTAATATTTTGGGGTTGACAAAGCAAGTATCATTGTATACAATAATGCACATTATCGAAAAGCTTTTAAAAAGAGGAGTAGGACCATGCTTGAAGATGTAATGAAAAACCGTAAGGTTCAGGTTAACCCGCACAACAATCTTCTGATGCTCGAAGAGCATATGTATGAACTGGTTGACGTTGTTAAACCCAATGTTTTCAGAAATCTGTTCCCTTATGACGAGATCCCCAAGATCGCGTTCAACGACAGAATAGTTCCCCATTGCTTCCCTGATGAGATCTGGATCACGGATACCACATTCAGGGACGGACAGCAGTCCAGAGCACCGTATACCACCGAGCAGATCGTTACCATCTACGATTATCTGCACAAACTGGGAGGACCCAACGGACTCATTCGACAGAGCGAGTTTTTTGTATACAGCAAAAAAGACAGGGATGCTTTGTATAAATGTATGGAGAGAGGATACAAGTTTCCCGAATGTACTACCTGGATCAGAGCCAGCAAGAAAGACTTCGAACTGGTAAGGGATCTGGGCGTGAGAGAAACAGGTATTCTGGTTTCCTGCTCCGATTACCACATCTTCTATAAAATGAAAATGACACGTGCCCAGGCTATGGAGCACTATCTGAACATCGTGCGCGAATGCCTCGAAACAGGTATCGCTGCCCGTTGCCATCTGGAGGATATCACACGTTCGGATATTTACGGCTTTGTTATTCCTTTCTGCTTCGAACTTATGAAGCTGGGGGCAGAGTATAACCTTCCCGTTAAGATCCGTGCCTGCGATACCATGGGCTACGGAGTAAATTTCTCCGGTGCAGTGATCCCCCGTTCGGTACAGGGTATCATCTACGGCCTTATGACCCACGGAGGCGTTCCTTCCGAACTTCTTGAATGGCACGGACATAATGATTTCTATAAGGCGGTTTCCAACTCCACAACAGCCTGGCTTTACGGTGCCAGCGGTGTTAACTGCTCGCTTTTCGGCATAGGAGAGAGAACGGGAAATACACCTCTTGAGGCTATGGTCTTTGAATATGCCCAGCTCAAGGGGACTCTGGACGGCATGGATACTACGGTCATCACAGAACTTGCCGAGTACTATGAAAAGGAACTTGATTATGTTATACCTCCCAGAACTCCTTTTGTAGGAAAGAATTTTAATGTTACCCGTGCAGGCATACATGCAGACGGCCTTCTTAAAAATGAAGAGATATACAATATCTTTGATACCGAGAAATTTTTAAACCGTCCCGCTCTTGTTTCCGTTTCCAACACATCAGGACTTGCGGGTATTGCTCACTGGATCAATTCCTACTTTAAGCTCAAGGGAGATGATATGATCTCCAAGAGCCATCCCATGGTCATAAAGATCAAGGAATGGGTTGACAATGAGTTTGATAATGGTAGAATTACTGTGATTACCGATAAGGAACTTCTCGATCTGATCGAAAAGTATAAACCCGAATGCGGCGAAGGTTTGCCGAGTGTAATCTGAAGTAACTATTAGGCAAGTATTTAGAGAACAGGAGAATGAAATGGACTACACAGCACAGATTGAAGCTGCCAAGGCAAAATTCGGCGAGCTTCTCATGAGCCAGCTTAAAAGAGTTGAAGACATGAAGAGCCAGGGCGGCTTTGTTGATTATGCAAAGCTTGATAAGATCGTTATCGGTGTTTGCGGAGGAGACGGCATCGGACCTGCCATCACCAAGCAGGCAAGCAGGATAATGGAATATCTTTTGAAAGATGATATAGCATCAGGCAAGATAGTTCTTAAGAACATCGAGGGCCTGACCATAGAGAGAAGAGTGGCTGAGAACGCAGCGATACCCGCTGATGTACTTGCAGAACTCAAGACTTGTGACGTTATCCTTAAGGGACCCACGACCACACCCAGAAAGGGAGATCCCTGGCCCAATGTTGAAAGTGCAAACGTTGCAATGAGAAAGGCTCTTGACCTTTTTGCAAATGTAAGACCCGTCAGGATCCCCGAGCAGGGTATCGACTGGACCTTCTACAGAGAGAATACCGAGGGCGCATATGCGGTAGGAAGCAAGGGCGTTCACGTAAATGAAGATCTTGGCGTGGATTTCACGGTTGTTACCTCCCAGGGCTGTGAAAGGATCATCCGTGCGGCTTTTGAATTTGCAAAGGCAAACGGAAAGACCAGAGTAACGGCGGTTACCAAGGCAAATATCATCAAGACCACAGACGGCAAGTTCCTGGATACCTTCAGAGAGATAGCAAAAGAGTATCCCGATATCACAGCCGATGACTGGTATATCGATATCATGACTGCAAAGCTTATTGACGAAAACCGCCGCAGAGACTTCCAGGTAGTGGTTCTTCCAAATCTTTACGGCGACATCATTACTGATGAAGCAGCAGAGTTCCAGGGTGGTGTAGGTACAGCAGGTTCCGCAAACATCGGCAAGAAGTATGCCATGTTTGAAGCTATCCACGGTTCCGCACCCAGAATGGTAAACGAGGGCAGAGAGAAGTATGCCGATCCTTGCAGCGTTATCCGTGCGGCAGCCATGCTTATCGCACACATCGGATATAAGGCGGAGGCCGACCTTCTTTATAAGGCTCTCGATATCTGTACTGTTACGGAGAAGAAGCTTGTTATCACCGGACGTGACACCGGCGTTACCGGAGAAGAATTCGCCGATTATATAATGGAAACGATTGAAAAACTTAAAGGGTGATAAAATGAGTGATCCAAAAAATGATTTAGCGGGCAAAAACGAATCTGACGAGGTTTCTAAAGAAGTTACCGACAAATATTCTTTGAGAGGAAGAGTATTCAACCGTATCAGAGAAGATATCCTTTCGGGGAAATATGCCGAGAATGAGGAATTAAAAGAGGTTTCTATCGGAAATGAACTTGGCGTCAGTCGTACCCCGGTGAGAGAGGCCCTGAGGCAGCTGGAACTGGAGGGACTCGTTAATATTATCCCCAATAAGGGCGCTTATGTACACGGAATATCTCAAAAGGATATCCATGATATATATGTGATCAGATCCTATCTTGAAGGACTGGCTGCACGCTGGGCCTGCGAAAGGATCACGGATGAAGAGATAGAAGCATTGGAAGAAAATGTATATATCTCGAATTTCCATATAGGTAAAAAGCATTACGAGACTATAGTGGAGCTTGACAGTGCCTTTCATGAAACCATATACAAGGCCTCAGGCAGCAAGATCCTGGAGCATCAATTGTCCACCTATCACCATTACGTGGAGAGGATCAGAAAGATCTCTCTGGGACGGGAGGAGAGAGCCAAAAAATCCAATGAGGAACATGCGGCCATCCTTGAAGCCATCAAGAGCAGAAATGGTGATCTGGCTGAGAAACTTGCCCACGAACATATCATTTCCACTATTGCCAATCTGAATAAACAGGGATTATAACTTTAAAGGCGGTCTGCACCGCCTTTTTTTTAGATTTGGATTGTATAATATACGGAAAAATAGTAAAATAAAATGTGTGTGCCTTTAAGACGACACACGTTCAGGGGAAGAAACGGAGACTAAATGAAAGCACTGAGACTTACAATAGCCTTGACCTTTATCATGCTGACGGCCTATTGCTTTTTTAATTTCGGCCTTAAGGGAAAGCACGGCGATCGGGAGATAGTAAGACTTGATACCGGATGGACAGTTTTGTACAAAGGGGATCTGTTGACAGATGTGGATCTTGAAGATTATAAGGCCCATAATGCTTTAAAAGGCGACACCATGACTCTCACCAATGTGCTTCCGGAAACCGGCATTCAAAATGCCGCGATCATGCTCAGCAACTATCTTGCAGAGATGGATATCTATGTGGGTGATGAGCTGATCTATGTAACCGGCAGAAAAGAATTCCGTGAAGGAAAGATGATCGGATACGGAAAGCATGTGGTGGATCTGCCTTTGGGATACGAAGGAAAAAAGATCAAGATCGTGTTCAGGTCCGGAGAAAATAACGGCATAGGATCACTTCCGGTTCCGCTTCTTATGGAAGCAAATGAAGTCGATATGTATGTCGTTAAGGAAAACTTTCTTCCCTCTGCCATTGCCGTTACGGATATGATAATAGGCATCAGTATGATAGGCATAGGTCTCGTCTACGTTATCGATAATCGCGGCATGAGACAGATGCTTTATATCGGCTTGTTCAGCTTTTTTATCGGCATGTGGTCCTTTTGCGAGCACGACCTCATACTGCTTATCAATCCTGATTATCAACTGAAGACCGTATCGGAATATTTGGCCTTGTATCTTGCTCCTGTATTCGTTTTTGCCTATTTTGGAATAAAGGTTAAGGATAAAACATCCCGAGTCAAGAGAAACGTATACAGCTTTCTGTTTATAGGAGATATCGCCTTAACGGGCATAACGATACTGCTTCACCTGTTTAATCTGGTTCATTTGACCCAGATGCTAAAGCTGCAGCATACTTTCATCTTGATAATGATAAGTTACATGATGTTTAATTTTGTTCAGTCAATTTTGGAAAAGGACAAACAGGAAGTGGCTTTTTATATAGGTATCGCGGCACTCAGCCTTTGCGGAGTTACTGATATAATCATCTTTAATCTTTTGGCTTATTCTTCGAAGCTGAGCGGTAACTTCGACGGGATCTCTTACATGGGGTCCGGTATACTTGTAATTTCCATGGTTATGGACTTTTCCGATGAAATGTCCAGACGCGTTCGTCAGGCCAGCGAGATGGAAGTTTATGAGCAAATGGCAAACAGTGACTACCTTACGGGGCTTGCCAACAGACGTCAGTGCGAACTGGTGTTTGATGAAATAGACCAGAATGATACGGATTACGCAGTCATAGCTTTTGACCTGAACAATCTTAAGGAAGTTAACGATAAACACGGCCATGCGGCAGGGGATAAGCTGCTTAAAGATTTTGCCAACATCCTTAAGGGCGTTTTTGAAAGTGTAGGAACCGTGGGAAGGACCGGCGGCGATGAATTTCTTGTTATCATCAGACATGCGGAGGTTCTGAACATAAATCGTCTTCTTGAAGGTATGGACAACCGTATCGAGGAGATCAACAAAAAAAGAAGAGATTATAAGATCAGCGTTGCCAGAGGAACATGTACAAAACTTGAAAATAAAAAGAACGTACGTTCCGCTTATCGTACGGCGGATCAAAGAATGTACGAGAATAAGATGCTGATGAAAGCGGAAGCGAAAGGAAAAATGGAATAATGGACTATTACAAGGATCGAATCAAAGGTATACTTGACATCCTGAATTCCGAGAGGAGAAGTGAACGCATTCCGGTAGAACATATTTTTAAAAAAGATATCGGATACGGAGAGAGGGAAAACTGTTTTGATAACGGAGGAGAATGGACTGAATTCGGACGATTTCAAACATGGGGCGGACACGATATCCATGCTGCTTTTAAGACAGTGATCACCATACCTCAGAGTATGGCGGGCAAAAAGGTTTGTGTTATCCTGTATACAGGAGCTTCGGATATATGGAACACCAATAATCCACAGTTTCTTGCCTATATAAACGGTAATGTGGTCTGCGGAAATGATATGAATCATAATGAGGTGATTTTGTGCTCGGATGCCGTTCCGGGGACAGAGTATGAATACGGACTATATGCCTATACCAACGGCGGCGAGTCCAATGAGTTTTTATTGCTGGATATCGCTGTAATAGAGGAAGATATAGAAGAACTGTATTATGACCTCAAGGTGCCCTATGAGATCGCCTGCCTCATGAAGGATACGGACAGACTCAGGGAAGAGTACTTCAAGGTGTTGAATGATGCAGTTTCCATTCTCGACCTCAGAGACAGAGGTTCAAAAGCCTTCCACAGATCAGTGGCTGAATGCGACGATTACGTCAAAAAATACATTTATTCCGAGAAAGATAGTGTTATTGAAAGAGATCCCATTTCCGGTGTAACGGTTTCAAGCGTGGGACATACCCATATAGATGTGGCATGGAAATGGCCTTTGAGACAGACGAGAGAAAAAGCACTCAGGAGTTTTTCAACAGTGCTTTATGAAATGAACATGTTTCCGGAATACAAGTTCATGTCCAGCCAGCCTCAATTGTACGAATTCGTAAAGGAAGATTGCCCTGAGGTTTATGAAAGGATAAAGGAGAGAGTAAGAGAAGGAAGATGGGAAACGGAAGGTGCCATGTGGCTGGAAGCCGATTGCAATCTTGCTTCGGGTGAATCCCTTATCCGACAGATCCTTTTCGGAAAGCAGTTTTTTAAGGAAGAATTCGGAACAGCGGATAACAAAGTGTTGTGGCTTCCCGATGTCTTCGGGTATAGTGCTGCTATGCCTCAGATACTTAAGAAGAGCCGCATAGACTATTTTATGACTACCAAGATAGGATGGAACGAGTATAACCGTATACCCAACGATACTTTTATGTGGAAGGGTATAGACGGAACGGAGATCCTTACCTATTTCATTACCACCAAGGATTATATAACGGATCCGGAACTGGATAAAAGAAAGTCTTTTGAGACCACATACAACGGACGTCAAAATGCAAAGCAGATAATGGGCTGCTGGCAGATGTATCAGAATAAAGACATTAACAATGATGTACTTACCTGTTTCGGTTTTGGAGACGGAGGCGGAGGCGCCACTGTTCAGATGCTGGAAGAGAGCAGGAGAATGTCTTCAAGACTTCCGGGATGTCCCAGAGTAAAGCACAGTCATGTCCTTGAATTCTTTGAGGGACTTGAACAAAGGCTGGAAGGTAAAAAAGTACCGAAATGGAACGGCGAACTTTATCTTGAATATCATCGCGGTACCTATACATCTATGGCCAGAAACAAGAAATATAATCGTAAGTGTGAGATCAGAAATCAGGATGCGGAGACCTTTGCCACATTGGCATTTTTATTGGGAAAAGCAGAGAATTATCCTTATGCGGATCTTAAGAGATGCTGGAAGACGGTACTTTTGAACCAGTTTCATGATATACTTCCCGGATCCTCCATCGAAGACGTTTATATCGATTCTCTGGCACAATATAAAGAAGCATGGGCCATTGAAGACGAGATCATCCGAAGCTCGATTCTCAGGATACTCAGAAATGTGGGCGGCGGCTATGACAGAAACTTCGCCGGTGCTGAAAACAGTGATATGATCACCGCGTTTAACAATACATCTTTTGTAAGAGACGATATTGTTATAACCGAAGGAAGAACTGAACCCTGGGATATGAAGGATGGACGTGTCCTGCCTTCACAGCGTACTGCAGACGGCAGGACCGTGTGGTTTGCACCGAGGGTTCCGGCCAAGGGGTATAAGACCTTTGCTTTAAAACCGGTTGAAGAGGAAAAGCCTTTCAGATATATCGATCTGTTAAGCCTTGAACCTTCCGAGAGAGTCATAGATACATCTTTCTATACTCTTAAGTTTAATGAAAACATGGAGATCTCTTCCATTTATGATAAAGAGAACAAAAGGGAGATCATCAAGCAGGGAGAAACGGCGAATGCCCTGGTGTGTTATGAAGACATCCCCAAGGACTACGATGCATGGAACATAGATGCTTTCTATGTGGAAAAGAAATGGGAACTCCATGATACGGTTTCGGCAGTGATCACGGAAAAAGGTCCCGTAAGGACCTGTATAAGGATCGAAAGAAAATTCAACAAGTCAGTGATCGTTCAGAGCATATGCTTATATGAGCAGATCCGAAGAATAGACTTTAAGACGGGCATACAGTGGAATGAATCCCAGATCCTGCTTAAAACCTTCTTCCCTTTTGATGTGGTTACGAATAAAGCTGTTTACGATATCCAATACGGAAATGTAGAGAGACCCACACATGAAAACACCGGCTGGGAAAAGGCAAAGTATGAGGTCTGCGGTCACAAGTGGGCCGATCTGGCGGAATGCGGTTACGGTGTTGCTCTTATGAATGACTGCAAATACGGTTACTCCGCTCATGAATCCACCATAGCCCTGACCCTCCTTAAATCCGGGATATTCCCCAATCCCAATGCGGATAAGGAATATCATGAATTTACTTATTCCATTCTGCCTCACAAGGGGGATTTCAGACAGGGAGGTGTAGTTAAGGAAGGCTATTTCCTGAACTATCCCATGTACACCTGTTACGGCGGAAGCAGAACCGAACTGGAAAAGAGCTTTATAGACGGTACTCCCGATAATGTCATCCTTGAAGTAATGAAACTGCCGGAAAACAGAGAGAATACCGTTGTAAGGATCTACGATAACGAAACCGGAGAAGGAAGAAATAATGTTTCTGTCATTGTAAGACTTTACGAGTGCTGGGGTTCGAGAGCAGATTTCCGCATCCGTACTTCTTTCAAGGTGCTGGCAGCCTTTGAATGTGATATGCTGGAGTACACTACGGGACGACTGGATATGAATGAGGAAGGCGTCCATGTTACCATGCTGCCATATGAAATAAAGACTTTAAAGTTAATAATCGAGTGTTAAAGGATATTTAAAAGAATGATACATATTGATCAATCCAAAATCAGAAATTTTTGTATAATCGCGCACATAGATCACGGAAAAAGTACCCTTGCGGACAGGATCATTGAAAAGACAGGGCTTTTGACTGCACGTGAGATGCAGGAGCAGGTCCTTGATAACATGGATCTTGAACGGGAAAGAGGTATAACGATCAAGGCACAGACCATCAGAACTGTTTACAAGGCAAAGGATGGAGAGGAATACATTTTTAATCTGATCGATACCCCCGGACATGTGGACTTTAATTATGAGGTTTCCAGAAGCCTTGCGGCGTGTGAAGGTGCCATTCTGGTAGTGGATGCGGCTCAGGGAATAGAAGCTCAGACACTGGCCAATGTATATCTGGCCATCGATCACAATCTTGAAGTATTTCCTGTGATCAATAAGATAGATCTTCCCTCCGCAGAGCCGGAGAGGGTAATAAATGAGATAGAAGATGTTATAGGAATAGAAGCCCAGGATGCTCCTCTTATTTCCGCCAAGAACGGGCTGAATATAGAGGATGTATTGGAAGCTATAGTTAAAAAGGTTCCGGCTCCAAAGGGAGATGACAGCGCTCCGTTAAAGGCGTTGATCTTCGATTCACTCTATGATTCCTACAAAGGTGTTATCATTTTTTGCCGCGTTTTTGACGGCTGCGTACATAAGGGCACTACAATAAAGATGATGGCTACCGGAGCAGAAGCCGAGGTAGTGGAGGTGGGAACCTTCGGACCCGGCCGTTTCGTTCCCTGTGAGGAACTGTATGCAGGCTGCGTGGGCTACATCACCGCTTCTCTTAAGAATGTTAAGGATACCAGAGTGGGTGACACTGTTACTGAGGCTGAGAATCCTTGTAAGGAAGCTCTTCCCGGATACAAGAAGGTGAATCCGATGGTATATTGCGGACTGTATCCCGCAGACGGAGCTCATTATTCAGACCTCAGGGATGCATTGGAAAAACTGCAGCTTAATGATGCGGCATTACAATTCGAACCCGAAACATCCGTGGCACTTGGCTTTGGTTTCAGATGTGGATTTCTGGGACTTCTCCATCTGGAGATCATTCAGGAAAGACTTGAAAGAGAGTATATGCTGGATCTGGTTACCACAGCCCCCAGCGTTATCTATAAGATATACAAGACCAACGGAGAGTGCCTGGAGCTCACCAATCCCTCGAACATGCCGGATCCTTCCGAGATCGAGCATATGGAAGAGCCTATGGTCAATGCGGAGATAATGGTTACTACCGAATTTGTCGGAGCCATCATGAAACTTTGTCAGGAAAGAAGAGGCATATATCTTGGCATCGAGTACATGGAACAGACCAGGGCACTTCTTAAATATGAGCTGCCATTGAATGAGATAATCTATGATTTCTTCGACGCACTTAAATCCAGATCAAAGGGTTATGCTTCCCTGGATTATGAGATGAAGGGCTATGTTCCCTCCAAACTCTGTAAGCTGGATATACTTATCAATCATGAAGAAGTTGATGCTCTTTCTTTTATAGTGCATGCTGACGGTGCATATGAAAGAGGCAGAAGGATGTGTGAAAAGCTTAAGGGAGAGATCCCGAGACACCTTTTTGAGATCCCGATCCAGGCGGCTGTGGGCGGAAAGATCATAGCCCGCGAAACGGTTTCCGCAGTCAGAAAAGATGTGCTTGCCAAGTGTTACGGCGGTGATATTTCCCGTAAAAAGAAGCTGCTGGAGAAGCAGAAGGAAGGCAAGAAACGTATGAGACAGGTGGGTAACGTGGAGGTGCCTCAGAAGGCATTTATGGCAGTGCTCAAACTGGATGACGATGATTGATATCTTTTAATATGAAAAAGACACCTATCGGAATATATGTACATATTCCATTTTGTATACAAAAATGTAAATACTGCGACTTCTTATCTGCTCCCGGAGACTCTGAACGTATCCGGGAGTATGTTTCTGTACTGAAAAAGGAGATCATGTCCTACAGAGCTATAGCCGAAAGTCGTGCCGCGGATACGGTATATTTCGGGGGAGGCACTCCTTCAGTACTTGAACCGGAGCTGATGGGAGAGATCGTTGATGCGCTTAAGAATACTTTTGATCTTAAGGATCTTAAGGAATTTACCGTTGAGGTGAATCCGGGAACTGTAGATCTTAAAAAGTTAAAGGGTTACAGAGAAATAGGAGCGGATCGACTTTCTGTAGGAGTGCAATCCGCAGATGATGATGAACTCAGGCTTTTGGGCAGGATACATTCTTTTGCGGAAGCGAAAGATTGCTTTGCAGCAGCCCGTGAAGCCGGTTTTTACAACATTTCCGCAGACGTGATCTCGGCCCTTCCGGGGCAGACGCTGGAGAAGTATGAAGAGAATCTTGAGAAGATCATAGCCCTCAAACCCGTGCACATTTCTTCCTACAGTCTGATCATCGAACCCGGAACATCCTTTTGGACAGACTATGGAGACAAGGGTAAAAAAAGAGGGGATCTTCCGGATGAGGATACGGACAGAAGGATGTATGCCCTCACAAAGAAAAAACTTGAAGAAGCGGGCTTTCATCGTTATGAGATCTCAAATTACGCAGCGGAAGGATTTGAAAGTAAACACAATTCCTCCTATTGGACGGGAAAAGAGTATATCGGACTGGGGCTTGGAGCTTCCTCTTTTGTGGAAAATGTGAGATATTCAAATGTTAGAGAATTGGGGAAATATTTAATAAATCCGGAAAAACATATAATAGAGGAAAAACTTGATAAAAAAGCTTTGATGTCAGAGTTCATGATATTGGGACTCAGAATGACCGCAGGGATTTCAAAAAAAGAGTTCCTCAGCCGTTTCGGCACGGAACTTGACAATGAATACGGTGAGAGCCTGAGACGCTTTGAAAAGCTTGGAGCTATCAGGACCTCAGGTGACAGGATCAGTCTCACGGATTACGGGATGGATGTAAGTAACATTATATTTGAAGAATTCCTGTGATATAAGATCACATCTGATGCTTTACAACTGCATATTCATCACCGTTTTTAAAATAAGGGCATGCTGCGCTGTGATCGGAAATGTAACGGTAGTATTCATCTTCGTCAAGGTCGATTGCACAATAGTACTCATCGTATTCTTCATCGTATGCGTAATTTGCGCACATATCACATTGATTGGACATGAGATCCTCCTTTAATACAAATTGCAGATAAGGCTTTATCCTTTAAAACAGACAATCTGCGCCACTTTTTTTGCATGGTGCATAATAACATAAAATATGCCGCAGATTCATAAAATAATTATAAAATCAGTTGTAACGATATTTTTTTAATGCTATAATCCCTTTAATATTTGGGTTAAGGAGAGGACTATGAACATCTTGGCGGTTGATGACGAGCGCTTGATACTCGACGATATGAAAGTTGAATTGCGTAAAGTCTTTGAAAATGATGAAATAGTCGGATTTGAAGGCGGGAATGAGGCGATCGACTATGCAAACGATCTTGCGGCTCACGATGAAAAGCTCGATTATGCTTTTCTGGATATTAATCTTCGTGGGATGACAGGAATAGAGCTGGCAAAGAAACTCAAGGACATTCATCATGAAACGAAGATAATATTTTGTACCGCCTACAGCGAATATGCATATGATGCGTTTCGGATGCATGCGGTGGGATATCTTTTAAAACCTGTTGAAGCCAAACATATTATTGAAACACTTGATGCTCTCAATATTGACTGGAAGAATACGGGAAACGATCTTCCCAAAGATATACGTGTTCAAACCTTTGGAAATTTCGAGCTTTTTGTGGATAATCATCAGGTTTCCTTTCAAAGGGAAAAGGCAAAAGAACTTTTCGCTTACCTGATAGACCGAAACGGAGCGGCCATTACCACAGGAGAGATAGTAAGTATATTATGGGAGGACAGGCCCAGTGATAAGACAACACTGAATCAGGCCCACACCATAATCTCCAGTATGAAGAAGACTCTGAAAGAGCTTGGGATAGGCAATATCATCGTAAAAACCTGGAATCACATAGCTGCAGATACATCTAAGATAAAATGTGATGTCTATGATTTTTACAAGGGGGATGCGATTGCCATAAATTCATACAGGGGCGAATATATGGCTCAATACAGCTGGGCCGAAATGACAAATGCAGATCTTATGGAAAAAGCTCACAGGTAATTTAGGGTGAAATACATACCACAGGGCAGACAGTTTGGTTCCTGTGGTTTTTTTATTTTCAGATTAAAATTTGATCTGTTATCTGAGATTGGGCAAAATTGTTCATAAAAAATATACAGTTTAGTGCTATATTGCTCATAATTGTATGCTAAGATGATGTACTTTTGTTGTACTGAAATAGATATAATTCCTTTAATGGTTAGACGGGGGAAAATGATTGAAAGACATGAAAATTTATAGCAGAGAGGGTGATTCAGTTGGTTATAATGCTGGTACAGAACAATAAAAAAGAGCTTAAGCACCTTATCAGCTGTGTAGCTGCTGTTTTTCCCGAGGACCAGGTTATCGGGTTTGATAATCCTGTCCGGGCAATGGACTATGCTACAAAAAATCAGGTTGATATGTGCTTTGCGGATGTAGAGATGAAATCCACATCCGGATTTGCTTTGGCTGAAAAACTGAGAAATTGCAATAAGAACGTTCGGATCAACCTGATATCGGATGTTATTGACTATGCAATAGATGCATGGAGATTCCATGTGAATGATTATATTGTCAGGCCTATTACTACAGAGGCTATCAGGCACACTATCGAAGCTTGAGGCGGATTATTTTTGGGGAACAGCATTGTCTGTCCTTTTTTATTAGAATTATGAGAAAAGGGAGGATTTTTTGTTATGGGAGAAAGAAGCGTAACGATCGATGGGGGTGAAGGTTATAAGATAAACCTTCATGTTTTTGAAACAGATGAAGAAAAGGTGCTTACAAGTGTTTTGTTACTTCACGGAATGGCAGAACATTACGGCCGTTACTTAAACTTTATCAAAGCGTTAAATAAAGCCGGCATAGATGCATATATTTACGATCACAGAGGTCATGGACAGATGGTTCCCAAGGAAGATCTGGGTTTTTTTGCCAAGAAAAACGGCGATAAGCTGGTGATCGAAGATGCAGTGGCAGCCATGACATATGTTTATGAGAATAAGAGAAGTGAGACCTGTGCACTTTTCGGACACAGTATGGGGTCCCTTATCGGACGAAATGTTATTCAGAAATTTGATAAGATGGACAGAGTTCTTTTGTGCGGAACTGCTTATCAGTCCGATTCCATGTGCAAGAGCGGAATGATTTTGACAAATATTGTCTCCTTCTTCTGCGGATCAAAGCACAGATCACCTTTATTAAACAAACTCATGTTTGAAAACAAGGTTTATCTTCGTGATTGCAAGAGAACGGGCAGTGATTGGCTTACAAAGGATGAAAAGATAGTTGATGCTTATATCGAGGATCCTGCCTGTGGTTTCATCTGCACTTCCTCCTTCTATCATGATCTTATCTCAATTACCGGAAATGCAAAGTGGGGCATGGAAAATACCCGTCATGATCTTCCGATTTTTATCGCAAGCGGAGAGGATGACCCTGTGGGAGATTTCGGAAAAGGTGTTAAAGAACTATATGACAGGTATATTGAACTGGGCTTTACCAATGTTACAATGAAACTTTATCCCGGAGACCGTCATGAACTTTTGAATGAGGTAGACAGAGAAGAAGTGTATAAAGATTTTATAGATTTCTTTATACAGGAATGATCGGAAGAGATAAATAAAACAAACACCGGACCATTTGATAGTCCGGTGTTTTATATTACTCGTTTCTCGGTTTCTTCGGAGGCTTGGGGCCCAAAAAGGAATAGAAGTAGGTCTTAAGCATTCCGTTATATAATTTTCTGTTTTTATCAGGCTGTTTACCTATGTATTTGGCAGCATCTTCAAAGCTTGTGATCATGAACATGGACCAGGAATCCAGTCGGGCATATGCTTTGCCTATGGTCTCATACAGAGCGGGCATGTCTTTTTTATCTTCCAGTCGCTCTCCGTAGGGCGGGTTGGTGATGATGAAACCGTACTTTTTGGGATTGTTAAGTTCCCTTACATCACGGGTCTGGAAGTGTATATATTTATCTACACCCGCATCAATGGCATTTTGACGGGCGGCTTTGATGGCTTCGTTATCTATATCATAACCCTGGATATTCATCTCGATATCCGTTCTGATCCTTGAATTGGCTTCTTCCACAGCAGCATACCAGCATTTCCTGGGGATTATGCCGGTCCATTCTTCAGCGGTAAATTCCCTGTTCATTCCCGGAGCAATATTGGCTCCGATCATGGCAGCCTCAATGGGAATGGTTCCGCTTCCGCAGAAGGGATCCACAAGGATCCTGTCTTTATTCCAGGGAGTCAGCATGATGAGGGCGGCGGCAAGGGTCTCTTCAATGGGAGCCTTTACTATCATTTTACGATAGCCTCTTTTATGAAGGGATTCACCGGAAGTGTCCACGCCTACGGTGACAATATCCTTCATGATGGACACACGTAAAGGAAAAGAAGCACCGGTCTCATCGAAACGGGATATGCCGTAATGCTGCTTCATTCTTTCCACCATGGCTTTTTTCATAATGGATTGGATATCCGAGGGAGAGAAGAGCTTACTCTTAACGGAATTTGCCTTTGTTACCCAGAACTTTGCATCCTTGGGAAGGATCTCCTCCCAGGCTATGGCTTTTGTGCCCTGAAACAGGTCCTCGAAGGTCTCGGCCTTAAAGGAGCCTACCTTCCACAGAACTCTTTCGGCTGTGCGCAGAAAGATGTTTGCGCGCGCAAAAGCAGTAACATCACCCGTAAAAGTGACCTTACCGTCTTCCACCGACAGGATCTCGTAGCCAAGATCCAATATTTCTTTTTTTAATACGGCCTCCATGCCGAAGTGGCAGGGGCAGATAAATTCAAATTTTTCCATAGTTGCGATTCTATATGCAAAAGAGTTAAAAGTCAAGGTTGACTTTTGACGGAGGGTGCGAGATATTAAGAAGAGGCGGTTTGTTTATGGATGCTGACCTGCCGGGAAAGGAAGAAAGATGACAAGGATAATTTTTGCCACAGGGAATAAAGATAAATTGAGAGAGATAAGAGAGATCCTGGACAATGAGGATCTGGAGATCGTTTCCATGAAGGAGGCGGGCTTTGATATAGATATAGAAGAGAACGGTACCACCTTTGCGGAGAATGCGCTCCTTAAGGCAAGAGCCATAGCAAAGGCCTCGGGATGTCTTACCCTGGCTGATGACTCGGGGCTTGAGATAGATGCCATGGATAAGCAGCCGGGCATATATTCAGCCCGCTTTTTGGGATATGATACGGATTATGTTTATAAAAACAATTACATTCTTGATAAGCTTAAAGACGTGCCTGAAGAAAAAAGGACTGCAAGATACGTATGCGCAGTGGCGGCTGTATGGCCCGACGGCAGAGAAGAGGCTGTGACAGAGACCTTTGAAGGAAGTATAGGGTACGAGCAGCGCGGAAACGGAGGCTTCGGATACGATCCCATATTCCGGGTGCCGGAGTACAATAAGAGTGCGGCGGAAATGACTCCCGAGGAAAAGAACTCCATGAGTCACAGGGGAAAAGCATTGAGAGCTATGAAAAAGATCCTTGAGGCTTGAGTAATAAAGGAAAGAGAAAACATGACTGTCAGCGTATGCATGATCGTAAAAAATGAAGAGAAGGTACTGGCAAGATGCCTTGAAGGCCTTAAGACCATAGCGGATGAGATCATAGTGGCGGATACGGGATCTTCCGATGATACAAAGAAAGTGGCGGCAAGGTATACGGATAAGATCTATGACTTTAAATGGACCGGAGACTTTTCCGAGGCAAGGAATTTTGTTTTTTCAAAGGCCACGGGAGATTACATCTATTCCGCAGATGCGGATGAGGTGCTGGATCCGGAAAATATCAAAAGGTTTGAGATCCTTAAAAGCTGTCTCATACCGGAGGTGGAGATAGTCACCATGGTCTATGTAAATCCTGAGGATATAAACATGGCCTACAATGATCTCAGAGAGAGAAGACCCAAGTTGTTCAAGAGGCTCAGGACTTTTACCTGGATAGATCCCATCCATGAGACTGTGCGACTGGATCCTGTGGTTTTTGATTCGGAGGTGGAGATCCTCCATTGCCCTGCGGAAAATCATTCTGCCCGGGATTTTAAAGCATTTTTAAGGGTATTGGGTGAAAAGGGAGATATGTCCGACAGGCTCTGGTCCATGTATGCCAAGGAGCTTTTCTTTAACGGCGGCAAAGAGGATTTTTTAAAGGCGGAACCCTATTTTTCAAAGAGGATAAACGATAGTGACGATTTTTCATCGCTGGAAGCCATGTGTGTGGTATTAAGAACAGCTCTTGAGACCGGTGAATACGGCGATATAGGAAAATTTGCCGAAGAGTTTGACAGATTCACGGTTA
Organism: Lachnospiraceae bacterium; assembly: GCA_016287765.1. The sequence goes on from JAEEWS010000015.1 coordinate 26,100, forward strand.
AGCCGGCAGAGATCGATCATATATTGGGGAAGATATTTGAAAACATGGGTGATGACGAAAGATCCGAACATTATTACAATGAAGCTGTCCATGACGAGTATTTTATAAGAGCCGATTACAAAACCAAGTAAAAGTTTATTCTTTCTTTAGGCGCTAGACACAAAAAATTGACATAAAAAGTGTACAATGATAAAATCTAACCCATTGAGGAATATGAGGTGCGGGGTAAACCGCCGGAGGACAGATGGACAATAACTTAAATAATCCAAACAATCAAAAAAACGGCAATAACAAAAACAATAAGAACAATAAAGATAACAGACAGATGAAAGCGGGCATATTCATATGCATCGCAGTCGCTCTGTTTGTTCTTCTTTGGGGACACATGATCAGTAAGTCCATTGAGAACAGCACTACCAAGGAGATCACCTATGATGAGTTCGTTGATATGCTGGACAATGGCGAGGTGGATTCCGTAGAGATCCAGTCGAACACCCAGAGACTTTTGATCACTCCCAAGGAACAGAAATATACCAAATATACAGAAACAAGATATACAGGTATACTGGAAGACGGAAATGCTTTGCAGAGCCGTTTGGAAAAGGCCGGTGTTACCTATTCCAGAGCAATTGATACCGGCTCTTCGCAGATACTTTCCACCATACTTGATTTTGTGATAATGTTCGGAGGAATATTTATTTTCATGTTCCTCATGTACCGTCTGGCATCCAAGAGTTCCGGCGGACTCATGTCCGTGGGCAGGAGCAATGCCAAGGTCTATGTGGAAAAGGAAACGGGCGTTACCTTTAAGGATGTGGCAGGACAGGAGGAAGCAAAGGAAAGCCTTACGGAACTTGTGGATTTCCTACATGATCCCGGAAAATATACCGCCATCGGAGCAAAGCTTCCCAAGGGAGCTCTTCTGGTAGGACCTCCCGGAACAGGCAAAACCCTTCTGGCAAAGGCTGTTGCCGGCGAAGCCAAGGTACCTTTCTTTTCGCTTTCAGGTTCGGATTTCGTGGAAATGTATGTGGGCGTTGGCGCATCCAGAGTAAGAGACCTTTTTAAGCAGGCTCAGAGCATGGCTCCTTGTATCATCTTTATAGATGAGGTGGATGCCATCGGTAAGTCCAGAGATTCAAGATACGGCGGAGGAAATGATGAAAGAGAGCAGACTCTTAACCAGCTCCTTTCCGAAATGGACGGATTTGATACTTCCAAGGGTATCGTTATCCTTGCAGCCACTAACCGTCCGGAAGTACTGGATAAGGCACTTCTTCGTCCCGGCCGTTTCGACAGAAGGATAATCGTTGACAGACCTGACCTTAAGGGCAGAGTTGAGGTGCTTAAGGTTCATGCAAAGAACGTTAATATGGGCGATGATGTGGATCTTGAAGCGATCGCGCTGGCTACCAGCGGGGCTGTGGGTTCGGATCTTGCCAATATGATAAACGAAGCAGCCATCCTGGCTGTCAAGAAGGGCAGAAATTACGTTACCCAGGCAGACCTTTTTGAGTCTGTGGAAGTGGTTATCGCAGGTAAGGAAAAGAAAGACAGGATATTAAGCAAGGAAGAGAAAAACATCGTTGCTTTCCATGAAACGGGTCATGCTCTTGTAAGTGCATTGCAGAAAAATGCAGAACCTGTTCAGAAGATCACCATCGTTCCCAGGACCAAGGGCGCTCTCGGCTATGTTCTTCAGGCTCCCGAGGAAGAAAAGTACCTCATGAAGAAGGAAGAACTGATCGCAAGGATCGTAACCTTCTGTGCGGGACGTGCGGCTGAAGAGATCGTTTTCGGATCTGTCACCACAGGTGCGGCTAACGATATCGAACAGGCTACGGACATTGCAAGATCCATGGTTACCAGATACGGTATGAGTGACAGGTTCGGTCTGGTTATGCTCGAAAGCGTTGAAAGCAAGTACCTTGACGGAAGAGCTGTTTCCCAGTGCTCCGATGAGACTGCTACCGAGATCGATAGGGAAGTAAGAGATCTGATCGCAGAGTGCTACAAGAAAGCTAAGCAGCTGATCAGTGAGAACCGTGATATCCTTGACAGGATCGCAGGTGTTCTTCTTGAAAAGGAGAGCATCACCGGTAAGGAATTCATGGCTATCTATAATGAAATGAAGGGTATAGTGCCCGAAGAAAAAAACAGTGAAGACGATAAGGAAGTCAAAGAGGATACAGAAGATCAGGCTTCCGAATGATCGTTGATAACGGTGAATATGGAATTTAATATTCAGGAAGAACTTAAAAAACTCCCGGCTAAGCCGGGAGTTTATATAATGCACAATGCCGAGGATGAGATAATATACGTCGGTAAGGCGATTGTGCTCAAAAATCGAGTGCGTCAGTATTTCCAAAGCAACAAGAATCACACGGCCAAGGTCAGGAAGATGGTTTCCTGTATTGCCTGGTTTGAATACATTGTTGTGGATTCGGAGATGGAGGCACTCGTTTTGGAATGCAACCTTATAAAGGAGCATCGTCCCAAGTACAATACTATGCTTAAGGACGATAAGCATTATCCTTATATCAAGGTTACGGTGGGTGAGGATTTTCCCAGGATCTTTATGGCCAGGGAAAGAAAGAAGGATAATTCGGAGTACTTCGGCCCCTACACCTCCGCGGATTCGGTCCATCAGACCATAGATCTTTTAAGAAAGACCTGCCGTATCAGAAACTGCAGCAAGAAGATAACCGAAGGAGAAAGGATCTGTGAAAGACCCTGCCTTTATCATTCCATGGGGCAGTGTTCCGCTCCATGCATGGGGGATGTAAAGAGGGAAGAGTATCTTAAAGGCGTGGATCGCTGTCTGTCTTTCCTTAAAGGTCATCATGAAGCAGTTACCGACTCGTTGGCGGAACGTATGCTTGTTTATTCGGAAAACCTGGAATTTGAAAGAGCAGCAGAGATGAGGGATCTGATCAATAGCATCAAGAGGCTGGATCAGGCTCAGAAGGCGGATGAATGTGATGATAATGACAGGGATATAGTGGCAGTGGTAAATAAAGACGATACTGCCGTTGCATCCTGCTTCTTTATAAGAAACGGAAAACTTACGGGAAGAGAGCATTTTTATCTTACCGGCGTGGAAAACGAGACCAGGGAAAAGATATTGGAGGACTTTATAAAACAGTACTATTCCGGTACACCCCACATCCCCAGGGAAATATATATATCAAAAGAGATAGAGGATGCGGAGCTTATAGAGGGCTGGCTGTCAGAGATCCGGGGCAGCAGGGTCACCATATACACTCCCAAGAAGGGAGAAAAACTGAAGCTTACGGAAATGGCGGAAAACAATGCCAGGACAGTTCTGTTTAATGACGAAAAAAGGATACGGGATCAGGAGAAGCGCACTGCAGGCGCTCTACTGGAAATAAAGGACTTGCTAAAACTGGAAAACCTATATAGAATAGAGTCGTATGACATTTCGAACACCGCAGGCTTTGAAAACGTGGCCTCCATGGTGGTTTTTGAGGGCGGAAGACCCAAGAGATCCGACTACAGGAGATTTAAGACCAGGACGATAATCGGAGCCGACGATTACGGAAGCATGAGAGAGGTCCTCAGAAGACGTTTTGAACACGGACTTAGGGAAAAGGACAAAGAAGACTCATTTGTGCGCTTTCCGGACCTTTTGCTTATAGACGGAGGACGTGGGCAGGTAAATTCGGTGTTGGAAGTGGTTAGCAGCCTGGGCCTGAACATTCCGGTGTGCGGCATGGTGAAGGATGACAGGCACAGGACAAGAGGACTGTGGTTCAATGATACCGAGGTGCCCATAGACACCTATAGCGAGGGGTTCAAACTGGTCACCAGGATACAGGATGAGACCCACCGCTTTGCCATTGAGTATCATAAGAGCCTTAGAAACAAGGCTCAGACCAAATCTATATTGGATGATATCCCCAACGTGGGACAAAAGAGAAGAATAGAACTTATGAGGCATTTTAATTCATTGGAAGAGCTTAAAAATGCCGATGTGGAGAAGCTCCTTGATATCCCTTCCATTGACAGAAGGGCTGCGGAAAGTATATGGAACTTTCTTCATCCGGGTGAAAACCGGGGAAAGGAATAAACTATGTATAGTGTAAGTCTCAAGAAATTTATTGAGTCAATGGGGTTGGAAAATCTTACTCCCGAGATCGATCTCAAGGGAAGGAAGATCATGGAACCGGAAGTCAACAGACCTGCTCTGCAGCTGGTGGGCTTCTACGATTATTTTAACAGTGAGAGAGTTCAGATCATCGGACATGTGGAACAGGCCTACATGGATAAGATGGAAGATAAGGGACTGGACGTACTGACAAAGCTCATGGGTTTTAAGATACCCTGCATCGTGCTCTGCCGCGGCATCATGCCCAGCGATGAAGTGAAAAAGGTGGCTCTGGAAAAGGGTATACCCCTTCTTTCAAGCCTTAAGTCCACTTCGGATTTTGAAGGTGAGGCCATCAGATGGCTCAAGGTGGAACTGGCGCCCAGGATCTCCATTCACGGTGTTCTTGTGGACGTTTTCGGTGAAGGTATCCTGATCATCGGTGAATCCGGAATAGGTAAGAGCGAAGCGGCTCTTGAACTCATCAAACGCGGCCATCGACTTGTTGCCGATGACGTGGTGGAGATCAAGAAGGTCAGCGATGCCACTCTTATAGGATCTGCTCCCGCAATTACAAGACATCTGATCGAACTTAGAGGCATAGGCATAATCGACGTCAAGACTCTGTTCGGTATTGAAAGCGTTAAGAATACACAGCAGATAGATCTGGTCATCCGTCTGGAAGACTGGGTTAAGGATAAGGAATATGACAGAATGGGCCTTGAAGACAAGTACACCGAGTTTTTGGGCAACAAGGTGGTATGTCAGGATCTGCCTATCCGTCCCGGCCGTAACCTTGCCATCATAGTTGAATCGGCAGCGGTAAATCACAGACAGAAGAAGATGGGCTACAATGCCGCCAAGGAATTTTCGAAGCGCGTTACCGAGAACATTATGAACGGAAGAAACGAAGACGATGAGGATGAAGATTGATAAGGGAAGGGGAATAAAATGAAGTATTTATTCGGAGCCGATATAGGAGGAACCACCGTAAAGCTGGGACTTTTTACCGAGAACGGTGAACTTCTGGAAAAATGGGAGATAAAGACCGATCGCAGTAACGGCGGAGAGGCAGTTCCGCAGGATGTGGTAAATGCAGTTAAAGGAAAGATAACGGAAAAAGGCCTTGATATGAAAGATGTATTGGGTCTTGGCATAGGTGTTCCCGGCCCCATCAAAAAAGATGGTACCGTACTTAAATGTGCAAATCTGGGCTGGGGCATATTCAACGTGAACGAAAGATTCACCGGGCTTTTGGGCCTTCCCTGCAGGGCTGCCAATGATGCCAATGTGGCCGCTCTAGGAGAAATGTGGAAGGGCGGAGGACAAGGCTATAACGATATCGTGATGGTCACCCTGGGTACAGGCGTTGGCGGCGGAGTCATCTGCGACGGTAAGATACGTGCGGGTGCCCACGGCGCAGGCGGAGAGATCGGACATATACGAATGAACGATAAGGAAACCAGGATCTGCGGATGTGGCGGTCACGGCCATCTGGAGCAATATGCTTCCGCAACAGGGATAGCTTATCTCGGTAGCGAGGCTGCAAAGAAGTATCCCGAGTCCTGCCTTTCAAAAATAGAAAATATTACCGCGAAGGATGTGTTCGATGCCGCAAAGGCAGGAGACAAGACGGCTCTCGGAGTTGTGGAAGAGGTCTGTGAGATCCTGGATGCCGCTCTTTCCCATGTGGCGGCAGCGGTTGATCCCGAATGCTTCGTTATCGGCGGAGGAGTTTCCAAAGCCGGAGATATTTTAATAGACACACTTAGAAAACACTATGGCCCCAATTTGTTAAATGCGCTGCAGACCACTGAATTCAGACTTGCAACGCTGGGAAACGATGCGGGTATTTACGGTTGTGCGAGGATGATGCTGGATGCAGATCGATAAAAAAAGTATTCTTACAGAAAAACTGTCCGAAATAATGGATCTTAAAAATCTTTATCCCGATGAACCTCTATCGAGGCATACTTCTTTCAGGATCGGAGGTCCTGCGGATTTTTATGCCGTTTGCGAGAACGCGGAGGAATTAAAAGAGATCATCGGGATCTGTAAGGAAGAAGAGGTTTCATGGTATATCCTGGGAAACGGAACCAATGTTCTGGCTCTTGACGAAGGATATGACGGGGTGGTGATCAGGCTTGGTGGAGACTTTAATACCTTTTCCATAACGGAGGACATTAACGACGGCTCTGCCATGATAACCGCAGGTGCGGGAGCAGCACTTACACAGCTTGCCATTTATGCTCTAAAAAAAGGATTTACCGGACTGGAGTTCGTTCATGGCATTCCGGGAAGTGTAGGCGGCGGAGTCTATATGAATGCGGGAGCTTATGACAGGGAATTAAAAGAATGCATTGTTTCCGTCAAAGCCCTGACTCCGGAGGGCGAGATCCGGGAGTACGGTAAAGATGAACTGGAAATGGGTTACAGAAAAAGCAGATTTACCGATTCAGATGAGATAGTGCTTGAAGCTGTGTTCAGACTTAAGGTCTTCCCCAGGATACCCATAAGGACCATGATGGAAGAATATAAAAGAAGAAGGACCGAAAAGCAGCCCCTGGATCTTCCCAGTGCAGGCAGCACGTTTAAGAGACCGGAGGGGAATTTTGCGGGCAGGTTGATAGAAGAAGCCGGGTTAAAGGGCTTTTCCGTAGGAGGAGCTTCGGTTTCCGAAAAACATGCGGGCTTTATCGTAAATAACGGAGAGGCCACAGCAAAGGATGTTTTGGAGCTTATAGATCAGGTAATAAACAAGGTTTTCGAGAGATCTGGCGTCAGACTGGAGCCTGAGATCAAGATCATCAAATGAGATCAGCAAAGGGATTGAAATATGAGATTTGTTATCGTAACCGGCATGTCCGGAGCAGGAAAATCATCTGTACTTAATATGCTTGAGGATGCGGGGTATTTTTGCGCTGACAACCTTCCCGTACAGCTTATCTCAAAATTTGCGGAGATAGCGGAAAACAGGAACAAGGGAGATTTCAACAAGATAGCCATAGGCGTGGATATAAGGAGCGGACGTTCTCTTGATGACATAGAGCCTGCTCTTAATGAACTTAAGGAGATGAATATCAAATATGAGATCCTCTTTCTTGAAGCATCCGATGAAACGCTTATAAAGAGATTCAAGGAGACCAGAAGGACCCATCCCCTTGCCGGTAACGGAAGAGTGGAAGCGGGAATAAAAGAGGAGAGGAAAAAGATCGCTTTCCTAAAAGAGCATGCGGACTATGTTCTTGACACCAGCACTCTTCTTGTCCGGGATCTGAAGCAGCAGATCGACGGGATCTTTGTCAAGAACAAGGGCTTTAAGAACTTTTTTGTTACCGTTCTTTCTTTTGGATTTAAATATGGAATACCCGTCGATGCAGATATGGTCTTCGACGTTCGTTTTCTTGCAAATCCTTATTACGTAAGTTCTCTTAAGCACAAGACCGGAGAGGATCCGGAAGTGCGGGATTACGTTATGGACAGCCCCCAATCCAAGGAGTTTGTCGACAAGCTCATAGATATGGTGGAATTTTTGATACCCAATTATATAAATGAAGGAAAAAACGGTCTTGTTATCGCCATAGGATGTACCGGCGGAAAACACAGATCGGTCACCATCGCCAATGTTCTTTATGAGGCTCTTAGGGGAGAGGAATATTCGGTAAAGGTGGATCATAGGGATATAAAGAAATAATGTCTTTTTGTGAAAAAGTAAAAAATGAATTGCAGGAAATAATACCCCTGCCGAAGCATTGTAAGCTGGCCGAGGCGGCAGGGTATGTTTTATGCTCGGAAAAAAAATCTGTTGACAAACATGATATGTCTGTCTTAAAATCATTAACCGACGGTTTGGGGAGTAATGATGACCTTATAAAAATGTGTGGGATCGAAGAAAAAAACGGCCTGTACTTTTCGGAAAATAAGGATATCATTACAAGAACATGTTGCAAAAGAAGTTTTTTAAGGGGTGCTTTTTTAAGTGCCGGGAGTATCACCGATCCCAATAATGAATATCATTTGGAATTTACTTCCGTTACCCGCTCGGGAATAGAACTCCTTTACAACGCTGCGGCCTCCTTTGATGTGGAGGGTAAGATCACATCGGGAAAAAGCAGATTCCGCCTTTATTTTAAAGATGCCGATAAGATCAGCGATCTGCTGAATATTATGGAAGCTCATGTTTCGCTCATGGACTTTGAGAATGCCAGGATCCTTAAAGAAGTAAGGAACAATGTGAATCGAAAGGTCAATTGCGAAACCTCCAATTTAAGAAAAACGGCGGCTGCTTCTGAATATGCCTGTGAATGCATACGTTTTCTCGAGGAGCGCCGGGTGCTTAATAAGCTTCCCGACACCTTACAGAGCATTGCCGAACTCAGAATGGAAAACCCCGAGAAGTCCCTTTCGGAACTTGGGGAAATGCTTGAACCCAAGCTTGGACGGTCAGGGGTTAATCACAGACTTGAAAAGATCATCACTATAGCGCGGGACTTGAAAGGAAAAGAGGAACAAAATGATTAGAAATAAGATCACCATTGCAAAGACATCTAAAATGGATGCCACTCCGGCAGCACTTCTTGTTCAGACTGCAAGCAAATACGATGCCAGAGTATATGTTGAACAGACCGATAAGCTTATTAACGCAAAGAGCATCATGGGAGTAATGACTCTTCGTATAATCGACGGGGAAGTGGTTACCATCGTGGCTGACGGTGCGGATGAAGAAGCTGCCAGCAAGGAAGTGCAAAATCTTCTTACAGGAACCAAATAAAGATGACAATGTTTGTTGCATTTATGATATAATAACCTCATTCGTTGAATGAGGTATTTTTAATACCGTTTTACATTAAATGAAATTGTTGGGGTGAATTACATGGGCTTTACTCATCTACATGTGCATACGGGTTATTCGCTGCTGGACGGTCTGGCACAGATCAAACCTCTGGTACAGCGGGCAAAGGAACTGGGCATGGATGCTCTGGCCATCACGGATCATGGAGTCATGTACGGCGTGGTGGAGTTTTGGACCGCCTGTAAGGAAGCAGGGATAAAACCTATCATAGGGTGTGAGGTATATGTGGCACCGGGCTCCAGATTCGATAAGGCAGGCTCGGTTTCGGATGAGCGATACAGGCATCTGATCCTGCTGGCGGAAAACGATATCGGTTATCATAATCTCATAAAGATCGTTTCCATAGGTTTTACCGAAGGCTTTTACTACAAACCCAGAGTGGATATGGAGGTGCTTGAAAAGTACCATGAAGGCATTATCTGTTCTTCGGCCTGTCTGGCAGGGGAAGTGGCCCATTACCTTAAGATGGACATGTACGAAGAGGGTAAGGAAGCTGCTTTAAGGCTGGAAAGGATCTTCGGTAAAGGAAATTTCTTCCTGGAACTTCAGGATCACGGTATTCCGGAACAGAAAAAGGTAAATGCCTATCTTATGCGTATGCACGAAGAAACGGGTATAGACCTTATATGCACCAATGACTCTCATTATATAAAGGCCGAGGATGCTGTTCCTCATGATGTTCTTTTGTGCATACAGACACAGAAGAAGGTGAAGGATGAGGACAGGATGCGCTATGAAGGCGGCCAGTTCTACCTTAAATCGGAAGAGGAGATGGCTGCGCTGTTCCCCTACGCTCCGGAGGCTCTGGAAAATACATGTAAGATCGCTGAACGCTGCAATGTGGATTTTGAGTTCGGTCATTACAAATTGCCGAAATTCGATGTGCCCGAAGGCTATGATGCCTGGACCTACTTGCAGTATCTGTGCGACAAGGGGATAAAAAAGAGATATAAAGAAGTTACGCCTGAACTTAAGGAAAGACTGGAATACGAGCTCAAGATCGTTCATGACATGGGCTTCGTGGATTATTTCCTTATAGTCTGGGATTTCATTAAATATGCCAAGGATCATGATATACCGGTCGGTCCCGGACGAGGCAGCGGTGCGGGAAGCATAGCCGCCTATTGCCTTGAGATAACGGATATTGATCCCATCAAGTATAACCTGCTCTTTGAACGTTTCCTAAACCCGGAACGTGTATCCATGCCGGATTTCGACGTGGACTTCTGCTACGAGAGAAGACAGGAAGTCATTGATTACGTGGTTCGCAAATACGGAAGGGACAGGGTGTGCCAGATAGTGACCTTTGGTACTCTGGCCGCTAAGAACGCCATCCGTGATGTGGGAAGAGCTTTGGATCTTCCTTATGCAAAAATAGACATGGTGGCAAAGCTGGTGCCCAATGAGCTGAACATTACGATCAGCGATGCACTGGTGAAGAGCGGAGATCTTAAGCAATTATATAAAGATGATCCTGAAGTTACCGAGCTCATCGATCTGGCAAAGGCAGTGGAAGGCCTGCCCAGGCACACATCCATCCATGCGGCGGGGGTTATCATCAGTAATGCACCGGTAGACGATTATGTGCCTTTGTCCTGCGGGGCTGACGGTTCTGTTACCACTCAGTTCAATATGACCGAGTGTGAACACCTGGGACTTCTTAAAATGGATTTCCTGGGGCTCAGGACTCTGACGGTGATAAAAGATGCGGAGAACTTTGTCAATATGGCAAAGAAGCCGGGAGAAAAGAGATTTTCGATCAGAGATATCAGCTATGAAGATAAAAATGTTTATGAAATGATATCTCAGGCCAAGACCGACGGAGTTTTCCAGCTGGAGAGCAAGGGAATGACGGGATTTATGAAGGAGTTAAAGCCTAACTCCATTGAAGATGTCATAGCGGGGATCTCTCTCTATCGTCCCGGTCCCATGGATTTCATTCCCAGATATATTAAAGGAAAGAACGACAGAGATTCCATAACATACGAGTGCGAAGAACTAAAGCCCATTCTGGAGACCACCTACGGATGTATAGTCTACCAGGAGCAGGTAATGCAGATAGTGCGTGACCTGGCCGGCTATTCCTATGGCCGCAGCGACCTTGTTCGAAGGGCCATGGCTAAGAAAAAAGCGGATGTTATGGCTAAGGAAAGAGAGAATTTCGTTCACGGAAATAAGGAAGAAAATGTTCCCGGATGTGAAAACAGAGGGATATCCGCCGATGTGGCCAACCATATTTATGACGAGATGACGGACTTCGCAAAATATGCCTTCAATAAGGCACATGCCGCCTGCTATGCGGTGGTTTCCTATCAGACCGCCTTTCTTAAGTATTATTATCCGGTGGAGTACATGGCTGCCCTTATGACATCCATTATGGGAAATACAGGGAAAGTCACGGAATATATGTATACCTGCAAAAAGATGGGCGTCAGTGTGCTGCCTCCCGATGTTAACGAAAGCGGAGTGGGCTTCACCGTTCGCGGAAGATCCATAAGATACGGCCTTTCGGCAATCAAGGGCGTTGGAAGACAGGTGGTAGAGGACATAAAAGCCGAAAGGGAGAGTGGAGGAAATTTCACATCCCTTAAGGATTTTGCAAAACGCTGTATCCCCTTGGGAGTTAACAAGAGGACCGTCGAAAATCTTATAAAAGCCGGTGCTTTTGATTCCGTGCCCGGTACCAGGAAGCAGCTTTTACAGGTTTATCAGATAATAATGGATGATGTGACGGCTGAGCATAAAACAGAAATAACAGGCCAGCTTTCACTTTTGGATTTCCTTGCACCGGAGGAAAGGGAAGCGATGGAAACTCCTCTTCCCGATGTGGGAGAATTCGGTAAGGATGAATTGCTGGCTTATGAAAAGGAAGTCCTGGACCTTTATGTAAGCGGTCATCCGTTGGAAAATTATATAGATATAATGAAAAAACACTGTGATGTTACCACTATGGATCTTAGGACAGACGAAGAGACGGGAGAGACCAAGGTGAGTGACGGACAGAATGTTTCCATAGGCGGAATGATATCCGGTGTTACCAGAAAGGTTACCAAAAACAATCAGACCATGGCTTTCCTGAAACTGGATGACCTGTACGGAAATGTGGAGGTCATAGTATTCCCCAGAGATTATGAAAAGAACAAGGCCCTTTTGATAAATGATGAAAAGGTATTGATAAAGGGAAGGATATCCATTGATGAAGAAAGAGGGGCAAAGGTTATTGCCTCCGAGATCGGCAGATTGGATGAAGTTCCGGGAAAATTGTGGGTAAGATTTAAAAACATCAATGAATTTAACGATAAAGAAAAGGAATTGATGGAAATACTTAAGGCGAGTGACGGCAGATCCGACGTGGTTATTTATCTTGAAGAAGAAAAACAGATGAAGAAACTCAGCAGAGGATATTCCGTAGATCTGACCGGTGATCTGGTGGACAGATTGCAGGAAAAATTCGGAAAAGAGCAGATTAAAGTTACTTTTTAGTTTTGTTAATCAAAAGTTTCTTCATTTTATCTTTTTTGGATATTTACAAAAAAAATGTTTCGTTGTAAAATACAAAACTTGAAAACAATTAGTGATTTTTCGTAAATACTCTCAAGATATGGAGGCTAATTATGGCAGAAAGCAAGGTAAAAACCATCGGAGTTCTCACCAGCGGCGGCGATGCGCCCGGAATGAATGCGGCTATACGTGCCGTTGTTCGTACGGCCATTGAAAATGGTGTGAATGTTAAGGGGATAAATAGGGGATACGCGGGTCTACTTGATGAGGATATTATTGATATGGATTCACGAAGTGTTTCCGATACCATACAGCGCGGAGGTACAAAGCTTTACACTGCACGTTGTCAGGAATTCGTAACATCCGAAGGACAGGATAAGGGCGCAGAGATCTGCAGAAAGCACGGTATCGACGGTCTTGTTGTGATCGGCGGTGACGGCTCTTTCCAGGGTGCTCGTCAGCTGGCGATCAGAGGCATTAACACCATAGGTGTTCCCGGAACCATTGACCTTGATATAGCATGCACAGATTATACCATCGGGTTTGATACAGCCGTAAATACAGCCATGGATGCCATAGATAAAGTACGTGATACATCAACCTCCCATGAAAGAGTTTCAATAATTGAAGTTATGGGCCGTCATGCAGGATACATTGCTCTTTGGAGCGGTATCGCAAACGGAGCTGAGGAGATCCTTCTTCCCGAACTTCAGAACTATGACGAGAAGAAGATCGTTCAGCACATCCTTGCAAGAAAGGCTCTCGGTAAAAAGCATACCATTATCGTAAATGCCGAAGGTATCGGCAATTCTTACAGAATGGCAGACAGGATCGAAGCAGCTACAGGTATTGAGACCCGTGCTACTATCATAGGACACATTCAGAGAGGCGGAAGCCCTTCCGCTAAAGACAGAGTATATGCATCCGCTATGGGCTGCATGGCTGTTGAACTTCTTTGTGAAGGAAAGACTAATCGTGTTGTTGCCTACAAGAACGGCAAGTTTGTGGATTACGATATTGAAGAAGCTCTTAACATGAAGAAAGAACTGGATCCTTTCCTTCTCCATGTTTCAAAGACAATATAATAAAACAATATGCTCATGTTGCCTGTGTGGTGCATGAGCTTTTTTTGTGCCCTGAAAAAAATAAAAATTTTTTGGAAAAGGGGTTAAGTTTTTGAAAAAGGATTCCGATAAAGAAGTTGTAGACCAATTTATGTGCTACGTACGAAAGGATTCGTACATAGACTTTTTTACATCGCCAAGGAGGGCACATATTATGAAAATAGATTCTTCTAATGTATCCATGTCATCAACACGCTCATATTTTTCTTATGAAAGAGTAGAGCAGGAATCCCTTAGTGTATTAAGCAGCAAAGCTGCAACAATTGAATTATCCGATGATTCCAAGAGCCTGGTGGAACAATTGCGCGATGAAAAGGAAAAGATCGCAGTTGAAGAAAAAGAAGCAAAGGAAGCAAAAAAGGAAAAGCAGAAGGATAACCTTAAAAAGTCTCTTCAGGATATGGTTAAAGCCAACAAGGCAAAAGAAGCAGAATTTGAACTTCCCGAAGAGGACGGAGACATCAAGATGCTTAGAAGGATACTTGAACTTCTTAAGAAGATCCGCGGAGATAAGACCGGGACTGTTTCCTGTGACGATACCATGAAGTCCTTTGCAGAGAATATCAACAAGGCGCAGGAAAACATGGCGGCATTTGCCGGTAACATCGCATGTGCAATATCGGGAGCATCGGGAGCAGTAAACGCACCCACAGTTGCCGCAACAGGAAACCATACTGTGAATATGACCAATTGGACCAAGATCACGGTTCAGTCCAAGTTTTATATGGAAACCGAAAACACGGCTTATCAGTCAACAGGTTCCGTAAGAACAGAAGACGGCAGAGAGATCAGTTTCAATCTTACTGTTGAGATGTCCAGAAGCTTTACTGCGGAATACGGCTCATATATGGAAGAGTCCTATACCATGGTAGATCCTCTCACCATCAATCTTGACGATAATGCACCGGATGTTACGGAAAAGACTTTCCTCTTTGATCTCGATGCCGACGGCAAGAAAGAGAGGATATATGATATCAGAGAAAATGCCGGTCTCCTTGCTCTGGATAAAAACGGAGACGGAAAGATAAATGACGGATCCGAGCTTTTCGGAACCAAGTCAGGTGACGGCTTTAAGGATCTGGCTGCTTACGATGAAGACGGAAACGGCTGGATAGATGAAAACGACAGCATCTTTAAGAAACTTAAGATATGGACAAAAGACGACAAGGGAAACGATGTTCTCGTAGATCTTAAAAAGGCGGATGTGGGTGCTATAAACCTTGGAAGCGTAAAGACGGATTTTGCTCTTAAGTCTTTAAAGAATAACGCTACAATGGGTAATGTAAGACGCACCGGATTTTTCTTAAAGGAATCTACCGGAGAAGCAGGTACAGTACAGCACATAGATCTTGCAGTTTAATAAAAAAGGAGCCAAAGGGGACGTTTCCCCAATGGCTCTTTTTTGGCTTTCCTTTGGACCTTGAGATTTGCTATTTTACAAAAAAAGTGATATAATGCCAATAACTGTAAAAGGAGATCCGTATGATAGGAGCTGTAGGTGCTTATGGCGCATACAACAGCATATATGCCTCCGGCGCTACTCTTGCCGCAAGGAATAATGCCCTTCATGCTCATGTAAATGAGGGAGCAGTTGTTATGCCTGTGGCTGCCACTCCTGAAGTTTTCTCAAATGCGCAGACTGTGAGAGTGGGGAAAAGCCCCGACGATATGAAGGTTGAAACGGCTAATGCTTCAAAGGTCATGGAGACTCCGGCAGCGGAACGTATGCGTAAGAGGCTGGGAATAGAAAAGTGTGAGACTTGTGAGAACAGGATGTATGTTGACGGGTCCAACGAGTCGGATGTCTCTTTTAAGGCACCCGGACATATAGATCCGGCTGCGGCACCTGCCACGGTAATGGCTCATGAAAGAGAGCATGTGGCAAATGCTGTACAGGAAGGTAACAAGCCCAATGCAAAGCTCATATCCGCTACGGTAACTCTTCATACGAGTATCTGCCCGGAGTGCGGAAGAACTTATGTTTCCGGCGGTCTTACCAGAACAGCCATCAAACACACCACCGACGGTTCAGATATGAATAAAAATGCCTTGACTTAAGGGAATTTAAGGACAGCCTAAAGACGGCTGTCTCTTTTTTTCTTGTTTTTTGGGAAAGATGTGTTATGATACAAGAGGCAGAAAATCGAATGCTTTTGTTTTTATGAAAAGATTTCGTTGAGATTTTTTCGGGATAATAAGAGCAATATGTTATTTTGGAGGTTATTTGATGGACATTTTAAAACAGCTCACGGCAGAACTTGGAGTTCGCAGAGAACAGGTGGATGCAGCCGTAAAGTTGATCGATGAAGGGAACACCATCCCTTTTATTGCAAGATACAGAAAAGAGGCCACCGGCGCACTTAATGATGAAGTGCTCAGAAACCTTGATGAAAGATTAAAGTATCTGCGCAGCCTTGAAGAAAAGAAGGAGCAGATATTAAAGAGTATAGATGAACAGGGCAAGCTTACCGAGGAACTTAAAAAGCAGATAAGCGAAGCTCAAAATATGGTCACCCTTGAGGACATATATCGCCCCTACAGACCTAAGAGAAGAACAAGAGCTACAATTGCGGCGGAAAAAGGTTTACAGCCTCTTGCCGATCTGATCCTGGCTCAGGAGATCACAGTTCCCGCAGCAGAGCTGGCCAAGGAATACATAAATGCCGAAAAGGAAGTTAATTCCGCAGAGGATGCAATAGCGGGTGCGCTTGATATCATCGCCGAAAAGATCTCGGATGAAGCGGATTACAGAACACGTATCCGTTCCATGACCGAGGAAGAGGGCGTTATCTCTTCTTCTGCCAAGGATGAGAAGGCTGAAAGCGTTTACGAGATGTATTATGACTTTTCCGAAAAGGTAAAGACCCTGCCCGGCCACAGGACTCTGGCTCTTAACAGAGGAGAGGCCGAAAAGGTCCTCACTGTTAAGATAGTTGCGCCCACCGAAGAAATTATAAGATATCTTGAAAAGCAGATTATCACCAAAGATAACCCCAATACCAATGAACTGTTAAAGACAGCCGTTGCCGATGCATATGAACGCCTTATCGCTCCTTCCATTGAGAGAGAAGTAAGAAATGAGCTTACGGAAAAGGCTGAAGACGGCGCCATCAAGGTGTTCGGAGAAAACCTGAAGCAGCTCCTTATGCAGCCTCCCATTGTGGGACAGACAGTTCTCGGATGGGATCCGGGCTTCAGAACAGGCTGCAAGCTGGCTGTAGTGGATGCCACCGGAAAGGTGCTTGATACTGCGGTTGTTTTTGCTACTCTTCCCGGAATGCACAAGATGGACGAGGCTAAGGCTATCGTTAAGAGACTGATCTTAAAATACAAGGTTACTCTGATCTCCATTGGAAACGGAACAGCTTCCAGAGAGTCAGAGCTTTTCATAGTGGATCTTCTTAAGGAAATGAAGGTTCCCACAAAATATGTTATTACCAGCGAGGCAGGAGCATCGGTTTATTCGGCAAGTAAGCTTGCCACAGAAGAATTCCCGGATTATGATGTGGCCCAAAGATCGGCTGTTTCCATTGCCAGAAGATTACAGGATCCCCTTGCGGAACTTGTTAAGATCGAGCCTCAGGCAATAGGCGTCGGACAGTATCAGCATGATATGAATCAGAAGAAACTCTCCGAAACCCTTGCGGGAGTAGTGGAAGATTGTGTAAATAAGGTGGGAGTGGATCTGAACACGGCTTCTCCCGCGCTTCTTGAATATGTATCCGGTATTTCCAAGGTTACAGCTAAGAATATCGTTGCTTTCCGTGAAGCCAACGGAAGATTCGTTTCCAGAAACGATCTTCTTAAGGTGGCAAAGCTTGGTCCCAAGGCATATGAACAATGTGCCGGTTTCCTGCGTATAATGGGCGGATCCAATCCTTTGGATTCCACTTCCGTGCATCCCGAGTCTTATAAGGCTGCCACTGAGCTTCTTTCAGAACTTGGCTTTAAGCCTGATGATATAAATAAGCTCAGAGCAGAGCAGCTGGCTGCGGAAAAGAACGCCAAGGCTCAGGAAAAGGCTGCAAGAGAAGCTGCCATGCCCAACAAGGGTGAAAAGAGAAAGAACACTCCAAAGGAAAAGGAGATCAGGATCTCCAATACAAATTCCGTCTTTGGAGCAGCTTTTGCACAGGCAATGGAAAAATCCGGCAAGAAGCTGACAACCGTTGCACCTGCAGATAATAAGAAAAAACAGGAAACTCCTGCTATAGTAAAGACCGAGGGAGATACCCTTTCCTCCATAGGTAAGATGGTAAAGGATAAGAAAGCTCTGGCCGACAGACTGGGTATCGGTGAAATGACTCTGACGGATATCATTAAGGAGCTCGAAAAGCCCGGAAGAGATCCCAGAGACGAGATGCCCAAGCCCATTTTAAGAAATGATGTACTTGAAATGAAAGATCTGACCGAAGGAATGATCCTTAAAGGTACTGTTCGAAATGTTATCGATTTTGGTGTCTTTGTGGATATCGGAGTACATCAGGACGGACTTGTACACATTTCCCAGATCACCAACAAGAAGTACATAAAGCATCCTCTTGAGGCTGTAAGTGTAGGTGATATCGTGGAAGTCAAGGTGCTGAGCTGCGATCCCGCCAAAAAGAGGATTGCGCTTTCCATGATATTGTAAGGAGTATAAAACCAATGGAAGATAAAAAGATCAAATTTACGGTGAATATGAAGACCGGTTATCTGTTTGAGTTTTTATATGTCAATTCCTACAGCGGTTTTCGCGGCGTCATCAACTACGGCTTTAGTGCCATAGCTATTGTGGCTCTTATCTTCGGTTACGGAGATTCACCCTTCAGCCTTGTGGCGCTTATAACCCTTGCGCTGCTTTTTACGGTTATCAATCCCGGCCTTCTGTTGTTCAAAGCATGGAGACAGACAAAAAGAAATCCCGGCTTTTCAAAGCCTGTTACCTATTCCTTCGGTAAAGACGGCATTACGGTGACCCAGGGAGAAGAAAGCCAGGATGCGCCCTGGGAAATGGTGCTTTTGGCAAAGGAAACCTTAAAGAGCATTATCCTTTTCACAGGCAACAATAACGCAACAATACTTCCCAAGGCAGACATAGGCGGGAATCTGGCGGATTTCAGGACAATGCTTAAGGAAATGTGCGCGGAAGGCACTGTAAGTGTTAAGAAACAGGATAGATTATGAAAACAGAGATTTTTTCTTCAAATTCACCTGAAGAGACTTTAAAGATAGCCTATGACATGGCTGTGGATTCCAGACCCGGAGACATTATATGCCTTTCGGGAGATCTTGGTGTGGGAAAGACCATCTTTACAAAGGGCTTTGCCAGGGGACTCGGAATAGAGGAGCCTGTGGTCAGCCCTACCTTTACCATCGTCCAGGTATATGAAAGCGGGAGAATGCCTCTTTATCATTTTGATGTTTACAGGATCGACGACATTGATGAAATGGATGAGATCGGTTACGAGGACTGCTTTTTCGGGCAGGGAGTTTCCCTGGTTGAATGGGCAGACAAGATAGAAGAACTTTTACCCGCCACCTGCACAAGGGTGACCATTAAAAAAGATCTGCAAAAAGGCTTTGATTACAGAAGCATAGAAGTCAGGAAGGCATGATTTAATGAATAAGATTTTAGCTATTGAGGCTTCGGGGCTTGTGGCATCCTGTGCCATAGCTTCCGAAGAGAAGATAATAGGTGAGTTCAGTCTGAATCTGAAGCTCACTCATTCGCAAACGCTGCTTCCCATGGTGGATGAAGTGGTAAAAAGGACAGGAACAGATCTTGAAGAGATCGATGCCATAGCAGTATCCGGAGGCCCCGGCAGTTTTACCGGACTCAGGATAGGTTCAGCAACGGCCAAGGGGCTGGGGCTTGCTTTAAATAAGCCCATAATCTCGGTTCCCACCACTCAGACCATAGCAACGGATATCTTCGGGGCAGACGGATTGATAGTTCCTCTGATGGATGCCCGCCGGGAGCAGGTTTACACAGGCATATACAGAAACAACGGCGAAGGTTTTTGCGTGGTCAAAGATCAGATGGCTGTCAGCATCCATGAACTTACAGCCATGGTAAATGAGCTGAATGAACCGGTTATCTTCCTGGGAGACGGTGTTCCGGTTTATAAGACTGTACTGGATGAAGAGGTAAGGGTCAAGAAAGCATATGCCCCTATCAATAATAATGTTCAGAGAGCGGGAAGTCTTGCCGTCAGAGCTATCGAGATGTTTAACAAGGGCGTGGCGATGCCTGCGGCAGATCATGTGCCGGATTACTTAAGAATGTCCCAGGCAGAAAGAGAAAGAAACGAAAAGTAAGATATGATTGGGGATTCGATCACGTTTTAGGGAGTGATCCTTTTGTTTGGTCTTTGGGGGACGAAATGAAGATACGTGATATGACAATAAAAGATTGCGATAAAGTGAGCGAGATAGAGCGCGCCAGTTTTTCCATGCCCTGGAGCAGGGATAATTTCGAGGGTTCCATCCTACAGGAAAACTATTGCCTTCTTGTGGCTGTTCCCGATGAGGATGAGGAGGATATACTTGGTTATTGCTGCTTTTACTATGTTTTGGACGAGGCGGAGATACCGAATGTCTGTGTCCGTGAAGACAGCCGCGGGCAGGGGATAGCTTTTACGATGATGACGGAATTGATGGAAAGGGCCAGAACTCTTGAAGTAAAGGATATGTATCTGGAGGTCAGAAAGAGTAACACACCCGCCAGAGAACTGTACAGGAAACTTGGCTTTAAGGATGTGGGACTCAGAAAAGGCTTTTATGAATTGCCCAAGGAAGACGCCGTTATCATGAGATGCAATCTGTCAGAGCTTGAGAAATGATACAAAATAAACCGGTGCAAAGAAACTAAAAGTGGTATTTGTTCCGAGATATGAGGTTTTAATGCTGGATTTATGTTTGTTGGGAACCGGCGGTATGATGCCCCTTCCCAAAAGGTGGCTTACCTCCCTTATGGTAAGATATAACGGAAAAGGCATATTGATAGATGCCGGAGAAGGAACCCAGGTGGCTATACGGCAGGCAGGGCTCAGCTTCCACGACATCGATATCATACTGTTCACCCATTATCACGGTGATCATATAAGTGGGTTGCCCGGACTTTTATTGTCAATGGGTAATGCCGAAAGGACAGAGCCGGTTACCATGATAGGACCCAAGGGTCTTGAAAAGGTGGTGGGCGCATTAAGGATCATCGCACCGGAGCTTCCTTTCGAGATCAATATGATAGAGATGGGAGAGCCCGAATGCTTTTTCTCGTTACAGGGTTATGAGATCACGGCTTTTAAGGTAAATCACAATGTTACCTGTTATGGATATACACTTGAGGTTAAAAGGGCAGGACGCTTTGATGCCGAAAGGGCAAAAGAGATGGACATCCCTTTAAAGTTTTGGAATAAGCTGCAAAAAGGCGAGACTATGGAGGAGGACGGCAGGATCTTTACCCCCGACATGGTGCTGGGACCTGAAAGAAAAGGCCTTAAGGTCACTTATTGCACGGATACGAGACCTACGGACTCTATAGTTAAAAATGCCGCCGGATCGGATCTGTTCATATGCGAAGGAATGTACGGAGAGCCTGAAAAACAGGCGGATGCTGTTAAGAAGAAGCATATGACCTTTAAGGAAGCGGCAAAGCTTGCGGCAGCGGCAGAAGTTTCGGAAATGTGGCTCACCCATTACAGTCCGTCCATGAACAGACCCAAGGAATTTCTTGGTATCGCAAGGAGCATATTTCCCAATACTATCTGTGCAAATGACGGACAGAGCGTCACTCTCAGATTTTCCGAAGAAGAATAAAGCGTAATTACCTGACGGTGAAGTAAGTCGGGTTTTGTGCCGATATATATTATACAGGATCAGGTTTTAAGGCAAGCGAGGTAGAAGGATGAAAAAATATATCGGAGGCATAATCGGAGCTGTTGTAATCATCGGTATAGTTATCTGGATCATTTTCTACACTGTTAACAACAGAAACAATAATTCCGTTTTTGACGAAAAAACTTCGGAAAATGTGGAAGCTCAGGCCATTATCTCAAAGGACCTGACCCGTTTTTATCCCTCCACTTCAAGAGAAGTGGTCAGACTTTATCAAAGGATAAATACCTGTCTTATGTCAGGGAAGTATACGGAAGAAGAATTTTATAAGATCGTTGATCAGCTTAGGATGCTCTATGATGATGAGCTTAATAAGCTGAATCCCAGGGATGCTTATTGCGATTCTCTTTATAATGAGATACTGACATTTAAAAACGGCGGTAAGAACATCGTGATCACCAATGTTCAATTGGAGAGCCAGACGGAAAAGTATGAGGTTGACAATAAAAAAATGGCCTCTATAGTAGGCATGTTTGTCATAAAGGATAAAAAAGGGATAAACAGAACCTACGAAAAGTTCATCCTTCGCGAGGATGAAAAAGGAAATTGGAAGATCCTGGGTTGGGATTTGACCGAACCGGTGGAATTTGTAGATTAAGAAGGTTATAAAATGAAAGATATAAAGATACTCGCAATAGAATCCTCTTGCGACGAGACAGCTGCGGCTGTCATCGAAAACGGACGTAAAGTCCTTTCAAATGTTATTTATTCTCAGATAGATCTTCACACATTGTACGGGGGCGTTGTACCCGAGATCGCTTCCAGAAAGCACATTGAAAAGATCAATCCCGTAATAGAACAGGCTCTTACCGATGCAGGTGTCGGACTTAAAGATGTTGACGCCGTTGCGGTAACATATGGCCCGGGGCTGGTAGGTCCTCTTCTTGTGGGTGTATCCGCTGCGAAAGCTGTTGCATATGCAGCGGGGCTTCCGCTTATCGGAGTGCATCACATAGAAGGGCATGTATCGGCGAATTTCCTTGAACACCCGGATCTGGAGCCTCCTTTTTTGTGCCTGATAGTTTCCGGCGGACATACCCATCTTGTGATCATGAAGGATTACGGAGAATATGAGATCCTGGGAAGAACCCATGATGATGCGGCAGGAGAGGCCTATGACAAGGTGGCCAGAGCCATCGGCCTGGGCTATCCCGGAGGGCCCAAGATAGATAAGGTGGCCAAAGAAGGAAATCCCAAGGCCATAGCTTTCCCCAGAGCCAAGGTGGATGATTGTCCCTATGATTTCAGCTTTTCCGGACTCAAATCTGCTGTACTGAATTATCTTAATCAGGCTGAGATGAAGGGCGAGGAGATAAACAGAAATGATGTTGCGGCTTCTTTTCAGGCTGCGGTAGTGGATGTGCTGGTTGAAAAGACCATGCACGCCGCGAAAGAATATGGCTTTAAGAAGGTGGCTCTTGCCGGAGGAGTGGCTTCCAATTCGGCATTGCGCGCCGGGATGAAGGAGGCATGCGAAAAGAGGGGCCTTACAATGATCTATCCTTCACCCATATATTGTACCGATAATGCTGCAATGATAGGAGCGGCAGCTTATTATGAATATATCAAAGGCAATTTCAGCGGACTGGATTTAAACGCCATTCCCAATCTTAGACTGGGAGAGAGAAAGTGATAATAGGTATCATACTTGCCGGCGGATCGGGAAAAAGGTTCGGCGGAGATATTCCAAAACAATACAGACCATTACTTGGTAAACCGGTCCTTGCCTGGACTCTGGAAGCTTTTCAAAAGAGTCGTGTCGACGGGCTGGTTCTTGTTTGCGGTGAAAAGGATATAGAATACTGCAAGGAAGAGATCGTTAAAAAGTACGGCATTACAAAATGCTTTGCGGTTACCGCAGGCGGTCAGAACCGTTACGATTCGGTCTATTGTGGCCTTAAGACCGCTTATGACTGTATCAAAGGCATGGATGACGGCCGGATAAAGATGGGAGAGATGTGGGAACTATTTAAGCAGCGTTCCGAAAGTGAAGTCTTCTGTATGATACATGACGGCGCCAGATGCTGCATAGATACGGATACCATAAACGCTGCGGCAGAGTATGTTTCGACCAAAGGCTCCTGTGTGGTGGGAGTACCCGTGACAGATACCATCCAGGTGGTAAATGAAGAGGGGAATATCATGATGACACCCATCAGAGCACGCACCTGGGCTGCCCAGACACCTCAGTGCTTTTCTCTGCTCAATGCCCTTAACAGCTATAAAACCGCAGTGGAAAACGATGACGATTCCATTACCGATGATGCTTCCGCCATAAGGAAGTACGGTGAAGGATGCATATATATGCTCTGCGGTAAAGCTGATAATATAAAGATAACCACCGAAGCGGATATGCGGGTGGCTGAAGAGATACTATCTAAAAGATCTTCTTAATGCAATTAAAAATTTGCTTGACTTAGGTCTTTCTCTGTGGTAATATGCATAAGCACGTTTTGAGAAAGCACTTTGGAGAGCTACCGAAGCGGTCATAACGGGGCGGTCTTGAAAACCGTTAGGGCGAAAGCCCACAGGGGTTCGAATCCCTTGCTCTCCGCTGATTCCCGTTGTTAGTGGGGATTAATAATTTAATACTGGCAAATGTAGCCGGGCTTTTGGAGAAATACCCAAGAGGCTGAAGGGACACCCCTGGAAAGGGTGCAGGTCGTTAATAGCGGCGCGAGGGTTCAAATCCCTCTTTCTCCGGTAAAAAAAAATCGCCTTTGTAAAAGCAAAGGCGATTTTTTTTACATATATTCATTTGCATCAGTATCGTGTTTTGAGGGCTCCGGCGATTTAAAATTCGGGGTTTTCCGAGTATTCCTTAATAAGATCTACGGTTTTTTGATATTCAGCGTCCAGGAGTTTAACACGATCGGTAATATCAGAACGCTTTACACCGCCTCTTAATTCTTCCGTGATCTCACTGGCAATGGAAGCAAGCTTGGATATTCCCAGATTAAGACAGGTTCCTTTAAGAGTATGGATGTTTCTGAAGGCATTTTCCCAGTTCTCTTCTGAAAGAGAAGAGTGGAATTCATTAAATTGGGTATCCTTTAAAAACATGATAAGGAATTTGCTGACCAGTGATTCCTTCATTAAACGGGAAATAACACCTGAATAATCACCTTCGAGTTGTTCGTAACAATCGACTAATCTCATAAGTTCCTCCTTGGTAAGCCTTTATAATGATAAATGTCCTTACGGATATATATGATTATATCATATTACCGCAATTTTTTACAGCCCCGCATTGACAGGGGATATCAATACGAGGCTGTAAAAATTATTGGGGTTATGAGGGGTTCTCTTATAAGCTTTTTAAACTTTACAATCGCATTATATAATGTAAAGTACACCAAATATACGACGAAAGTCCAACAAAACTCATTTAAAAAAGAAAAAAAGGATAAAGTTTTGAGAAGAAAATGAAAAGAAGGAAGCAAATGATCAAGGAAATATTTGAATATCAGATAATTTGGGTATTTGTAAAAATGTATTAAATGTTTAGAAAATAAATACAATTGCAGATACAAAAGGAGTGGAGAGCTTGAAAATAGGGGCTTTCAAGTATTTTTAGAAAAAACAAAAATAAGAAAAAAAGCTATTGACAAAGTCTTTTTTCGGTGGTATCCTAATCGAGCGCTTTGCAAGAGAGCAATGAAACAAAAGCGAAAGGCAAAGAGCATTGAACTTTGATAATTAAACAGCTAAACAACCCTGAAAATTCAATTAACATTGATTTTCAAACTTAAGGACAACCTTAAGAACAGTAAAGATTAACGGAACAATAACCTTAGCTTAATTCTTTAGAAAATAAGC
>JAEEWS010000093.1 GCA_016287765.1 Lachnospiraceae bacterium
CTTTGTACGTTTTTGCAGACATCATTGTTTTAGGCTCCGGAAGCATCTTATATATGTTTGTATGAAATTCATTGATCTCATCATTGATCCTGTCATGATCAGCTTTTATCTCCATTACTTCTGCCACCGCCTTTGCGGCAAGCTTTTCGGATTCTGCAGCCTTTATCTCAGCTTCAGCTGCTTTCATTTCAAGCTCCTTAAGCTTCTTACTTTCCTGCTGTACCTTATACTGTGTGACCGTAAGATCATGATTTCGTCCTACTTTCTTCACCGCCAGTTCGCCTTCATATACAGCTTTTACAATGTCGTTTGCATATTCCCTGAACTCTCCCTGCAACAGATTAGCCAGTGTGTCCTTTGTGAATACAGTCCTCTTTGAAACCTGTGCCTTAAGACCTTTCGTGCAATTCGTCCTTATAGGAACTCCCACGATATGCATGTGTGGGCTTGCCTCATCATAATGGATAACTGCGTTTGCGATCTTAAAGTCCGGCATAAGCTCTTCCAGTTTCGGGAGCAGCTCGCTGTATATAAGCCGGCTCCTTTCTTTCCATTCGTGATCCACTTCCTTCTGTTCTTCCCAGAACCCCATGTCTCCGATCTGAACGATCATCTCCACCGCGATATCCTGACTCTTCTTACACACGGCGTCAAAGTAATCAGGGATCTTTCTGTTTTCTCTTGTCTGGTTGTCGTTGTATTCCTTCAGTGCTTCATCAAACAGCTCATGATAAAGGTTTGTGACATCCGTATAAAGCTCCTCTGTGCCTTTCAGGACCTCATAACACCTTTCTCTCAGTGTTTCAGTCTTATATAATCTCAGGTTGTGCTTTGCTACAGATGCAAGCTTTGATCTTCCTGTGATCGCACTTGATTTATTACTGATATGTGCTGAGAATGATATTCCCATCTATCAATCCATCCTTCCTTCATTTTTTTATTTCATTTTTCATTTATTCATTCATTGATCTTGTCTCGCGTCATTCGTCACAGCAGGCGGCTCTTCTGCCTGCTATAAGGTCTTTGCCTTATCATTGGTCCCCAATGATAACCCCCTAGCAGTATCGGCAAGCCAATACATGCGGGGGCTCTGCGAGGCTTTAGTTTAATCGTAACCCGTGACGCCAATGACGCGTGACGGCATATATAGATACCCCCATCTAGGGGAGGGGGTGTATATCGTCGTCATTCCGTCATTGCCGTCATGCATGGATCCGGCTCTTCGTTTCCAAAGGGGAAATCCTGATTATCCACAAACGAAAGCTGTTCCCACTCACCCTGATTCTGTGTTAGATATGCAGCGTCCCGTTCAAGGCAAAGGATCCTGTTTACGGCTGTTCGTGTGTTCTGAACCTTAATGCCGTATTCCTTGTACAGGTCATCCTTTAATACATTGATCTTCCTTGATAGTGAGCTTGCAGAGTCCATTCTTATGTCCGCAGGAAGAAGCTCCCTTAGTTCCGTAGCCGTTCCCTGCCAGCTGTTATTCTGTTTAGACAGGAATTCGGAAATGCCGTCACAAAAAGGATCCTTCACAGAAGCCCATGATTCCTCATTTACGAAGGTACAATTCCAAAGAAGTGTTTGCGGGTTCTTCGTAAGAGATAATTCCATATCTGCCACATCTCTTCCGGTAACGCAGAGCTTCGCGTCCTTGTCCGTCCTTGATTCTTTATACATAACAAATGCTCCGTCAACCGCACCGAGCAAACCGCTGGAGCCGGAGATCATATCAAAAGGATCCGATGCTTCCATCTTTCTTGTGTGATGTACAAGGATAAGGCAAACCCTTTGTCTGTCCGTGAAATCTTTGAGTTTTCCGATCATTTCATAGTCAGCTCCGTAGTTATACTGATCAGCTCCGTTCCCGTTTCCCCGGACTTTCTGCAATGTATCCAGGACTATAAGCTGCGTATCCGGGTTTTTCTTAACAAACATCTCAAGCTGATCTATCAATCCGGATGTAATGCCTTCCGATTCGACGACAAACTTCATCTTTTCGTTCGAACCGATGCCGTACATAAGATGCATTCTCTTCCTTATACGCTTAAAATCATCTTCCCTTGCGACATAAAGTGCGGTTCCCTGTTTTACAGTTCTTTCCCACAGTGGTTTCCCTGAAGCCACGTGATAACAAAGATCCAACATAAAGAACGATTTACCGATCTTAGGCGATCCTACAAACAGATATGTCCCGTTGTACAGCAGACCGTCCACTATCGGTTCTTCTGTCGGAAAGTCCATATCCTGGATCTCATCCCAGGTTTTTACTTCAAGTTCCTTCATTTTCTCCCTTCCGCAGGCTCACCCGCGTCTGGGGTTCGGAGCATAAAAAAACACCGGAGATCGCAGATGGATAGTCCAACAAACATAATTCATTGAACTATTCCCCTGCGTCTCCAGTGCTTGACTTCAACTCGTGTAACGATATTCACATGACCATAGTCAGAGGTGACATCTCGTTGCAACTCTTTTCATACGAACAAAAAGAGCTCTCAGCCGCCTTTATCAGGTGGGCCCACTATTCACTTTTCATTTTCAGATATACATTTGCCAACGGAACGTTCCGTTGACCTTTTTCTGCTTTGCCTTTCGGCGAAGTTCCCTTTC
>JAEEWS010000094.1 GCA_016287765.1 Lachnospiraceae bacterium
AAGCGCCAAAATGAACCTCTAACCCCGTCCCCAAAGGCTCAAAAAGTGAACCCATAACCCCGTCCCCAAAGGCTCAAAAAGTGACCCCATAACCCCGTCCCCAAAGGCTCATAATAATTTATAAAATATTTACTTTACAAATTGCGATTATTATGTTATAAGGAGGGTAGAAAAGCATATCTAAAACTAGCTAAACATTACTGGAAATGGTGATTTCAAAAGGATTTGAAAGGAAGGGCGAAGCCCTGACACCTGCAAAGGATGCTCCTCGGATGTTTATTTTTGTCCTATAAAATCTTTTTGCGACCCCATTTAAGTGTATTTACAATTTAATGATAATTTTGAGCGGGTTCCGGTCGCTCTTAATTATAAAACTTAGTTTCATATTATTATATGGAACATAATCTGATGAGAGTGTCCGAAAGGATTCGGCACAAGCGATGAAAAATCGCACTCAAATAAAACAAGGAGGTAAAAATTATGGCAATGATAGTTCAACACAACATGACAGCTCTGAACACCAACAGACAGTTGGGAATCGCTACAGGCGCACTTTCAAAGTCTACTGAGAAGCTTTCATCCGGTTATAGGATCAACCGTGCAGCAGATGATGCAGCAGGACTTGCTATTTCCGAGAAGATGAGAAGCCAGATCAGAGGCCTTAACCAGGCATCTTCCAACGCACAGGACGGTATTTCCCTTATTCAGACAGCTGAAGGCGCTCTTCAGGAGTCCCACAGCATCTTACAGAGAATGAGAGAGCTTACCATTCAGGCAGCAAACGGAACAGAAACAGACGAAGATCGTGGTAACATTCAGGATGAGATCTCACAGCTCCAGTCCGAGCTTGACAGAATCTCTACCGATACAGAATTCAACACCATGAAGCTTCTTGACGGCTCCCTTGACGGAAGCGCAACTGTTACAGCAGCAGGACCTAAGTTTGGTGTTTATGACACTACACTTAAGGGCTTCCTGACATCCGATGTTAAAGGTGTTAAGATCGCTGTTGACAACAAGGCAGAAGCAGGCGGTGAATCTGCAGTTTGGGATTCCATAGGAACAACCCTTAAACTGAACCTTGCTGAAAATACCACTTATTCCCAGGCAGAGATCGATGATCTCATTAAGAATGCAAAGCAGGAAGACAGCACAGCTACAAAGGCTCCTTCAGAAGTAAAGCTTGTATTTAATAACGGTGTTTATACAGCAGGAGCATCAAGCACTTCTTATGCAGGACATTCAACAGGTACTGAGGCAGGCAAGAAGTCACAGGCTAAGGATGTAGCTATTACTACAACAACAGCAACAGATTTCGTTGGTGTTACATCCATGACCATTACAGCTAATAAGTACGGTGCTGATAATGATGTTACCATTACAATTAAGTTTGATGCAGCAAAGGGCGAAGAGAAAGCAGAACTTAAGACAGCTGCTACATATCAGACAACAGGTGAGCTCAATGCCAAGGGTCAGTACGAACTGAGCCTGTCCACAGGTACAGAGTACACCGAGA
Organism: Lachnospiraceae bacterium; assembly: GCA_016287765.1. The sequence continues at coordinate 1,517 of JAEEWS010000094.1, forward strand.
GCGACATCGAGAAGATCCTTGCTAAGGCAGGATTATCTATGGATGTTGACTTCAAGGGACCTAACCCTGATGAAGCAAACACATTGTTCGTAACCGATAACACAATTGTTAAGACAGCAACACTTACAGGTGGTGCAGGTCTCGGTGATGACGATGCATATCTCGGCCAGAAGAACTATGATGTTAAGTCCGGCGGCGAAGGCGTTACCCTTCAGGTAGGTGCCAACAGCAACCAGACTATCAGCTTCGGTATCGGCAATATGGGCTCCGTAGCTCTCGGAGTAGACGGAACCAAGGTTAAAGCAGATACTCAGGATGGAGCGGCAGGTTCTATTGAAGCAATTGACAACGCTATCGGAACAGTTTCCAAACAGCGTTCACTTCTCGGTGCTATCCAGAACAGACTTGAGCACACCATCAGCAACCTGGACAACACAGCAGAGAACCTGCAGAGCGCAGAATCTGCTATCCGTGATGTTGACATGGCTGAAGAGATGGTTGCATTCTCAAAGAGCAACATCATCCAGCAGGCCGCACAGTCCATGCTGGCTCAGGCTAATCAGTCCAACCAGGGTGTTCTTACTCTTCTTGGCTAATAGAAGGATCATTGCCGGGATCTAACCGGGACTTGGATCCGGCATGACAAGATCGTTTCCCCCTTGAGGAAACTCAAGGGGGTTTTCTTATAAGTTTTTAACCGCTGTTTAAAGATTTATAAGAGAAAACATAAGTTTATGCTTTCTTTATTTTTAAAAGCTAAAGTTTGATCATCAAATTGACGATATAGTTAACAGAAGGAAGTACATCCTTCTTTTTAAAACTATCAAAGCACTTTGAAAATCAAGGTAATTATCCCGGCGAAGCCTAGGTCGCTAAGGGTTAATTATAAATAACAAAAAAACAAACGTGGCCCTGAAAGGATTCGGGGCACTCGAAGACTTCAATCCTGAAGCTTCGTACACATACCAAGGAGGTAGAATTATGGCAATGATAGTACAACACAACATGACAGCGATGAACACTAACAGACAGTTAGGTATCGCAACAAGCGCTCTCTCCAAATC
>JAEEWS010000054.1 GCA_016287765.1 Lachnospiraceae bacterium
TAAAGAATTAAGCTAAGGTTATTGTTCCGTTAATCTTTACTGTTCTTAAGGTTGTCCTTAAGTTTGAAAATCAATGTTAATTGAATTTTCAGGGTTGTTTAGCTGTTTAATTATCAAGGTTCTTTTTTGCTCCCTGCGTTTCGTTTCCTTCTCGCAAAGTGCTCGATTACTTTATCACCGTTTTGGAAGTTTGTCAACAACTTTTTTAAAAAGTTCTTTCGGAACTCTGTTTTCATTCCTCTTGAATGTTTACCGTTCCGATTGCTTTCCGTTTTTGCGGTGCGAGCGATATATTACTCCCGAAAGAGATTTTTGTCAACACCGTTTTTTATATTTTTTCAAAAAAAGTAACAACTTGATATTGTACGCGCCACAAGCGCTGTATTTATGAGACTTCCCTGAATTCGCACAATTAAAATCGCCCCGCCTGACATAGGCGGAGCGATCCTTTTTTTACTTATCCTTTTTTTCATTTCTGCACCGGACTGATCCCGGGTTATTCAGCCACCAGCGCATTTTTCGCCAGCTCGTCGGCCATTTCGTTATATCTGACACCGGTGTGAGCGGCCACCTTCTGAAAGCTGATCTTTACCTGACTTGCGGATTTTTTCATGTAATCCGCATATCCGGCCGTGTACTTGTTCTTGGCCTTCCATCCGCCTGTGGCCCACATTTCGATCCCCATATAGTCGTAGTAGATTCTGATCTCCCTGTAATGATGAGCTTTTGCCCACTTCACCGCATTCATGGCTCCCAGCATCTCTCCGGCAACATTTCTGATATTCGCGACTTCCGGGTCATTGCCCGATCCCGAAAGGGTGGTCTCGATCCCGTCAGGCTCGATCAGCACGCACCCGTAGGCGTATTTTCCCAGGGTCGGCTCAAAACTTCCGTCCACGTAGGCTATCAAAATTTCTTCCATATTATTCCTTTTAACCTTATATATATTATTTCGGGCATATCTCTTGTCAACACTTTGCCCGTCACAGCCCCAGCAAATGTACAAGAAGCAGATTTGCAAGGCTGTAATAAGTAACTACTGCCACCAGGTCGTTCATTGTGGTAATGAGCGGACCGGATGCGACCGCAGGGTCAAATTTAAGTTTCTGCAAAAGCATGGGAACCGCAGCGCCCACAAAGCTGGAAATGATCATGGCCAACAGCAGGGACATGCCCACGCAGCCGGAGATCGCAAAACTGTAGCCCCAGGCTCCGTCTTTAATAAAGTGCATATATGCCCCAACCGCTACGAATGCCAGGGTACCGAGAAGCAGGCCGTTACAAGCACCTACCCGCATTTCCTTAAATATAAAGCCCGCCTTTTCTCTGGCGGAAATGTTTCCGTCCATGAGAACACGTATGGTAACAGCAAGGGACTGAGTGCCCACGTTACCGGCCATGCCCAGGATCAGGGACTGGAAGCTGACTATGATCGCCACTTCCTTTACCACATTTTCAAAAAGCCCCACAACTCCGGAAACTCCCATTGCCAGAAGCAAAAGAAGCACCAGCCAGGGAAGTCTTTTTCTCATACTGTCCGTAATTTTTTCATTGATGTCCGCTTCTTCGGTAAGACCTGCCAGCTTAGCATAGTCTTCGCCCAGTTCGTCATCTACCGCTTCTACGATATCCGTAGATGTGATAACACCGATAATATGTCTGTCATCGTCAACAACAGGAAGTGAATCTTCTGCATATGCCTTCAAGTCCTCAATGCTGTCGCTGATCTTTTCATTGGCGTCAATGCAGGGATATCCGGTACTGATGATCGCCTCAAGATCCGTATCCTTGCGGGCAACTATAAGGTCGCGAAGCTCTATGGCTCCGTAATATTTTTCTTCTTCATCATATACATAGATGGTATTGATGTTGTCGTTTTCGCCGGCCTGCTCTATGAGAGAGCGCATGGCACTTTTCACCGTAGCGTTTCTGGGAATCGAAACGTAGTTGGTGGTCATCATGCTACCGATCTTATCGTCATCATAGGAGGTGATGAGTCGGATGTCTTCGCTGGCTTCAGGCTCCATGAGGGAGATGATCTGCTCTCTGGTCTCGTCGTCTTCGATCTCTTCCAGAACGTCTACCGCATCGTCGGCATCCATGTTTTCAATGACATCTGCCGCTTTTTCAAGGCCCAGTTCTTCCAGGTAGTCGGAAACATCATCCAGATAAGCAAAGATCTCGGATATCTTTTCATTTCCCAGGATGCGATAAAGCCTGATACGATCGCCCTTACTCAGCTTTGTCAGGGCCTCGGCCAAATCGTTTTCATGGTAGTTATCCAGTTCTGAACGGATGAAGCTTTCCGGCTTATCGCTTAAGATAATGTCCAGGATCTCTTCCGCCACATCTTTTTCCTCAACATTTTGATCTTCGGGGCCTTCCTGTGCTTCACCCTCGCTGTAGGCAACAGCATCGGAAATATTATCCGCGATCTTTTCACCGTTAAGTTTCGGCAAAGCATCTTCTCTGTCTACCCCTGCAGCCTCTTTTGCAAACTCCTTGGTCTCTTCGGACGCGGCCACAGACTTCTCATTGTTTTCACTGTTCTTCGGCTCTTTAACCTCAACAGCTTCGGCAGCTTTTTCAAGCTCGGCTTCATCTTTTACATTCTCAAAAAGAACTTCTTTGTCTTCCATAACCCGCCCGCCTTTCGGAAATAATTACTGCTTGAATTTTACATCAAAGGCGGTAGGTTGTAAAGCAACAATTATCCCTTAAAATTAAAGACAAAGTCCATATCCGCAAGGCATACGGTGTCATTATCGCAGAGTGTTCTCTCTTCCCCCGGCACCAGTTCCGATCCGTTCACTTTTGTACCGTTGGTGGAGTTCAGATCCACCAGCACCACCTGCGATCCGTACCTTCTGACCTCTGCGTGAAGCCTGCTCACATTGCGGCTCATGGGGGCATAGTCCGTGTGCCCCGAGAGACTTCCTATGATAAAAGGCAGTTTATCAATGATGATCCTTTCACCGTCTTTCAGACAGGTCAGAGTGGGATAGATCTCCTGCTTTCTGACCGACAATAAAACGGTTTCCTTGGGCTCATCTTCCGGAAGAGTCTCGGGTTCGCTTTCCACGGGCTTTTTTTCAAGCTCCTGTTTCTTTTTAAACCGATCCCTGAACCAGCTTTTTAGGGAAGGTTCATTTTTCGTAACAACATCGAAGGCCTTATTTTCAAAAGCCATCATTTCTGTATTTAAAGCCTCTTTCAAGGCGGGAGCTTCTTTTTCTATCCTTTCTTTGAGGGCGGGCAGTCCCCGCTCTTCCTTCATGGCGATTATATAGCAGTCATATAATAACGCCACAGCCTTTTTGTCGTCGTAATCCACACGGTTCAGCATATATTCGAAAAAGCTTTCTGTCTGCTTCGTTTCCTTTTTTCCCAGACCGGGCAGGTAGGGAAAAGCCGCCTTATAATCCGTAATGTCCACAAAAACATATTCAGGCTTTAAAACCAGATCCCCGGAATCCAGCATCAGTTCCGCTGCCGCTTCGCAGGCAGAAATAAAACTGTTTAAGATCGTGATCAGGTTGCGAAGATCTATGCACAGGGTTCTGAAAACCAGATCCATGGGCTTTCTGCCGCCTATATCGAATCTGCAGTCGCAGGACTCCGCTTCCACATAGATCTCCGGAGTTAATATACCCGGAGTGGGGTTATTTTCCAGCATCTTTATCTTATAAGCCTCCTCGGCGCCTCCGAAAAAAGGCAGAACCAGGTAGGTTTTAAGAAATTCCTTAATATACTTTCCCTCTATACCTCTCATTTTTCATTCATCTCCCGTCATTTTTCAAAAATCCCTGACATGAGCCGTTCCAAACGCATAGAATCCGTGGACGGCCCAAGGGCAGAAACCTCATAAACGCAATTTTTGCCGTAATCCTCTACCTTTTTGTAAAGCTTTAATGTGTAAGTCACGGCAGCAAAGATCATGGGCAGGATCAGGCTCATCACCAGCGCAGTCTCCACAGTGTAATAGCCGGCAGTCTTTTTCATGGCATCACCCTTTCCGCGATCTCCGCCAGAGTAAGTCCCGCAAATATAAAGGGTACAAAGGGTAAAGCGGTTTTTAAACATGCTTTTTTCATTATAATAAGGACTATTCCGGTGAAGGATGTGAGGATCAGGGCGATAAGCCACCCTGCCAGCACCTTTTCCCAACCCAGAAATATCCCTGTTGCCACAAGTACAAGACCGTCTCCCAACCCCAGCTTCCCTTTGGTGCCTAAAGAAACTGCCACGCCGAATGCTCCGGGGATGACTCCGCCGAGGATCTGTCCGACGGAGTGTCCCAGAAACAAAACCAATAGAGTGTTAAATATGCCAAGGATCCCTAAAGGGATCAGATGTATGCTTTTTTCTTTTATGTCCCTGATCGAAAGGGCAGCCAGGACACTGCCGTTTATTCCAAAGCCCACTATTTGGGCGATCGTCATCTCATTCATTCTTCCCTCCGCATCTGCTGCAGGGCTTAAGCCCCTCTATCTCATCTTTTCCCACCTCTCTCACAGTCCTTTTGAGTGCGAGGCAGTCCGCGCTGTAGTGGTACTTTGTGCCATAGGCCGTGATGTAAACTTCATTTCCCCGAGCCGCCCTTTTGCAAAAAGGACAGGCAGTGTACCGCTTACCGTCCCGATTTCTGTGAACAGCAATATCAGATATCGGGACAGCCTCGGCTTTTACGGAAAGATGGGAACATTCAAGACTTCTGTGGTAAACAGTCCCGCTTTCAGTCACGTAATACCTTTCCTTATTTTCTTCTTTAACAGCATTGTTTTCGGATGCAAACCTGTTTTTGTCCCAGACGCCGGTATTTGCCCGAACCTTGTAAACCTGCTTAACCGGTATCGAAACACCTTTGTAAAAAGGAGCCGCTATCCGGATCTCAGCCCTGACTTCAATATTGTAAACGGATTCCCCATCCTCTTCGAACCTGACGATGAGTCCCCGTGTAAAGCCGGCTGTTTCCGTAAGCAGATCGGCATATATCGTCGGAACCCATAAAGCAGCTGCATTCTCACACTTATCCCCATATGCCGCCCTGCAGATGACTCCTGTTTGGGAGAGGGCAGCTACGGTTCTTGCCACACTTAAAGTTATGTTCAGCTGCAGTAAAAGGAGTAAAAAACACTGCCATACCATCCATATAAAGAAAAAGAACAAAGGAAAAGCAACAGCGGTCTCAACCGTTACGGAAGCCGCCGTACTGCCGCATCCTCCGCTGTCCGTTCTTAAGTTGTTGATAGTTTTTTTAATCATTTATCTTTAGTCCCGGGAGAAACTTTGATACTAAGAACAGACAGCGGAAAATGCGGCATTTAATAAGAGATCTCCTTTTCCGTTGACAATACATATGCCTGCGGGACGAAAAATCCCGTTTTAAATCTTTGCTCTGCCGTGACGGATGCGGAGAAAGCCACGAAGGTCACAGCATTTTTGATCCTGAAAGAATCCCTGTATTTTAATCGCAGATTCTCCTGGATCAGGTCGGCGATGCGGAGTTCCTTCTTTTCAAGGCCCTCAAAAAAAGACAGGAGGGTAATGTAGGTCAAATAATCGATGCCCGGCGCATAAACGCCTATGGTTTCCGCCTTTTCCTTAACCCGACTTCCGGTCATTGTGAGGATCTCCGAAATTTGGATCCTTCCGGCAGGATAAAACACCGGCACTTTTCGCCCCATCAGGAGGGCGCTCACTTCCACAAGCGCTTCTTCCATGGCCCAAACCGTCAGGATCGCGTACTTGACCACGTAGAGAAGGGCAGGTATCCCGGTGATCCCCGTTACGGAGGCAGCCAAAACCGTGGCCTCTCCCGTTCTCTCCCCGTCTGCCAAAAGGGATGCGAAGGTGAACACCGTGCGAAAAGCCGCCAGTTTAAGGGCTGCTGACGCAAGATTGAGGGCATCGCTTTCTTTTCCGGAAAGTACATATTCCCGCTCATACTCCAGCATGGTGTCCTTCCCGGGATCTGTAAGATCCGAAAAATGATTGGCCATCCACACTTCGGTCATAAGGTCAAAACCGAGTTCTTCCCCCGCCTGCTTCAACGTTTCCGCCGGGTCGCAGTTTTCAAGGAAGTCCGACATCTTGGAAAATGCCTCAAAAATATCCTCTTCCTTTTCGCCCCATTCTCCTCCGGAAGGCAAGTCCTGTCCGTTTAATTTTTTATCAGACACCTCCGTGACTCCCAGATACTTAAGAAGTCCTCCCGCCATAGCTTCTTTCAGGGTATTTTTCACATTTTTCCCCGTATCATCCCCGGCTTTTATCCCTCCGTAATTAAACTTTAGATGATCGTAGTTCATTTCCCCAAGCCAATCTTCCGCATTTCTTATAGCCTTTTCCATGGATACCGTGTCATGCGAGTCGATCTGAGGAAGCGCTGCTTTACTTAAAAACAGCATATCTTCGCCCAAGTTCTGCAGCATCTTATCCGTGTCATACCCCGATTTTTCCAGAGTCACATAGGCCTTAAGATTCACCGTATCTTCAAGAAGCCCTTCCAGCACTTCTCCCGGAAGCCCTTCGGTTTCTTCCAAAAAGCCGGCATATCCATCCGCGACCGCCTTGGCCGCTTCCTGCTTTACTTTAAGCAAAGCCAGACATTTCATAGCTTCCTTCGAATTATCTCTTGCCCGACTTATCACCCGGCTCACTGTCCCGTAAAGATCGGCCGATGCTCTGACCGTTTTTTCCTTTTCGGCATATAATCCGTCCAGGATCTCCTCATTATCCGGGACAGCTTCCTCTAATAACTTTTGTATCCCGCATTTTTCTTCCATATCCATCTTTATAAGTTCAAGATGTTCCAGAAGTTGATCCCGGGTGTTTTCCTTTACTTTTAACCATTCCTTACAGTCTGTAAGCGAAATTAACGAAGGATCAGGAGTTTCCTTTGCTTCTACTGATCCCGGCTCCTCGTCCGCTTTTGAAGCTTCTATTTCCTTGATCGCAGACTTTAGCTCCTTAATTTCATTTCTCAGGACCTTAAGTGCCTCTTCCGTCTCCACTTTTTCCGTGCTTAACTCGAGTATCTCCCGGTCCAGGGTCTCAAGTTCATCCTTAAGTATATTGATATATTTTTCCTGAGATGCGATGCGGTCGTTTTGTTTATCAATGTCTGACATCAGACTATAAAAACGGTCTGTCAGATCCGTGACACAGATGATACCCGGCCTGACGGCAGAATATATGCGCGGATTACCGTAAGTAGATCTCATATAGGCTTCATCCTTAAGGCCCAGCTGTTTAAGGAAACTCTCCGCCGCCTTAGGTTCACCCTCTTCCAAAAGAAAAAGGCCTGTGTCCGTGGTGAGCACTCCGTCTATCAAGGTCATAAGATTAAGTACCTCTTTGGTCACCGCCGCCGCTGCTTCCATGGCTTCCGCCTGCTTATCGTAGACCTCTTTCAGCACACCGGCTGACTTAAACATCTCGTTTTCGGTAAAAACATCCAGGATCAGTTCCGCTCCCTCAAACATGGCTTCTTCCTTTATCTGCGCCCTTAATCCGGACATTTCGTCCGTAAGAAGTGTTTTTGTCTCCCTGATCTTAAGAGACGCACCGTTTCCGGGCAAAAGCCCGCCTTCGGAAGTATCATAAAAACAGGTCAGATATCTGTTCATCTCCTTTTCCAGAGAGGAAACGGAATACTCTTTCTTTCCGAACCCCCCATCCACAGCCAAAAGACCGTATTCCTTAAAAAGAGGATAGTAGTAACCTCCCAGGGCAGAATTTCCGGCCATTTCCGTGATCATCCCGAGCATGGCTTCCGACGCCTTGATCCTTGCACCTTCCAGCGTTGTAAAAATGAAGGATGCAAGAAAGATAAGTAAAAAGCTTAAAAATACAGTGATACTTCCCTCACAGGTTCTGTTTAAGGGGGTTCTTCCGTGGGTTCTTCTTTTTTTTGTTTTTCTCTGCCTAATTAATGATCTTTGTCGCATTCGTGTTTATCTTAGAAAAAATATCGTTTATCAGAGACGTGAGCTGCTCTTTAAAGATCAAAACGAGGGCTATGAGGACCACCAGTATGAGGATAATTTCTATCACGCCCACAGCAGCTACTTCCATTCTTTTTTTCATATACTACCTTCCTTTTAATTGCTGAATAAAATAACTTTGTTTTCAGAACGATATAAACGCAGGTACCAGAAGGATCGCAAAAACTATGATAAGAAATCCCATCATGGGCATCAAAAGCCCTGTTCCGGCCTGCTCTCCCCTGATCTTTATTTTTTCCCGTTCTTCTGCCACCACCTCACGGATCTCTGCGTTTAAGAGTTCCGGCAGCTCCGATACTCCCTTGGTAACGGACTGGGACAAAATGGCCGCGATCCGCTGATATCTCGTAGTCTCCATTCTTTCTCCGAATCTTTCATAGGCCGTGCTTTCCGTACATCCTCCGGTAAATTCCCGGGTAGTCACTGCCATATTCTCATATAACATCCCCTTTGCCCCGGCTTTCACATGGTCTTCCGTCATCTTCTTCCAGGCGGATCTTAAAGGAAGCCCCGCTGCCAAAAGGATCGAAAGTTCCGACAAAAACTCCTTGCAATCCCTTTCCGCATCATCCTTGCGTTTTTTCTTTTTTTCATTCAGGGAACTGAAAAAATTACTGAAGACAGCAAGGAATAGGACCACCGATATAAATATTCCGATCACGGACTTAGATATCTCCTTTTCTTCCTTTAAAAACACCTCTCCGCCCTCCACATTTTTCGGCAGATAAAATTCCTTTTCGTAAAGAGTCGACTGTTCATATGCCTGTATGGTCTTCATTTGGTTTCTCACCAAAGCCTCTGCTTCGTCATAAATGCGCGGCAGGACGATCACATGCCTTTCGTAGAGCCTAAACTCGTTTCCGTAGAGCACTCTGGCGGCAATGGTGACCGGAAGGCTTTCTTCTATGTCCGAATTCAGAACATCGCCTTTCCCGGTCACTGTCCCGGGATCAGAGGAACTCCAGGCCAAAAGTACCGGAAGGTCCTCCAATCCTTCAGGGAAATAAAGATCTCCGGAAACCTTATCAAAGGAGGGGTTACTCCCCAAAACCAGGCTGTCCAGGCGCTTTGCCACCTCTTCCTGCATTTTGTCGATCTCTTCATCAGTCATAGCCACGGGATTTATCCGCAATGTTTCCTCACGTTCGCCAAAGGGATTTTTGAGGATGATCGGAAGATAGATCCCGGCACCGTTCACGTCCTCCCTCTGAAAAACATTGGTTTCAGCCCCGGATCTGTCTACCGCCGCTTTTTTATCCGCCAATGTAAACAAAAACGGGATCAAGATCAGCAGGGGGATCGATCTCAAAAGCCGCTTACCAAGGGCCATGCTCAAGATCCGCCCCACTTCCTCCTTTGTTTTTCCGGGGTAAAGGGACATCCAGGCATATATTTTCCCGTCGGGTATCAGTTTTCTTAAGATCTTCATAAGCGTAACGTCCTTTTGATCACAAACCTTCCGTAGCAAAAGCAAAGTGCACAACCGGCGAGTATCCCTGTCATAAAAGTTATTCCGAAGGAGCTGTGATAAAGGGGTGCGCTCATTTCCGGAGCCAGCATTTTAAGATAAAGAAGGATCCCGTAGGGAATCGCGCTCATTATTGTAAATTCACCCTTTTTTGCTGCTATGACCACGTTAAGGTCCCTTCTTAGATTAATGCTGTCGTTAAGGCCTGAAACCGTGCTGCGGATAACCTTGTTAAGATTCCCGCCGGTTCTTTTAAGGATCCTGAAAAGGCCTGCAAATTCCTTTATCCTGTCAACTCCCGCAGTTTCCGCAAACTCTGTGAAAGCCTGCTCCATAGTGGCTCCCGTGGACAGCTTACCCGCCATTTTTCCAAACTCCACCGTTATCTCAGCCTTTTTCCCGTACAGGCTTTCAAGGCCTTTAGCCGTATCTTTAAGGCTGTGCTCCGGAGAATATCCCGCGTCCAGGCTGTTTCTTAAGAGCTGAAGAGCATCCTTAAATTGTATGTCCAGCTTTTCCTTAAGATCTGCCTTTCTTTTATTTTCAAAACCGGCGATAAAAAACGGGATAACCGGGATAAGCAGGATGGAAACAGGTTCCAGATCGTAGAACAGCCAGGATGTTATGAAGACAAAGGCGCCTCCGAAGATCAGCCCCTGCAACACGGCTTTTACATTTTTTATTTTATGCATCTGCCCACTCGATCCCGGCCTTTTTAAGTTTCCATCCACAGACAAAGCTGTTTCCCGTCCTCAACAGACGGCCCGACACCTTGTCGCTTTCCTGTTTCGGATTTTCTTTAAATACAAAGAGAGGATTAAGTTCGATCTCTCCGTCGCTGACTCCCAGGACCTCCGAGATCTCCAGCACCCTCCTGGTACCGTCTCTTAATCTGCCCAAATGTATCATCAGATCTATGGACGAGGCTATCTGCTTTCTCACAGCATTTAAAGGTATCTCCGTTCCCATCAGGATCATGGTCTCCAGCCTGTCCAGCATGTCGGGCACGGAATTTCCGTGGCCTGTGGAAAGAGAGCCGTCATGTCCGGTAGCCATGGCCTGAAGCATATCTATCGCCTCCGGACCTCGCACTTCCCCTACGATTATTCTTGTCGGGCGCATTCTGAGGGCCGTGCGGATCAAGTCCCGTATTAAGATTTCTTTGCATTCACCTGAGTTTTTGTTTCTGACTTCAAGACGTACCAGATTTTTGATGTTGCTGATCTTAAGCTCAGCGGAATCTTCGATGGTGATTATCCTTTCATCTTCAGGTATGCAGGATGAAAGGGCATTCAGAAAAGTGGTCTTTCCGGAACCTGTACCTCCGGATATGAATATATTGTAGCCGGCCTTTACCACGAGTTTCAGGAAATCCACCGCTTCTTTGGAAATGCTGTTGCCTTCCATTAGTTTTTCCAAAGTGTAGGGCTCCTTTGAAAATTTTCTTATGGTGACCACAGGGCCATCCAGTGAAACCGGAGGCAGAACTATGTTTACTCTCGAGCCGTCGGGAAGACGGGCATCCGCAATGGGATCAGCCTCGTTCACGGTTCTGTTGGCTCCTGAAACTATCTGCTGGATAATGTCTTCCAGCCTTTCCTCCGAGTCAAATCTATACCCGGATTCAGTGATCTTTCCATGTTTCTCCGTAAATATCTCATTCGGCCCGTTGATCATGATCTCCGTTACCTCCTCGTCTGCCAATAAAGGCTCCAGCACATCAAAGCCCCTGATGGAACTGAAAACCGCGCTCTGCAGCTCCTCTCTCACTTCCAGCGGCATGAAATTCCTTACCGCTTCATTATTTATACATTTGTGTATTTCCCCGTTTAAAGCTTCATCCGAGATGTTTTCCGAATAATCAAAACTTTTAAGCACCTTTTCCCGAATGATCTTTTTTATTTCACTGTCCATTTATCCCCCTGTTATCGATCAGGCCACAGCCTTATCAGCTCATTCCCGCACTACTCTTGATTTAGCGCTTATCAGCTGCTTCCTGCCGTACTCCATCTGTCTAAGGAATTCCTCCGGTCCCGTATCTCCTTCACAGGCCGATACCAGGCGCACTTCATCGCTTAATTCCATAAGCCTTTCCACAGCATCCGAAATAAAGGAGCATTCAAAGATCACGCTAGCGAAATCCCCTTCCGTTTTACAAAGCCGGATCAGCTCATTCATTTCCTCCGGTGTAAACTGCCAAAGATCCGTGTAAAAGTCGGTTCCTCCAAACACATACACTCCACGGATGCATTCCATCCTCTGCAATATCCTCCCGATCCCCGCCCGATTCCTTCTTGCGGCAAACAAAAGTTCACTTAAGGAAACCCCTTCCTCTTTTTTTCCTCTCTCTCCGAAAGGATCCCAGCAAATGAGCAGGGTCTTTCCTTCCGCAGCCATATTTTCCGCAATCGACAGTGCATATGCTTTCGCGGCCATATTGGATGAAGGAGAAAATACGGTTATCAGGTCATTTTTCGTGAAAGTCACGGTCTGTGTGGGAAGCAGTTTCTGCAAAAGCACCGGAGCACGCATGAATTTGTAAAATGATTTTCCCGTCTCGTCGGTTTCGGCAGTTTCCTTTTCTTCGCACAGAAAACAGACCCGTGTTTTATTTTTGTAAGTTGATAGGTGGATGGGATTGTCTGTCAGAAGAATTGACAGTTCGCCGGATTTCAAGAATTCATTAATTTCGGAATTGTCGTTAAAACTAAGTCCCCCGTAGCCGATCTCCCGGTGGGAATTTATATACGAGGCAAGTCTTGCCCCATATTCCCCGGGGGAGGAAAAGATTCCAATCAGTGCCTCCATGTAACCCCCTAAATATTTCGGATGAGACAATCATAAAGCCACAAAAGCCTTTTGTCAACGGCGTTTCGGCAGGTTTTGCTTTTTCGGCGATGTGCACTAAAAATGACCGTGTTTTTGTACTGAATGCACAATGAAACACGGTCATGGCTTCTCAAAAGTTCTGATTTGTTTATACTTTGTTTATAATTAGTCCTCAGCGGCCAGTTTTCTTCCCATGAGAACGCCCATGGAAGATGCCATCATGAGACCTCTGGTCCAACCGCTGGAGTCACCCAGGCAATAAAGTCCCTTAACGTTGGTGGTAAGGTCGGGCTCCATCTTAACCTTGTTGGAGTAGAACTTAAGTTCCGGGCTGTAAAGCAAGGTCTCGGTAGAAGCAAAGCCGGGCACTACCTCGTCCATGGCCTGAATGAAGTTAATGATATTGGTCATGGCGCGATAGGGCATAGCCGCCGTAATATCGCCTGCAACCGCATCGGGCAGTGTGGGACGAACGTTGGAGAACGAAAGTTCCTTTTCCCAGGTGCGCTTACCGTCAAGGATATCGCCGAATCTCTGTACCAGGATCTGTCCGTTCGCCAGCATATTGGTGAGCTCACCCACCTTCTGAGCATACTCGATGGGCTTGTTGAAAGGCACCGAGAAATTGTGGGAGCAAAGGATGGACAGATTGGTGTTCTGGGACTTAAGCTCCTTATAGGAATGACCGTTAACCACAGCCAGGTTGTTGTCGTAGTTCTCCTGGCTTACGAAACCGCCTGGATTCTGGCAGAAAGTGCGGACCTTATTCTTAAAAGGAAGGGGATAGCCCACCAGCTTTGATTCATAGAGAACGTCGTTAACTTCCTCCATGATCTCGTTCCTGACCTCGACTCTTACACCGATGTCAACGGTTCCGGGCTTATGTGCGATGTCATACTTGGCGCACAGCTTCTCAAGCCACTCAGCGCCTCTTCTTCCTGTTGCTATTACCACGTTGTTTGCCTTGTAAACCTTGCGTCCGTCGCCTTCTTCAAGTCTGACGCCTTTAACCACGCCGTCTTCAATGATAAGATCCTCGCAGGATTTATTGAAGATCATGTCAACGCCGTGATCCTGAAGATAATGCTCGATATCGGTATAGAGCTGCTGGGCTTTTTCCGTTCCCAGATGGCGGATAGGACAATCCACCAGCTTAAGGCCTGCCTTTATTGCTCTTCTTCTGATCTCCTTCACCTTATCCGGATTGCTAACGCCTTCCACATGCTTGTCAGCGCCGAAATCCAGATAAATGGAATCTGTATAATCGATAAGATCCTGAGCCTCCTTGGCTCCTATAAGAGTGGGGAAATCACCGCCCACTTCATATGACAAAGAAAGCTTACCGTCGGAAAACGCACCTGCTCCGGAAAATCCGGTGGTAATGTTGCAGGGCTTACAATTGATGCAATGTCCGATCTTGGCCTTGGGGCAGCTTCTCTTCTCGATGGGATGTCCCTTCTCTATCATAAGTATCTTCTTGGAGCTGCCGCTCTTGATCATCTCGTAGGCAGTGAATATGCCCGCAGGACCCGCTCCGACAATGATAACGTCATAATTCATAAAATACCGTCCTCCTGATATATAATGAGTAACCCTTAAATCTTCTATAAGCATGGTTGATCCAACACTTAATTATAACTTATTATCGTAAAAAAGTAAAGAATCACAGGAAAATGACACCCGGGGACGGGGTTAGAGGTTCACTTTTTGAGCCTTTGGGGACGGGGTTGGTGGTTCACTTTTTGACCCTTTGGGGACGGGGTTGGTGGTTCACTTTTTGAGCCTTTGGGGACGGGGTTAG
>JAEEWS010000095.1 GCA_016287765.1 Lachnospiraceae bacterium
CTAAGTCTACAGGCGAAGTAATCGACTAATTCTATGAGAGGAGGTCAAAAATTTTGGCTCGTTTAAAAGAAACATACAAAAAAGAGATCGCTCCGGCTATGCAGAAGAAGTTTGGTTACAAGAACGTTATGCAGATCCCGAAGCTTGACAAGATCGTCATTAATATGGGTGTCGGCGATGCAAAAGAAAATGCAAAGGCACTCGAGTCAGCCGTAAAGGATCTTGAGGCTATCTCAGGCCAGAAGGCTGTAATCACAAAGGCTAAGAAGTCTATCGCAAACTTCAAGATCAGAGAGGGTCTTGCTATTGGTTGTAAGGTTACTCTTCGTGGCGAGAAGATGTATGAATTTGCAGATCGTCTCATCAACCTTTCACTTCCCCGTGTACGTGACTTCAGAGGCGTAAATCCTAACGCATTTGACGGAAGAGGAAACTATGCACTTGGTATCAAGGAGCAGCTGATCTTCCCCGAAATCGAGTACGATAAGGTTGATAAGGTTCGTGGTATGGACGTTATCTTTGTTACAACTGCTAAGAGCGACGAAGAAGCTCGTGAGTTACTTGCACAGTTCGGTATGCCTTTTGCTAAATAAGGCAGTCCATTAGGAGGAAAAATAAATGGCAAAGACTTCAATGAAGTTAAAACAGCAGCGCAAGCCCAAGTTTTCCACTCAGGCTTACACACGTTGCAAAATTTGCGGTCGTCCTCATGCATTTTTAAGAAAGTACGGAATCTGCAGAATCTGCTTCCGTGAGCTTGCATACAAGGGCGAAATCCCGGGTGTAAAGAAGGCATCCTGGTAGAAGACAAAGGAAGTTGCCTTTGTCACAGTACATTGCGATAAGCAGACATAAAGTCTTTACTTCGCAATCAGGCAATATTTAAGGAGGAAATTTCATTATGGCAATGAGCGATCCGATTGCAGATATGCTTACAAGAATTCGTAACGCAAACACTGCAAAGCACGATACTGTTGATGTACCTTCTTCAAAGATGAAGCTTTCTATCGCTGACATCCTTGTTAAAGAAGGATATATCAAGAGCTATGAAGTTACAGAGAACGGTGCTGCAAAGACCATCGTTATCACATTGAAGTATGGTAAGGACAAGAACGAAAAGGTTATTACCGGTTTAAAGAGAATCTCTAAGCCCGGTCTTCGTGTTTACGCTAGTAAGGACGAACTTCCTAAGGTTCTTGGAGGACTTGGAACAGCTATCATCTCCACCAACAAGGGCGTTATCACCGATAAGGAAGCACGCGCATTAAACGTTGGCGGCGAAGTATTAGCTTTCATCTGGTAATCAGATACATAGAATATTAGGAGGTACGGGCATGTCACGTATAGGTAAGATGCCAATCGCCATCCCGGCAGGTGTTACTGTCAGCTTGGCAGAAAATAATAAGGTTACCGTTAAGGGACCCAAGGGAACTCTTGAGAGAGTTCTCCATGAAGCAATGATAATTAAAGTTGAGGGAAATGAAGTAACCGTTTCCAGACCCAATGATCTTAAGCAGATGAGGTCTTTACACGGTCTTACAAGAACTCTCATCCACAATATGATCGTTGGCGTTACCGAGGGCTATCAGAAGATCCTCGAGGTCAACGGAACAGGTTATAGAGCAGCTAAGTCCGGCAAGGAGCTTACTCTCACGCTCGGATATTCTCATCCTGTTATCATGGTAGATCCCGAAGGCATCGAGACAACACTCGAAGGCCAGAACAAGATCATTGTTAAGGGTATCGACAAGGAAAAAGTAGGTCAGTATGCAGCTGAGATCAGAGGTAAGAGAGGACCTGAGCCTTATAAGGGCAAGGGTATCAAGTACGATACTGAGATCATCAGACGTAAGGCCGGTAAGACAGGTAAGAAGTAAGAGAGGAGAAAATAGGAAATGGTAAGCAAAGAATCAAGAAGTGAAATTCGTGCTAAAAAGCACATGAAAATCCGTAATCGTTTCTCCGGTACACCTGAAAGACCCAGACTCGCAGTATTCAGAAGCAATAAGCATATGTATGCTCAGATCATCGATGATACTAAGGGTGTTACACTTGTAGCAGCATCCACCGTTGAGAAGGATGTAAAGGCTGAGCTTCAGAACACAGACGACGTCGCAGCAGCAGCTTACTTAGGAACAGTTATTGCAAAGCGCGCTCTTGAAAAGAATATCACCGAGGTTGTTTTTGACCGTGGCGGATTCCTTTATCAGGGTAAGATCAAGGCACTGGCTGACTCCGCAAGAGAAGCAGGACTAGATTTCTAAGTAGGAGGAAAAACGATGAGAGAAAACATTGATAACACCGCTAAGTCGGAGTTAGAAGATAAGGTCGTTGATATCAAGCGTGTATCTAAGACTGTTAAAGGTGGTCGTAAGATGAGATTCGCTGCCCTGGTTGTTGTGGGCGACAAGAACGGCCATGTCGGCGTTGGCCTCGGAAAAGCTGCGGAAGTTCCCGAAGCAATCCGTAAGGCAAAAGAAGACGCTACAAAGAAGATGATCGAGGTTCCCATGAATGATCTTGGCAGCACACCTCATGATTTTACAGGCTTCTACGGTTCATCAACAGTTCTTCTG
>JAEEWS010000055.1 GCA_016287765.1 Lachnospiraceae bacterium
ACCGCTATCGGTGAAGAGGAAGCTGCCCATCTCGGTGATTTCATCGAAGACGATCACATGCCCACTCCCCAGGAGGCAGCGGCATTCACTCTCCTTCAGGAGCAGATCAGGGAAGTTCTCGGAACACTTACAGATCGTGAGCAGAAGGTGCTCCGTCTCCGTTTCGGTCTTGATGACGGAAGACAGCGTACCCTTGAAGAAGTGGGTAAGGAATTTAACGTTACCCGTGAGCGTATCCGTCAGATCGAGGCAAAGGCGCTGAGAAAACTTCGCCATCCCACAAGAGCAAAGAAACTCAGAGATTATCTGGACTAAGAACAGGCTCTTAAAAAGAGCTCGGGATCACACATGATACATTTAAGTAAAAGATTACAGACAGTGGTTTCCCTTGTAAGTCCCGGAAACAGGACAGCGGACGTGGGCTGTGACCACGCTCACACCGGCATCTATCTGGTGCAGGCGGGGATCTCCCCTAAGGTGCTGGCCATGGACCTTAGGAAAGGGCCTCTTGAAAAAGCAAGGGAAAACGTGCTGGAAGCAGGACTTAAGGAAAGAATAGATCTTCGACTCTCCGACGGGCTGGACGCCCTCGGAGAGGGCGAAGTCGATACCATACTCATTTCCGGAATGGGAGGACCTCTCATCCTGGAGATCCTTGAAAAGAACCTCGAAAAGGCAAAAAACGTCAAAGAACTGGTATTGTCGCCCCAGTCTGACCTGCCTGAGTTCCGCAAGGGACTTGAAAACATGGGCTTTATCATCACCGACATCCGTATTGTAAAGGATGATAAATACTATTTCATCTTTAAGGCAGCCACCGCTCAAAAAGCGGCCGGGGATACAGCCCCCACCCAAAGCCCGAACAAAGATGACTCCCCTGCACCCACCCCCACCACCGTCTGGCTTGAATACCTTGAGGATGAGATCAAAAACAAGGAAAAGATCCTAAAAAAGATAAAAACGGATGACGGAGAGAAGGCCGTTGCCCGCAGGGATGAAATATATAATGAGATCAGGAGGATAGAGGATGAAATTAACCGTATGCGGAACAGAAAAGGAATATGAATACGGAACCACCTTCGCACAGATCGCGAAGGATTTTGAGAGGGAATACAAGTATCCCATTATTCTTGCCAAGAATAACGGGAATTTAAGGGAGCTCTTTAAGACTCCCAATAACGGAGACGAAGTGGAATTCGTGGATGTGTCCACAAGCGCCGGCAACAAGACCTACAGCAGAGCACTGATCTTCGTGCTCCTTAAAGCCATCTTCAATGTTTACGGCAACAAGAAGGGCAGAAGCGTAAAGATCATGCACAAGATCGGCTGCGGTGTTTACGGCGAGATCGAGGCCTTCGATTCTCTGTCCGGGGATGACATCAAAGCCATAAAGGATGAGATGAAGCGCATTATCGACGCAGACATTGTCATCAACAAGCGCTCCGTAAATACCAAGGAAGCAAGAAAGCTCTTTCTGGAAAGAGGCATGAACGATAAGGAGAATCTTTTCAAGTACCGCCGTGCATCCAGAATGAACCTTTTCTCCATAGAGAACTATGAGGACTACTTCTACGGCTATATGCCCGGAAGCACCGGCATCCTTAAGGTCTTCGACCTTTTTGCCTACGACAGGGGCTTCATGCTCCTGGTGCCCACCAAGGATGCACCCACCACCGTTCCCACCTACGATGACAGACCCCACCTCTTCGCTACCCTTAAGGAAAGCGACGAATGGGGCAAGATCATGGACATCTCCACAGTGGGCCAGATGAACGACACCATCCGCGAGGGCAGGCTGGGAGATACCATCCTTGTGCAGGAAGCCTTCATGGAGAAAAAGATCGGTGACATCGCCGCTGAGATCAAGGCCCGTCCCGGTGTAAAGTTTGTAATGATCGCCGGCCCTTCCTCTTCGGGAAAGACCACCTTCTCCCACAGACTTTCCATCCAGCTCAGGACTCTGGGCATGACCCCTCACCCCATTGGAGTGGACGATTACTTTAAGAACCGCGAAGACACCCCCAGGGACGAGGACGGCAACTTTAACTTTGAATGCCTGGAAGCCATCGACGTGGAGCAGTTCAACGCCGACATGTCCGCTCTTCTTGAAGGCAAGAAGGTGGAGCTCCCTCACTTTAACTTTAAGACCGGCCACCGCGAATACAAGGGCGACTTTAAGCAGCTGGGCCCCGAGGATATCCTTGTCATAGAAGGCATACATGGTCTCAACGATGCACTTTCCTACAAGCTTCCGGTAGAGAGTAAATTCAAGATCTACATTTCGGCTCTTACACAGCTGAACCTTGATGAACATAACCGTATTCCCACCACAGATGCAAGACTTCTCCGTCGTATCGTAAGAGATGCAAGGACAAGAGGAGCATCGGCTCAGAAGACCATTTCCATGTGGCCTTCCGTAAGAGCGGGCGAAGAAGAGAACATCTTCCCTTTCCAGGAGAGTGCGGATGTGTTCTTTAACTCAGCGCTGATCTACGAGCTTTCTGAGCTTAAGACCTACGCAGAGCCACTGCTCTTTAACGTTCCCGAGGACAGCGAAGAGTATCCGGAAGCCAAGAGGCTTCTCAAGTTCCTGGATTTCTTCTTAAGCGCTCCCGCTGAGGATGTGCCCAAGAATTCCATCTTAAGAGAGTTCATCGGAGGAAGCTACTTCCCCGTTTAATAAAAGCAGATACAATGAGTGACACAGGCGATCGCTGTGCTTTAGGGTACAGAGGAAAGTCCGGGCTTCACAGGGCAGGATGCCGGCTAACGGCCGGTCAGGGTGACCTGAAGGAAAGTGCAACAGAAAAGAAACAGCCGTCCTTTTGGGACGGTGATGCTGAAACGGCGGCGTAAGAGACCACCGCCTCTGCGGTAACGCAGAGGGTCAATGCAAACCCCATCCGAAGCAAGACCCAGCAGAAGGCTATACGGCTGCCCGTCGTGCCTTCGGGTAGGTCGCGTCATAAGGGGGAAACCCCCTATGGGAGCTGTGCGGTAACGTACAGTCAAGAAAGATGATCGCTTGATACATAACCCGGCTTACAGTGCCACTCATTTTGTTAATTTTTAATCTCAAAGACTGGGTAAATTCCCCATTCTTATATGGTGAAACCATGAAAGCAGGAGTTTACGTCATTCCGAAAAAAGACGGCACCACACTCTATCGTGCCTCCATAACAGTCAAAGAAAAGCACATAAGCCTCGGAAGTTTTTCTACCGAGGCTTTGGCTCATTCTGCCTATAAGGAAGCCCATGAAGTGCTTAAGTCCGGGAAGGATCTTTTTTCCTACGTGGATCGTTACAAGGAGGGAAAGAAGACCTTCCTGCCCTTTGAAAAGACAGTGGTGCTTATAAACCTGAGGGATAACGGGGTTTATATAAAAAATCCCGTTTATCTTGAAAAAAGATATTTCCTCTATCTCTATTCACCTGAGATCATCTACACCTTTGATATAGACGATCTTTTCTATTATTCCAATCACAAGATCATGAAAAGAGGATCCCATCTCTTCGTGGCGGATTACGGAAGCCAGATAAACATCATGTCCCGATACGGCGTAAAGCCTCACGGAGTGCAGGGAAGGGACTATATCTTCGTAAACGGGGATGAAACGGATCTGAGATACGCCAATGTGGAGATCGTGAACCACTATAACGGTGTATTAAAGGAAATTAAGAACGGACTGGAGAGTTATCTGGTGAAGATCCATGTGAACGGGGACATCATCGTGGGAAGGTACAATGACGAGATAACAGCGGCAGCGGCCTATAATAAAGCGGCCATAATCTTAAAAAGAAAAGGCGTGGGGATAAATTTTGTTCAAAATTATCTTGACGGTCTTTCTGAAATAGAGTATGTTGCACTATTAAATAAAGTGCGTGTATCGGAAAGCATCCGAAATTTCAGCGTTACATGATCAAATGACCCGGCAGAGACCCGGGCAGAGAAAGGAAACATCATGAAATACCTGTCTACCAGAAATTCAAGTATCAAAGTCGAGGCTTCACAGGCTATCCTTAAGGGCCTGTCCGATGACGGAGGTCTCTTCGTTCCCGAGGAGATGCCCGTGCTCAAGAAGCCTCTTAAAGAGCTTTCTGCCATGAGCTACAGGGAGATCGCCTATGAAGTAATGTCTCTTTTCCTTACGGATTACACGGAAAAAGAGCTTAAGGACTGCATTAACGCGGCTTACGATGAGAAATTTGAAAGCCCGGACATTGCGGAACTTCACAAGGCTGACGGATCCTGGTTTTTGGAACTCTGGCACGGTAAGACCATCGCCTTTAAGGACATGGCACTTTCCATCCTGCCCCACCTTCTTACCACCGCCGCTAAAAAGAACAATATAAAGGATGAGATCGTTATCCTTACAGCCACTTCCGGAGATACGGGTAAGGCTGCCCTTGCGGGCTTTGCCGATGTTCCGGGCACAAGGATCATCGTTTTCTATCCCAAGGACGGTGTCAGCCGCGTCCAGGAACTTCAGATGGTGACCCAGAAGGGCAGGAACACCAAGGTCATTGCCATAAAGGGTAACTTTGATGATGCCCAGAATGGTGTAAAGGAAATGTTTAACGATAAGGAACTGGCTGAAAAGCTTTCCGCAAAAGGCCTTCGTTTCTCATCCGCAAATTCCATAAACATAGGCCGTCTCGTTCCTCAGATCGTCTACTATGTATGGGCTTACGCAAAGCTTCTTGAAAAGGGCGAGATAAAGGAAGGACAGAAGATCAACATCACCGTTCCCACCGGAAATTTCGGTAACATCCTGGCAGCTTACTATGCCAAGAACATCGGACTTCCCGTGAACAGGTTGATCTGTGCGTCCAATGACAATAAAGTACTCTATGATTTCTTTAAGACAGGTACCTATGACAGGAACCGTGAGTTCATCCTCACCACTTCTCCTTCCATGGACATCCTGATCTCATCAAACCTGGAGAGACTCATCTATCATTCTGCGGGTAATGATGCAGAAAAGTGCGGAGCACTCATGAAGGAACTCAAAGAGACAGGAAAGTACACCGTAACGGAGGATATGAGGAAGAACACTTCCGATTTCACCGGCGGTTTTGCGACTCAAAAAGAGGTCGCCGAAGTAATAGACAAGATCCATAAGAAAGACGGATATACCATAGATACACATACGGCAGTAGGAGCATTTGTAACAGAAAAGTACAAGGAAGAGACCGGAGACGACACGCTTACCGTCATAGCCTCCACAGCCAGCCCCTACAAGTTTTCAAGAGCGGTAGTGGGAGCAATAAATGAGAAGGAGTACAAAGATGAGGATGATTTTGTTCTTATCGACATGCTCCGCAAGGCTTCAGGCCTTCCCGTTCCGGGAGCGATAAAAGAGATCATGGATGCAGAGATTCTTCATAAATCTGTCTGCGAAAGAAACAAAATGAAATCTGAAGTGGAAAAAACACTGGGTTTATAAAAAATTTATATAAAAAGTGTGTATTTCCAATAATTTGACCGCTCTCTGACACAAATTTGACACAAATAATCAGTAGAATCGGGACAGGTCTGTTACGGACAGGAAAATGTGAGGCTACGACACGTGTCACATCCTTACACGGCTTTGCATTTGACTTCTGTGATCGACACAAAACATTCCGGCCAAAAAGATTGAGCCAATACTCCGGCCGAATCGCCATACAGCACAAGAATAAAACTTGCGTTTGAAACGGAAATTCGGTATTTGGCACGATCGGTTTGAACGGAGGGCGAGATGAACCAGAGTCGTAAGGACGGGCCCGAGGATTTATCCGGGTCAAGATCCGGGGGGCTTCGAGCGTCAGTTCGTATGACGGATTTCATTTCGTCGGTATCATTTATTCTTTAAGGAGGAAGAAATAATGAAGAGTTTCTTTAAGAAACTGTCCTTAGTCCTCGCTGCAGCTATGGTTATCACCATGCTTCCTATGCAGAGCGCGAAAGCGGCCGATGTTATTATCGGTGAGAGAGACGGGAACAAAGTTACCCCTGTAGCGCAGGTAGAAGTTGGTTACAACGCTGAGTGGGGCTTCTTAAACGTAACACCTTACGATGCAGCAGCTTACAACAGCGTGAAGTTCACATCTTCCAACAAGGCTGTTGCTGTTATCGGTGGTGCTAAGAATCGTAACATTCAGGCAATTGCTGCAGGTAAGACAACAATCTCCTTCAGCTGCACAAACGGCAAGGGAACCACATTCACTGCCAAGTCAGAGCTTGAGGTTGTTGCTAAGGGCCAGTTGAAGGCTTTCCAGCTTAATCAGACTGAAAAAGACGTTGTGATCGCTACCTTCGGCAGCGCAGCAGACGCTACAGCAGCTAAGGAAAAGATGACCGTTGAACTTATCAAGAAGACAAAGAGCGGCCAGGAGATCAAGCTTGGTTCTACCGCTAAGTTGGCTGTTAAGGACAACACAGTTGTTATCAGCAACCTTATCCCTCAGCTCACCTATCGTGTAACTGTCGGAACAGACAGCAAAGATGTTGAGATGACCATGGGCAGCTATGACAGCTTCCAGGTTGTTTATGGATACGCTTATGTTGGTAAGGATAAGAACATCCTCGGATCTTCTATCATCTCCGGCGAAGTTAAGCCTGAAGTTATCGTTTACGATGAGAAAGGTATCATCATTGACAGACCTGAATACGCTGACGGAAACCTTGTATTCGATTATGATTCAGACGTTTCCGATGACGATGCATTCTGCTACGGCGACGGTACTGTAGAGTTCTCCAAGGCAGGTTCCAAGTGCAAAGTTACTGTTACTTACATCTATACAGACGCTAACAACGACGAGCAGAAGGATACATGGACAGGTTGGGTTTACTCAACAGATTATGTTGCTCCTGCTATCAGCGGTTGGGCTTCTTCCATCGGACTTACAAAGGCTGACAAGATCGGTAAGGATGCTAACTACACCAACAAGGAACTGAAGGTTTACGAGGATTACTACCTTGTATTCAAGCTTGACGGCAGCGACGGTAAGGTTTACACCGGTTACAATGTATCCGGCCAGGCAGCTTGCGCAGAGAGCGGCAAGCAAGTTCTTACACTTGATGCTTCTCAGTTCGATTACTACTTTGCAAAGGCAAAGGATGACAACATCCTTTCAATTTACGAAGGCGCTAACTCCACTAAGATCACAGGTTGGAGCGCAGGTACTTCCAGAATCTATCTCTACAAGAGAGTTGGTACTACAAGAGATACAAACAAGGATGAGATCGTTGGTCTTATCGATGTTACAGTTAAGGCTGAGCCTAAGCTCACATATGTAAGCCTCAGCACAAGCTCTGTTGATGCATGGCAGAACAGTATGGATACTACCAGAAAAGTAACTGTTACTGTTCAGGATCAGTACAAGCAGCTGTTCGATATCACAACTGCAGGCGCTAGCGTCGGTCTCAAGGATAAGGACGGCAACAACGTAAATACAGGTGCTTACACAGTTACAACAAAGAAGGCAGGAGAGTACGAACTTTCCCTTGACCTCAGCCAGAGTGCGGTTTTCGCAGCTGACAGCAAGAGTGTTTACACAGTAGTTGTAGGCGACAAGAAGGCTAACCTCAGCATTGGTACAAAGACTGTTTCCACAACAGGAACTCCTTCCTATGACCTCGTCGTTAACGATGTTAAGGTAACAGACAAGAGCATCATCAATGCTACTAATGTTGCAGGTATCGTTTCCAACATCAAGGTTGTTGAGACTTACTCCAGAGTTGCAGTTAATGCTGTAAACTTCTGGTTGGTTTCCGATGATCCTACATCTTCAGAAGCACTTGCAGCTATCGGAACATCCACAACTCCTATCGTTGTTATCAGAAACAGCGCTAAGAAGCTTGTATCTAAAGACAAGACAAACACTATCGGAACAACAGCAGCTCCTACATTTGTAGGCACTAGCGGATTTGATTTCGATGCTTTCACAAACGTTACCGCTACTTCTAAGGGTAAGGTAGGTGATTGCCTCCTTGCAGGTACATTTACTGCTACAGTTTACCAGAATACAGCAAATGGTCTTAGAAAGCTCAGCACTAAGAACTTCACTATCTCCAACAACATCAAGGGCATCCAGAATGTTGATCCTACCTACCAGCTTAAGGCTGACGGTACAGTTAACAAGGATGCAGCTGTTTGGGGCGCTGATCAGACTAAGGGAGTATACACAGTTTCAGCTTCCACCACGAACGCTCTTTGGCTTGACCTTTGTGCAAGACTCAATTGCTTCTATGATGTAGATGGCAATGGCTCTGTTACAAAGGATGGCGGAGAAATCCGTTCACTTAAGAACAATGCTACAACAGGTCTTCCTAACTTCGAGATCGTTTCCGTTGACTACATCAACGGTGCTAAGTCCGATAAGGAAGTTTATGTAAGAAGCATCACTGTTAAGTACACTACCGATGGTAATGTATTTAACCAGCAGACAATTACTCTCAACAAGAAGTTGCTCATCAACCAGTAAGTTG
Source organism: Lachnospiraceae bacterium (assembly GCA_016287765.1). Next base: position 8,474 of record JAEEWS010000055.1, read on the forward strand.
AAAGTACATAAGAAATACCGGCTTTAAAAAAGCTGAATTGCAGGAGAGGCTTTTGCCTCTCCTGTTTTTAAAAAAGGTTATGGGAGGCCCTTACTTTATGAGGAAGCTTGGAAAAATTTTATCAATTATGATCATTGTGGCAACTGTCTTTTGTGCGCTTCCTTTACAAACAGCCTGGGCAGCAAGAGGCAGGGTAGTTATCGGGGAAACAAAAGCATCAGCGGCAAGCTCTTTCGATCTGGAGATCGGAGAGACTATGGACTTGAACTTTTATAACGCTTCCGGATATGTTTATAAAACAGATAATGGTTCTGTTTTCTGGAAAACATCTGATTCCAAGATAGTTTCTGTTGATAAAAAAGGTGTTATAAAAGCTGTTTCAGCAGGTAAAGCAACCATCTCTGTTACACTTACCGTAGCCAGAACAAGAACCAGTTACGAAGGCAGTGTAACTATAAATGTTAAAGAAAAAAATGTTTATGTAAATCTTTATTCCTATAACAGAGTGAAGTTAGTTTACCCTTCTGCAGCGGAAGCTCTTGCTGCAAGTAAGGAAAAGATAACGGTACAGAGAGTCAGAAGATATGATAATGGTAGAGTATTCTACTTTGATATGGCTCCCAATATTACTATTGACAGTGAAAATAATAATGAAATTAATATAGATTTTAATATTAACAAAGAAGAGAAGTACGTATTTAAGGCACCGGGGTTAGCGGAAGACGGTGTTGAAATGGCACTTGAATGGTCTACCGTTCCTAAGACTGCTACTTTAAGATATAAGGATGCTTATATGTCTGAGGAAGGCGGTTGGGACATTACAGGAGAGAATAATCTTTCCTTCTGTGAAGCAATGCCGGTATTTGAACTTTACGATGTAAACGGCGTTATAATCGGTAAAGCAGAAGACGGAGAGTTTTTTGAAGGAATACCGGACATAGAAGGTTATGTAAGATACAGCATGAAGGACTATAATACAGATGGTCCTTATCTCGATAGCCAGACATCAGGTGTTGTAAGGATTACAAGTCTTAATCAAAGCGCAGTTATAAGCGCAGAATGGTCTACCTTTGATGGTAAAACAGTAATTAAATCCAATGACTGTGCAGTATCAGCATTACCTTATGTAGAGCCTGATCTTGAAACAGCTGAAGGAATAGTGGTTACCAACAAGACCGGAAATAACATTAACTGGACGGGCTCCGAGAATTGGACGGCATCAATGCCTGCTTCCACTACAAGAAATGTTCTTTTCTACTTCCTCGGAAGTGATGGGAAGAAGTACTCAGGATGCCCGGAAGCTTATGAAGCATCTGACATTTATCCTTTGGGCTTTGATTACACCTTCACTTATAAGCTTGATAAGAGTTCGGAAGATATTGCTTTTATTACAGAAAATGGTACTCTTACAGCCTACGATGAAGGCAAGATCACAGTTTACATTTCCATGAGTAAATTTAATCAAACAGGTATCTCTCCTGAGACGGTGATCGGTGTAGTTAACGTCACAGTAACAAAAGCACCTGATGCGTATGCTCTTCGTTTGGAAAATAATAGTGTAACTGTTTCCAAGACTTCTCTCACCACAAGACCTGAGCAGACCTTTAACTTTACAGTAGTGGATCAGTACGGAGAGACATTCCCTTACGGAGCCAACATTACTGTAACCGCAGTGGATGATGATTACAGCGGAACAGTTGATCCCTATGTTTGGACTAATACTCCGGGTCAAGGAAAGTTCGTGTTTGATATGACCGGAATGGATGCAGGAAGATATTACTATAGTATTGTACTTGCCAGAAGAACTTATCGTATCACCATTATTGTTACTGAATAATTGAAAATTATATTATAGAAATGATTGGTTTCGTCGGAATAATTATTATTCCGACGAAACCTTTTTTCTTTACTATATGATATAAATCGTGTATAATTTATTAGATTATAGTTAAAAATATGTAAAGTAACGAATATGTTCCAAAAGGATAAAGAAATGAGTAAAGCAAACCATAATAAAGCTTTAGGTAAGGCTGTTAATGATAAAACTATAGATAAGTCCGGAAAGACAGGTTTTAATTTTAAGATCATTCCATTAATGCTTATTGTTTTTCTAATACCGTTGTTCTCGCGCTATCATTACTATTTTGAGGCTGCGTATGACGGTTATCCTTGGTATAATGTGGATTTTCATCCAATAGATCCGTTTCTTTATTCCAAAAGTATTTTATTCCTGGTGATCAGTGTCCTGATTCTTATAGAACTTGTCACATCGTTAGTTATATCCTCAAAAGAAGAAAAAAAGACTTTTCTAAAAAAAATGTGGCCTTTAATGATCTATATGATTTTTGTTCTTTTATCCACAGCTTTTGCCTTGGATAAAGGTCTTGCAATTAAAGGCGGATATGATCAGCAGGAACCCTTCTTTACATTGATAGGTTACGCGATCATCCCGATGTATGCTTTCCTTATTATAAAAAATGAGAAAGATCTGAGATTATTAGGTTATACCGGTCTTGCTGCTGTTTTCATTTTTAATATAATAGGATTATTGCAGATGAAAGGATATAACATCTATGTTCAGAACTGGATCAAGTACTTTACTATGTCCAAGGAATTAAGAGAAGCTACCGGGGAAATATCCAGTATGCCCGGCGTTTACGTTTCTCTGGGGAACTCTAACTATGTTGGAACCTATGTCTGCGAGATGCTGCCACTTATCCTTGCAATGGTAATAATAAAGAATAAATGGTGGGTAAAAGCCGTTGCAACTCTTGATGCCATTGGACTTTTAATTGTGCTCTACGGTTCAGAATCAGATACGGGGATGATCATACTGGCGGTAATGGCTATAGTTGCTTTCATCTTCCTGGTTGGAAAATGGTTGAAAAAATGGTATATCTTGATTTCCCTTATAGTGTTATTTATTTTACTTATACTTATAGGAAACAGGATAACAAACGGTGCAGTTCCAAAGAAACTTGCGTCAATGCTTAGTCTGGAAAAACAGACATATGATCTTACATGTATAGACACCACGGGCAATGAGATCAAGTGGATATATAAGGGTGAGGAGATATTATTTAAAATTTACTATGATGATCCATATGTCAGGTTTAAAGTGACGGAAAATGGTGAAACCGTTTTTGAAAAAGAGGATGTGGATTTCAATCAAGAAACAATAGATTTTAAAAACGGAGATCATGTTTGGCTATATCTTGAGCAAACACTGGAGGGTTATATTTTAATAAAGATCAGTGATGCCCATAATGAATATATGTTTGCCTACCATCCATCTGCAGATGAATATAAGATCGTTACTTTTGTTGGGCTGGAAGATGAAAGTATTTCCTGGGAAAATGCCTTCCCCGGAAGAGAAAGAATGATCAGTATAAGAGGCTATATCTGGGGAATAACCATACCAAGACTTAAGGAATTTATTTTGATCGGAGCAGGTCCTGACAATTATCCGGTCATGATAATGGAAAAGGGACAGGATTACGCACTTAAGTATAATACAGGCATTTTGGGAACAGTTTACACACGTCCTCACAACTACTATCTACAGATGTGGTCAAACACAGGATTGATCTCGCTAATAGTAACACTTATATTCGTATTTGCTTACCTGACAAACTGCTTTAAACTCTTCTTTGGTCATACGATAGATAACGATAAGAAAAAGATCGGGTTCCTTTGTATGTTGAGTGTAATCGGGTTCTTAGGCTGCGGAATAGCCAATGATTCCCTGGTAAGCACAACACCGGTTTTTTGGTGTATTTTGGGAATGGGGATAGTGATCAACAAATTCTTAAATGGAAGCAACTTAGAGAATTAAGATATAGTGAAAATCAGAAAAGTAATTGAAAAATTTGAGTTGAAAAGGGATTAGGGAAAATGGCGGATAATAACACAGTAGTTGAGCGCGAAAAAGAAACAGCAGTAAATAATCAATATAGGGATCAAAGATTATATTCTCAGCCTCGTCAAGTAATCGAAATAAGCATTTTAAATATTTTTAGGTATATGAAAAAAGCCAAGGGTATTTTCATCTGGCTAATGATCATCTGTTTTTCTGTAGGAACGGCAGTACCTTATGTGTGGGGACTTTTAAAATCTCATGTGGATGAGGTAAATGCACTGATAAGTTTTGAGTACGATGAGGCAAGTGAACTGCTAACTCCGGACGGTAGAAAACTGGACGTTAATCAGATCACTTCTTCAAATGTAATAGCTAAAGCCCTTAAGAATTCGGGTTTGCAGGATACTCTATCATCCGGCGCTGTTTCCAATAACATGAGCATCAGCAGGATGCTTACGGACGAAAGCAGACAAAAGAAAGAGATCCTTAAAAAACTTAGTGAGTCCAATGCAAATACAGGAAATCCGTCCGAGTACATTGAAAATTTACAGAATGCAATTAATTACACCTATAAAAACCAGTATGTCATCACATTAAAAAATGGATTTGGAAGTGAAGGGAGTATGGTCTACCTTACAGGGGATGATCTTTCTACTTTACTTAATAACATAGTAGCCGAGTATAAAGACTATTTCTTTGAAACTTACGGAGATTTTACTTTCCCTGATAATAAGATAGACGATGTGAGCCTTGAGGAACTGGATTACATTGAATGGCTGGATAACATGGTGACTATACTTGATTCGCTTAGTGACTATTGTGAAGAAATGAATGAAAGTGATTTTTCCGGTTATTATTCATCTAAAAATGGCTTTTCCTTCAGTGACATTAACAGACTTATAAAAATAGTTAAAAATACAAAGGTAGATTATCTTTATTCCTATGTGTATTACAATTGCCTTGCCAAAGACACGGACAGCGTAATAACTAAATTTAATTACTCCTTAAAGAATCTTAAATACACCATAGATGTGGTAAATGAGAACATCACCAATGGAGCAAAGCTTATAGAGACCTATAAGATCAACAGCATTTTGATCAACCGACAGATGAATGGAAGCGGTGACGACTCTGTGATAAGAGCGAACAGCGTCACGGATTATTACAACAATCTAGTGCTTCAACAGGCAAAGTACTATGAAGAGAAGGCGGATCTTCTTGTTATAGCTGATGGTCTTCAGGATAAGATCAATGGATTCTCAGGAAACAAGGCGACGGCAGAAAAGATAGCAATAGCGGAAAATGAGATCGCAGAAGTAAACTCTTTGTGCAGACAGCTCTTCAACCTTGTTAACGGATTAGCGGA
>JAEEWS010000056.1 GCA_016287765.1 Lachnospiraceae bacterium
CCCCAAAGGGTCAAAAAGTGAACCCCTAACCCCGTCCCCGGGTGTCAAAAAGTGAACCCCTAACCCCGTCCCCGGGTGTCAAAATCAGTGATTTATTTTCGTACCCCTTTTTGGTATAATATTCGCCGTAGAAAGCATATCAAAGGAAGATCATGAAGCACTTAATAAAGATTGTTTATTTAATAGCGGTATTTGTGGCGGCATTGCTCTTTTTCGGAAGTAAAATGACCGAAACCTTGTCCGACGAGCAGGTGGAATTAACGGAGATCCAAGGCTGTAAACTTCCCCTGGTCTCTTTTGAGTGCAACGGAACGGAGGTCAATAGATTATATGGCTACACTTCGGCCCTTGATACCCTTTCCGTAAGGGAAAATTTTATTTCTCTTGAGCAGGACAATGCCCTGAATCTGGTGATCACAGAGAGGGAGACCAATGTACGAAAGCTGCTTTATAATATTTATGATACTTTTGACGGGGAGAGAGTGGATCATGGCGAGGTGAATGCCTTCGATTACACCGAGACAGGAAAGAAGGCAAGGATAAAGCTGGATCATGAGATGGCCTATTCCAGGGAATATGCGGCGGAAGTGGTGCTGATCACCTCGGAAAGCCGGAGGGTCTACTATTATTTCCGTTTCAAGCAGTATGACAATGCCTACTTTAATGAAAAGATAAAGTTCATTCTTGATTTTTCAAATAAGACGAGAGAGAAGGACATAGATTTTGTCATCCCTTATCTGGACAGCACCTACAGAGGAGAAGGAACCACCTATTCCCATGTGGATATTTCTGATTCCTATTATATGGTCTGCTGGGGAGATCTGGAACCTCGTCTTATTTCGGACATAAAGATCTCTGTAAGGGAATTGTACAAGTATCTTATGGTGGCCACGCTGGACTATACGGTCTCCCTGGAAACGGAGTCCGGCACCGAGACCTATCTGGTATCCGAGAAATACCGTATAAATCTGGGAAGTTCCTATTGCTATCTTTTGAATTACGAAAGAGACATGGAAGCCATGTTCGATCCCGCTCTTGCCAGCATATCCATGGATCAGCTGAAGCTGGGGATCTCGGCCCGGGGCGATGTGGACATCTTCTCCACTTCGGATAACAGCATGATGTGTTTTGTAAGGAACAACACCCTTTACTACTATAATCTGGCGGAAAACACCGTTATAAATGTGTTCTCCATGGACAAGGGAAGCAAGGCCCCTTCGGAGGTTAACGACAGACATGAGATCCGGATCTTGAGAATGGATGAGAACGGAGACACAGTCTTCATGGTAGCGGGTTACTTTAATAACGGCGAATACGAAGGCAAGACCGGAATATTGCTCTATGAGTACTACCGCTCTGAAAACCGTATAAAGGAGCTGGTATATATACCCATCGCGGAAACATATGACCACATGAAAACGGAACTGGGGGATTTTGCCTACCTGAACACTTCGGATGTGTTCTACTTTACTGCCTATGATGCGCTCTACTCCTACAATATCACCACGGGAGCTCTCCTGGGGCTTTCGGAAGCGGGGATAGTGGCTTCGGCCTTTTGCAGGGAAGATGCCTACTTTGCATGGCAGGAAGCGGCCAATCCCACGGAGGTCTTTATCCTTTACCCCGAAAAGGACAGCTTCAGGCATATAAGAAGCGAAGAATACGATATCATCATTTTGTTCGATCATATAGGTAAGAACATGGTTTTGGGCTACGGTTACAGCAATGAGATCGCAGCCTACTCCGACGGTACACCCTACTATCCTTTAAGAAGCATACGTATACTCGACGGTGAAGAGGCGTTGTTAAAGGATTATTCTGTGGACGGGGTCTACATAGTGGATGCGGAAGCCACGGATACATCCCTTCGGTTGACAAGAGTCGCGAAGGATGAAGAAGGTACCGGCTATAAGCCGATATCGGACGATTATATACTGATCCGTAACGAAAAGGAAAGAGAGAGCTTTTCAGTAGATACCCGTATCACCCAAAAGATGATGGACGAGTATTACCTGTCTTTGCCATACGGTTATTATCTTAACAGCCTTCCCCAGACGGATGTGGCAGGTGTTACGATTATTAAGACAACTACCACCGTTAGAGTGGATGTGCTGGATGCAGGCAAGGAAAGGTACGAAGTCTATTCCTACGGCAACATCCTGGGGACGAGTACGGAACTTAAGGATGCCATTAAACTGGCGGACAGCATAGAGACCATCGGAGTGGTCACGGATAACAGAGGATATCCCGTGTGGGAGAGAGGTATTACCAATAAAACCTCCGAAGTTTCTCCGGAGACTGTTAGAGCCGGAAGAGAGTATATGGATAAGACGGAGGTTAATTCCATATCCCTTACCGGGGCGACACTGGATCAGGTCCTTTATTACATATACCGGGACGAGATAATATATGCCATGACTGACAATGAGACCACCATTCAGCTCACGGGATACACTCCCTTCTTCGTGACTTTCGTGGATCCGGCCACGGGGCAGGAGGAGTCCGACACCATTGACGATCTGAGGGAAAAGCTCAGGCTTAACGGTAATGTTTTTTGGGTGGTTTACAGATACTAAAAATATGTGGAACTTTGCATCGGGAAATGGTACAATTAATTACTGTATGCAAAAAAAGAACAGCAAATTTAATGCAATAAGGAGAATACAAATACAATGAAATTATTATCGGTAGCAATTCCCTGCTACAATTCGGCAGCTTATATGTCGCATGCCATCGAATCCGCACTCTCGGGGGGCGAGGATGTGGAGGTTCTTGTTGTTGATGACGGTTCATCCGATGACACTTATAAGATCGGTCTTTCATATGCGGAAAAGTATCCCACCTGTGTGAAGGTGATACACAAGGAGAACGGAGGTCACGGAAGTGCGGTAAATGCCGGACTTGAAGTGGCTGAAGGACTTTACTTCAAGGTCTGCGATTCCGATGACTGGTTAAAGGAAAGCTCTTTTTTAAGGGCTCTTGCAGTACTTCGTAAGATGGTGACCGACGGAGTGAACCTTGACATGCTCATCTGTAACTATGTTTATGAAAAGGTGGGAGAGGAAAAGAAGAAGGTTATAAACTACCGCTCTGCTTTCCCGACGGATCGCATCTTTACCTGGGATGAGGTGGGACATTTTAAAACAGGACAGTACATCCTGATGCACTCCGTTATCTATCGCACCAAGATGCTGAGGGAATGCGGACTTAAACTTCCGGAGCATTGCTTCTATGTGGATAACATTTATGTTTATTATCCGCTTCCTTACGTTAAGACCATGTATTATCTGGATGAGAATCTCTATCGTTATTTCATAGGAAGAGACGACCAGTCGGTCAGCGAAAAGAACATGATGAAGCGCATAGACCAGCAGCTCACCGTAAACAAGCTGATGATCGAGATGTATGACCTCACCAAGATCAAGAATAAGAGGCTCAGAGTCTACATGACCAAGTATCTTGGCATCATGATGACCATTTCTTCGGTTTTCCTTATGAAACTGGGAGATGAAGAGAGCGAAAAAAAGAAAAACGAACTTTGGGATTTCTTAAAGAAAAAAAATAAGCACCTCTATAATCATATCAGTGCCACTTTTCTTGGAACGGCTTGTAAGGCTAAGACCGCAGCCGGCCAGGAGATCGTCAAGGCCGGCTATGTAGTCGCCAACAAGATATTTAAATTCAATTAAGACCTAAGCATGTACCAGAACCTCTTCTTCCTCTTTTACATTGGCCTCGACCTTAAGGAACTTGGGATTGTAAGCCAGTATATAGAGGGGGAAGCAGAGCAGCACTGCGCAGAAACCGTCGAACAGCGAATGCTGCTTTAAAAAGAAGGTTGATGCACAGATGGCTATACAAAGGAATATGCCGCTCGGGCGGACCCATTTAAACTTTGAAAGAGTTTCACTCTTTATTAAAGCAATGGTAGCTCCGATGGAGTTGAGAACATGTATGCTCGGGCAAACATTTGTGGGCGTGTCCACTGCATATAATCCGCGGACAGCCTCGATAAAGATGTTGTTTCGTCCCAGAGCGTCAAGGTCGGGACGGAGTGTAAGGCCGTTGGGCCATATCTGACAGATGAAGAGGCTGATGCTCATTCCCGTGAAAAGGAAGATGCAGTACCTGTAATAATCCCTGCGGTTGGTCAGGAAGAAGAAAGCGCCTACTACGAACATGTACAGGAACCATATATAATAAGGTATGATAAAATATTCGCAGAAAGGGATCGTTTGATCCGCGGCAAAGTTTATTATATGTAAATGAGTCGGGGAAGTGGTGCGCTCCAGATGGAAGAACCATAACAGGTAGATTGGAACGTAGAGCAAAGTCCAGGCATGACGATACCTGTGGATGAACCCACGCAGACCCTTGGCATTTTTTTTCATATTATTTATCTCCCAATTTTATATAAATGTGTCGATCATTCGATATCATAAAGGCTTTTTCAAGTCATACAAAGGCATTGTAACACCGAATTTTTAAATTTTCAATAGTTAGTCTTTTTTTGAAATATTTGTTTTTTATTACACTATTTACGAAAGGCAGGTTATTTTATGGCTAAACGTGTATTTATGATCGTACTTGACAGCGTAGGCATCGGAGAGATGCCCGACGCCTATCTCTGGGGCGATGAAGGCAGCAATACCATCAGAAGCTGCTCCAAGGATCCCAATTATTATCTTCCCAATGCGGAAGCATACGGACTTTTTAATCTGGAAGGCATAGATGATCTCAAGGGAGTAAATCTTCCCAAGGATCTGGATGTAAAGTCTCTGGCAAAGAAGCCTTCTTTTGTTGCCCGTATGGCTGAAGCCTCCAAGGGAAAGGACACCACCACAGGTCACTGGGAGATGGCGGGACTGATCTCTAAAGAGCCCATGCCCACATTCCCCGACGGTTTTCCGGATGAACTTCTTGATGAGTTTTCAAAGAGGACCGGTCGCAAGGTCCTTTGCAATAAACCCTATTCCGGAACGGAAGTTATAAAGGACTATGGCAGAGAGGCCTGCGAAACGGGAGCTCTCATTGTTTACACATCGGCGGATTCCGTTTTCCAGATCGCAGCTCATGAGGCTATAGTGCCTGTTGAGGAGCTTTACAGATATTGCGAGATCGCCAGAGAACTCTGCACCGGGAAATACGGTGTGGGACGTGTGATCGCAAGGCCTTTTGAAGGTGAATGGCCCTACACAAGGACTTCGAGAAGACATGACTTTTCATTGGTACCTCCGAGGAAAACCATCCTTAATTATATATCTGAAGCAGGTAAGGACGTTCTTGCCATAGGTAAGATAAACGATATCTTTGCGGGAAGCGGAGTTACCAGGATGGTCCGCACCGTTAACAATCCCGACGGAATAGAAAAGACTCTTGAATGGATGGATCTGGATTTTGACGGCCTTTGCTTCGTAAATCTGGTGGATACGGATATGATCTACGGCCACAGAAATGATGTGCCCGGATATGCCAAGGCTATCAGCTACTTTGATGCTAAGCTTCCCGAGATCGTAGACAAGCTTCGCCCCGAGGATATCCTCTTTATTACAGCGGATCACGGATGCGATCCCGGAACTCCGTCCACGGATCACTCCAGAGAGTATGTGGGTGTGATGGGTATAGGAGATCCCCTCAAAAAAGATGTAAATCTGGGAACCAGAAGTACCTTTGCGGATACGGGAGCGACTATCCTTGAATACCTGGGAGTTAAGGGAGAAGTAGAGGGTTCGTCCTATCTTAAAGAGATACTTAAATAGGGTTTACTTTTAAAAAATCCTATGATAAAATACCGGTTCAGTCCTAGTACATCGGTTATTAAATAACTGGACCCAATGCTTGCCTGTTTACCCGACTGCCCGTACATGAAAGCCTCGGAGTAGCCCGCTACACCTGCGTTTTCATGCACGAGCATTCGAGCAAACATTCTGCGCATTAGTCCATTTATTTTAAAACCGCTGTACTAGACATTACAGGTAAAATTTTTACTATGAGAGGTTATAAGTAAGATGAAGAAGATGAAGAACATCCCCATAGCCAAGAGACTGGCTATAATTGCGGCCAGTGTTCTGATAGTGGTGGCATTTATCCTGGCCATTGCGCTCAGTGTCATCAACACCACCAAGATAGGCGGAGACCATTACGATAACATTACCTTATATAAGGATATAGTTTCGGATATCTCTCCCTGTGAAGGTTATGTCATCAAAGGCTATGCATATGCCTATATGTATCTTACCAATGAGAACGTGCTCACCCGTTTCAATGCGGAGGAGCAGCTTAAAGAGATGCGTGAAGCATATGTAACATGGAACGAAGAGAATAAGGTTAATTTCGATCCCGAGTCCGATATGTACAATTTTGTTTTTGTGGAAGCATATAATTACGGACTGGAAGTTTTTGATACTACTCTTAACATGCTGATCCCCTATGCCAAGGAAGAGAATACCGCGTTGGTAAACATTGCGAAGACTTCTCTCAACAGCTGCTTCAGACTCCACGAGATGGCTCTTGAAAGCGGTATCGAGGCTGCAAATCTGGCGGTAAGTGAAGCTGAGTCGGGTGCACAGACAACCACCGTAATAGGACTCATCGCCATCGTTGTTTCCACCGTCTTAGCTGCAGTGCTTGCACTGGTGGTGGTAAGGATAGTTTCCAAATCTCTGGGACAGGAGATCGATGCTGCCAATAGCATTGTGGCAAGGATCGCCAACGGGGAAATGGATGTGGAGTTTACCGAAGACATGAAGACCAAGGATGAATTCGGCGCTTTGGCAGGAAACATAGAAAAGACTTTGGGGCTCCTCAATAATTACAGCGATTATATAGAAGAAATAGCTCTTATCCTGGGCCATATGGCTGAAGGCAAGATGAAGGTTGAATTCAAGCATGATTTCCAGGGTGAGTTTGCCACAGTGAAGACTGCCCTTCTGGGAATCTCCGAGTCTCTGGGAGAAGTACTTAAGGGCATCGATGAGACAGCCGATCTTGTGGCTTCCAAGTCCAATGATGTTGCAGGTCTTGCAAATTCCCTTTCCGACGGAGCAAGAGATCAGGTGGCTACCATTGAAGAACTCTCCGCAAACGTTGAAGAGATCACCGCTACTTCAAACCTCAATACCTTAAGTGCCACTCAGGCAGGTAAGGATACGGATAAGGTTATGGAATCCATCAGTAAGTGCAATGCTGAAATGAATGAGCTTCTTGAAGCTATGAAGCAGATCATCATCCAGACCGATGAGATCGTTTCCGTAACCCGGGCCATCGAAGAGATCGCCGATCAGACCAACCTTCTTTCCTTAAATGCCTCCATAGAAGCGGCAAGAGCAGGAGAAGCAGGAAGAGGTTTTGCGGTTGTTGCCAATGAAGTGGGTTCACTTGCGGCAGATACGGTCAAGGCCGTTGCCAACACCAACGACCTGGCAGAGAACACCAAGGCAGCGGTTGCAAGGGGAAATGAAGTGGTTAAGAGAACTGCTGAGACCCTTAACGAAGTTACCGAGGGTGCAAAGAACATCGTTAAGCTCATGGAAGAGATCGCCGGTGCATCCGTGCATCAAACCGATTCGCTGGAAGAGTTTACCGTGGGCATCACTTCCATTGCGGGTATCGTTGATGAATCCGCCAAGTCTTCGGAGAAGAGTGCTGAAGCCAGCGATGAACTTAAGAACTATGCTTATCGTTTGAGAGACCTGACAACCAAGTTCGAGATCTGATGATCCGGACCGCATTATCATCGATTCATCTTTAAGGCATTTTATACATAAAAAAATTGCTTGACACATCCGGAAAGCCGTGATAAAATCTTCTGGCTTATGGAAGCAAGCGATTTTTTTTTGTTGGAAAAAAAGGCATTTCCGACAAAAAAGCGACAAAAGAAAATATGGAGGTGGAAGTCGTGCGAGTTAAAATTACATTGGCATGTACAGAGTGCAAGCAGCGCAACTACAACATGACAAAGGACAAAAAAGAACATCCGGACAGGATGGAGACTAACAAGTATTGCAGATTCTGCAAGCGTCACACATTACACAAAGAAACAAAATAATTGCCGGATATCCGACAGAAAGGTAAAACTATGGCAGAAGCAACTACTAAAGAAAAGGGTCGCGTAAAAACCTGGTGGAAGGGACTCAAGGCCGAATTCAAAAAGATCGTTTGGCCCGATAGAGATTCAGTCATCAAAGAGACCGCTGCTGTTATTGTGATCACCATTATTTTGAGTCTGATCATTGCATTGCTCGATCTGGGCATCAAGAATCTTTTTGATCTGATCCTGAGCATCGGCGCTTGATCGGTAATGTGGAGGTAACTATGGCAGACGCTAAGTGGTACATTGCTCACACCTATTCAGGGTATGAGAATAAGGTTAAGACAAGTCTTGAAATGACCGTACAAAACCGTGGACTGGACGATCAGATACTTAAGGTATCGGTTCCTATCGAAAAAGCGGTAGAAGTTAAGGACGGCATGAAAAAGCAAGTAGAACGTAAGAAGTTTCCCGGATATGTCTTTGTTCATATGGACATGAACGATGAAACCTGGTACGTTGTCAGAAACACCAGAGGTGTTACCGGCTTTGTAGGTCCGGGTTCCAAACCTGTTCCGCTTACGGAGGCTGAGGTTAAGAACATGGGACTTGATAGGGCGCAGGAAGATAAGCTTGATGAGATCGAGCTTGACTTCAAGGTCGGCGACTCTGTAATGATTCTCGAAGGTAACTGGGAAAACAAGGTTGGTATTGTTAAGCAGATCAACGAACACAAGCAGACAGTTATCATTTCAATCGACATGTTTGGCCGTGAAACACCGGTTGAACTTGCTTTTACGGCAGTAAAGGCAGAATAGTACTGATGTCACGATCCCCGATCGTGATAAGTGGGAGGAACGACACGTTCTTGGTGTCACACTCCGATAATACCACATTTAGGAGGTAAATCTACAATGGCAAAGAAAATTGAAGGCTATATTAAATTACAGATCCCTGCAGCTAAGGCAACACCGGCTCCTCCGGTTGGACCTGCACTTGGCCAGCACGGTGTAAACATTCCTCAGTTTACAAAGGAATTCAACGCAAGAACACAAGATCAGGCAGGAATGATCATTCCCGTAGTTATTACGGTTTATTCCGACAGAAGCTTTACTTTCATCACAAAGACACCCCCTGCAGCAGTTCTTTTAAAGAAGGCATGCAATCTTGAAACAGCATCCGGCGTTCCCAACAAGAACAAGGTTGCTAAGATCAAGAGAAGCGAAGTTGAGAAGATCGCTCAGCTCAAGATGCCCGATCTCAATGCAGGAAGCCTTGAAGCAGCTACAAGCATGATCGCAGGTACTGCAAGAAGCATGGGCATTGAAGTTGTTGAAGGCTAAATCTTACGTTGAATAACGTGGGAGGACAGACCGTTTTTCGGTCGTAATTCCGTAAATACCACATAGGAGGTTATAAAATGAAAAGAGGAAAGAAATACCAGGACGCAGTTAAGGCTTACACAAAGTCCCAGCAGTATGATGTTGCTGAAGCTGTAAGCATTGTTAAAAAGAACGCAGTAGCAAAATTCGATGAGACAATCGAAACACATATCAGACTCGGTGTAGACGGACGTCATGCAGACCAGCAGGTTCGTGGTGCAGTCGTACTTCCTCACGGAACCGGTAAGAAGGTTCGCGTACTTGTTTTCGCTAAGGGAGACAAGGTAAATGAGGCAGAAGCAGCAGGAGCAGATTATGTTGGCGGCGACGAGCTCATTCCCAAGATCCAGAACGAGGGATGGCTTGATTTCGACGTTGTTGTAGCAACACCCGACATGATGGGCGTTGTAGGTCGTCTCGGTAAGGTTCTCGGACCTAAGGGATTAATGCCTAACCCCAAGGCAGGAACAGTTACTATGAACGTAGCAGCTGCGATCGCAGATATCAAAGCAGGTAAAGTAGAGTACAGACTTGACAAGGCAAACATCATCCATTGTGCAGTCGGCAAGGCTTCCTTTACCGAAGAACAACTCGCAGAAAACTTCCAGACGCTGTTAAATGCAATCACAAAGGCAAAGCCTGCTACAGCTAAGGGTCAGTATTACAGAAGCATCACTCTTACTTCCACAATGGGCCCCGGCGTAAAGGTTAGCGCTGCAAAGATCATGTAATTGTTAACTTTGTGGTTGACAAAATATAAAAATTGATATATCATCTCTCCGGTGTCTTTTTAAAGACATCGGAAAGATATATATAACTACCGAAGACAGCAGGTGAGGGAAACCTCGTAAGAACACAAACGCCTGCCGAGGGAAAAGATATGTTTGATGATTATTCAGACTGCTTGACCGTTCGGTTGGCGGTCTTTTCTTTTTAAGTTTCATATATAAGAAAGACTGCAAAAAATCTATAAAGGAGGTTACCGATATGGCAAAAGTAGAAATCAAAGCACCCATCATTGACGAGATTAAGGAGATCGTTGCAAAGGCAACATCTGCAGTTCTTGTTGATTACCGTGGACTTACCGTAGCCGAGGATACAGCTCTTCGTAAAGAGCTTCGTGAGGCCGGTGTTGTTTACAAGGTATATAAGAACACTTACCTTAAGCGTGCATTTGAAGGCACAGATTTCGCAAAGCTTGACAACGAGCTTGAAGGACCTACAGCTATCGCATTCGGGATCGAAGATGCAACAGCTCCCGCAAGGATCATTGCTAAGCACGTTGAAAAGATTGAGGCATTAACATTCAAGAGCGCCGTAGTTGAGGGCAATTACTATGATGTCAAGGGAATCGAAGTACTTTCCAAGATCCCTTCAAGAGAAGAGCTCATCTCCAGACTTCTTGGCAGCATGCAGTCCCCCATCACCAACTTTGCAAGAGTTCTCAAGCAGATCGCAGAGAAGCAGGACGGCGGAAACGAGGCAGCTTAATAAGCAGGCCCCATTTACAGATGCGGCTTAAGGTCGCAGTTTAATCTTTTAAATAATCCATAGGAGGATAATAAAATGACAACACAGGAATTTATCGATGCCATTAAGGGCATGACAGTATTAGAGTTAAATGATCTCGTAAAGGCTTGCGAGGAAGAGTTCGGCGTTTCTGCAGCAGCAGGCGTTGTAGTAGCAGCAGCAGGTCCCGCAGCAGCAGCAGCTGAAGAGAAGACTGAGTTCGACGTTGAGCTCACTGAGATCGGCGCTGAGAAGATCAAGGTTATCAAGGTTGTTCGTGAGATCACCGGTCTTGGTCTTGGCGAAGCTAAGGCAGCTGTTGAAGCAGCTCCCAAGGTTCTCAAAGAGGGCGTTTCCAAGGCAGAAGCTGAGGACATCAAGAAGAAGCTTGAAGAAGCTGGCGCAAAGGTTACACTTAAGTAATCAATGGCTTTTATATTATGAAGATGATGCTGTCATCTGGACAGCGATAATGCAAGGGACAGGCGATGCCTGTCCCTTTTGTTGTGCCTTTAAAAACCCCAAAGTTACCAAAAAGATACATAAGTTGTACTTTACTTTTGGTATATTTTAATATATACTCCTATAAGAAACAAAAGAAATCACAAAAAGTTACCAAGAATTTGATTAATTTTGAAAGGAGTAAACTAAATGAAGATCGAAAGAAAAGGGTATTGCGTTAACGGAGAATGGAAAACATCAAAAACAGATAAGTATATGCCCGTTACCGATTCGAGTACGGGAGAAGTGATAGCGGAGGTGCCCTGCTGCACACCCGAAGAAGTAAATGAAGCCATAGCTTCCGCGGCTGCGGCATTTCCCGAGTGGTCCCAAATGTCATTAAGCAAAAGAACACAGATGATGTTCAAGTGGAGAAACATTCTTGTTGATCATCTGGAGGAGCTTACTCTTCTCTGTTCAAAAGAACTGGGAAAGAATCTGGCTGAGGCAAAGGGTGACATCCTTAAAGCCATTGAACCCACCGAGCATGCATGTTCACTTCCCACTCTGGTTCAGGGAGATGCATCTCTTCAGGTGACCACGGGATTTGACACAGCTACCTACAGAGTACCTTTGGGTGTTATAGCAGGCATAGTTCCTTTCAACTTCCCGGCTATGATCCCCTGGGGATGGATGGTTCCTTTGGCTATTGCCACAGGAAATACTGTGGTACTTAAGGCATCAAGCGCAACACCCCTCACTTCCATGAGAATACTGGAACTCTTCTATAATGAAGGAGGATTTCCAAAGGGTATAGTTAATCTGGTTACCTGCAGCAGAAATGAAGCAGACATTCTTCTTACCGATGCACGTATAAAGGCGGTTACATTTGTGGGAACCACATCGGTAGGCAAGCACATTTATTCTGTTGCCGCAGCAAACGGAAAACGCGTTCAGGCACAATGTGAAGCCAAGAATCATGCACTTGTACTGGAGGATGCAGATCTTGAAAATGCTACCACAGCCATTATAAATTCCACCTACGGATGTGCAGGCATGAGATGTATGGCACTTCCCGTAGTCTGTGTTCAGGAGTCTGTAGCCGACAGGTTTGTGGCTCTCCTTAAAAAGAAGGCCATGGCCATGAGGGTCGGCTGTGCATATGACCCGGATACAAAGCTGGGGCCCGTGGTTTCCGAAGCACACAGAAATAAAGTGTGCGAATGGATCCAAAAAGGTGTGGACGAAGGTGCGACTCTGGTCCTGGACGGCCGTGACATTAAAGTGCCCGGATTTGAAAAGGGATTCTTTGTGGGACCCACCATTCTGGATAATGTTAAGCCCGGCATGACTGTGGGCGACAGGGAGATATTCGGACCCGTTACCTGCGTTAAGAGAGTTAAGGATTTTGAAGAAGGCCTTGCCATTATGAATGCAAATCCTTTTGCCAACGGATCGGTCATCTTCACCCAGAGCGGATATTATGCAAGAGAGTTTGAGCTTAAGACCGACGGCGGCATGGTGGGCATTAATGTCGGAATTCCTGTTCCCACAGCTTACTTCCCTTTCTCCGGAAACAAGGATTCCTTCTTTGGAGATCTTCATGTACTCGGCAAGGACGGCGTTCGCTTCTATACAAGAGCAAAGACTGTTACCAAGCACTGGTATGATGAAAAGATGATCAAGCCTGTTCATGTGGATACATGGGAAGGCACAGTGGAAAGAGTATAATAGAAGAGGGACCAAAAAATGAACCACTAACCCCGTCCCCAAAGTGTCAAAAAGGATAAAGAAAAAAATAAGAGCGGTCAAAAGGACCGCTCATTTTAATTTTTTTAAAAAAAAATTGGCTTGACTCTTTACAAACCATATGTTAATATAGACAATGCTCTTATTTTGGTTCAGCATGCCTATCACTTGATATTATACCACATAAGAGATGATATGAAAAGTTTTTTTTATAAAAATATAACACGAGGTGAAAGCGTCAATGGAAAAGAACAGTATGCATCCTGTCAAAGTCGGTAAGGGGATTAGGATGAGCTATTCGAAGAGGGATGAAGTTCTCGAGATGCCGAATCTTATAGAGGTTCAGAAGAATTCCTATAAGTGGTTCATCGAGAAGGGACTTCAGGAAGTCTTCGAAGACGTCTCTCCGATCAAAGATTTTTCGGGCAATCTTGAACTCTCTTTCCTGAGCTATAGGCTCTGCGAGGACGAAAAGAAGTACTCCATCGAAGAGTGTAAGGAAAGAGACGCAACGTATGCAGCTCCGCTCAAGGTG